>JAIQFJ010000010.1 GCA_020073325.1 Terriglobia bacterium | reverse complement strand
TCGGACACTTCCGGTTGGGAATACGACGATCAGCCTGGCGCACTTGATGCAACACCTGGCGAACCACTCCACTTATCACCGCGGTCAAGTCGCGATGATGCTGCGGCAACTCGGCGCCACGGCGCAGGGCACAGACTTTGCCGAGTTTCTGCTGGCGGCCGCCGGTCCGGCGTGATCGGACATTAGCCCGCCCGTTGCAATCTGCGATCCAGCGGATCCCGCCAGCCGGTGCCGCCGCTGAAATCGACGCCGACCAGGTAGCGGCCCTGGGCCGGATTGCAATAGCGCACGACTCCCCGGCCGGCGATCTTCAGCTTCGCGTCGTTGCAGAGAATGGTCGAGCGCGGCGCGATCTTTTCGGTCACGCGCAACTGCATTCCGGTTTCGGAGATGTTTTGCAGGCTCGCGTTGAAAATCTGCTGGCGGCCGTTGTCGTCCTCGCACAGGACTTTCAATGTTCCCGCCAGATTCTGCCGCCGCCTGGAACGATGATCTTTGCGGCGGTTGGTCCAATGCAGCGCCTGCGCGGTCCAGAACGTCGATTCGGTGTAGGCCCTGCCGATCTCGTCCATGTTGACATTCACCCGCGCCGCGATTTCCGCGACCGCGCTCCACTGGCCCAACTCATAGTTCCGAACCAGCGCGTAGACTTCCTTGAGCGTCGTGAGTCCGGTGTCTTCATCCAGCAGAACCGCGGCGAGGTGCGGACTCATCCCCGCCTTGCTGACCGCTTCGCCCAGCGGCAGGTTCAGCATGGCGTCGAGATGCGAAAAAAGTCCGATCAGAAAGGCGGCGCCCTCTTCGAAAACCCCGGCGAGTTTCCCGACGCGATCGGCAAATTGCGCGCGGACCAGGGCCTGCACGGCCAATTCGGCCGGCTTATCCGCGGCCAGCGTGGGAATCGCGGCGACGGCCGCCCATGGCCGCAAGCCCGAGGCCCCCAGCAGAGCGACGGCGTGCTCAATCGAATCGACGCGCTTTCTCAGGCCGAAGAGCGCGGAATTTACGTAACTGAGAAGCCGGTAACTCAGGGCAACGTCCCGTTCGATAATGGTCGCGGTCTGTTTGCAGTCGATTTCGGCGGCGGCCACTTCGCGCAGCAGTTCCAGACAGGCCAGCTTCACTGAAGACAGATCTTTTCCGGTCAGCGTGGCCGGTTTTTCAAAGAAATGACCCTGAAACAAATCGTAACCGCAATGCCGGGTCCACTCGAAATCATCGTGTGTTTCGACTTTTTCAGCCAGAAAAGTCAAATGCCCCCAGGCACGGCTGCGCAGCAAGGCTTCCTGCTGGCCGCGCGGCGTCGACAGAACATCCACCTTAATAATCTTCGCGAAAGGCAGCAGAACCTCCGCGTCGCTGCCGACGACGAAATCGTCCAGCGCAACCGCGAACCCGTCCTGCTGAAGCCGCGAGCAGGCGGCGATCACTTCATCGTCCACCGAGATCGTCTCCAGCAACTCGACCACGAGATCGTCGCGGGAAAAATTGCGATGCAGGTCTTCTTTCAGTAAAGTATTGTCAAAATTCAGAAAGGCGCGCTTGCCGCAGAGGACGCGGTCGAGCCCCAGGGAAAACAGGGTATTTGAAACAACCTGGCGCGTCGCCGCCGTTCCGTCGCTGGCGTCGAAGCACGTCTGGTCGGCGCCGGAGCGAAACAGAAGTTCGTAGCCGTAGACGTCCCGACGGCGATCGAAAATCGGTTGTCGAGCTACAAATGTTTCCATGTGTAGCCATTTTTCTCCAAAAACGTAAGAATGTCCCTACGTGAAAAGCCGGAAATACCTACGTAATCCGACCCATACTTCCGCTAAACCGCGCGCGCCTCTGTGCCGAAGGGACTACGACCACTGCTTGCCGAGCGCATCCAGATTCGCGCGGCCGAGATCTTCCGGCGTCATCGCGACTCGAAATTCGACTTCGGCGTTGAACTGCAGAAAAAACGGCTCCGCGAGGCGCGGGACATCGGAGGGCTCCTTCACATCGACCACCAGAACCCCGCCGCGCTTGCCGTGTTGTTCGGAAAAATAGGCGGCCTCGGGCTTGATGGCTTCCAGAATTTGGCGGAGTTTCGTGCCGGCCGTTCCCTGCCGGACCAATGTATTGAACGGTTCGATGGGTAAGTGAAGGTGCATGAGCATTCGCATGGATTCGTCTCCAGAGTAAATTTCGCCGCCTCAGAGCGGCGTTCGGGGGACGAGGATACCACAAACGCGGTGCTGTGGAGCGCAATAATTAAGTCATGACATTCCGGAGGGTTGTCTGGATCGTGCTCGATAGTGTGGGGATCGGCGAAATGCCCGATGCAGCGAAGTACGGCGACGTGGGCAGCGACACGCTGGGGAATATCGCGAAGCAGCGCCCGCTACATCTGCCGAACCTGTGCAGGCTCGGTCTGGCGAACATCAAGCCGCTGGAAGGATTGGAACCGGACGCCTCGCCGATCGGCGCGTTTGGAAAATGCACGCTCGCCTCGCCGGGAAAGGACACGACTACGGGACATTGGGAAATGGTCGGGATTCATCTCGAAAAACCGTTTCCACTGTTTCCGAACGGATTTCCTCCCGAGGTGATGCAGCCGTTCGAAGAACAGATCGGACGGCGCACGCTGGGGAACAAAGCGGCGTCGGGAACCGAGATCATTAAGGAGCTGGGCGAGGAACACATGCGGACCGGATCGCCGATCGTCTACACGTCAGCGGATTCGGTTTTTCAGGTAGCGGCGCATGAGGAAGTGATTCCTTTGTTCGAGCTGTACAAGATTTGCGAAATCGCGCGCGGGATTCTGCGCGGTCCCTACGAAGTGGGTCGCGTGATCGCGCGTCCGTTCACCGGCGCTCCGGGCGCGTTCATGCGGACCCCAAACCGGCACGACTATGCGGTGCCGCCGCCCAAAGGAATGCTGCTCGACCGGCTGGCCGATCGCGGCGTCGACATTTTCAGCATCGGCAAGATTTTCGATGTGTTCCTGGGGCGCGGGATTCGCGAGTACGAAAAAACGAAGAGCAACGCGGACGGCATGCAGAAAACGCTGGCTGCGATGGATACGGTCGAGAGCGGGCTGATTTTCGTCAACCTGGTGGATTTCGATCAGCTCTACGGCCATCGCAACGACGTGGAGGGATACGCGCGGGCGTTGGAGGAAGTGGATCGCTGGCTGCCGTCGCTCGAAGAAAAATTGCGCGACGACGATCTGGCGATTCTGACGGCGGATCACGGGTGCGATCCGACCACGCCGTCCACCGATCATAGCCGCGAATTCGTGCCGCTGCTGGTGTATGGCAAGCAGGCGCGCGGAGCCGTGAACCTGGGGGTCCGGGAGACGCTTTCGGACATCGGGCAGACCGTGGCGCAGAATTTTGGGACGTCGATCGGTGTGGGGGAAAGTTTCCTGGGTGCGCTGAACTAGCTCACCGGGAAAGCGCAGAGATGCGCGGAGGCGCAGAGATGAAACTGCTGTGGATCGCGAGCTTCGTGATGGCGGCGGGCTATGGCGCGCCGCGCGTGATTGCAGTCAACGTCGATGGGATCATTCATCCCGTCACCGTCGAGATCATCGGCAACGCAATCGACCAGGCGGGTCGTGAAAATGCGGCTGCCGTGCTGCTGCGGCTGAATACGCCCGGCGGATTGCTCGACGCGACGCGCGAGATCAGCTCAAAGATCGTGGCGTCTCACGTGCCCGTGATCGCCTATGTCGAGCCTTCCGGCGGGCGTGCGGCGTCAGCGGGATTCTTCGTTCTCGAATGCGCCGATGTGGCCGCGATGGCTCCGGGAACGAATACCGGCGCGTCGTCGCCGGTGCTCATGGGCGAGCAGATGGATCCCGTGATGCGCAGCAAAGTCGAAAACGACGCGTCGGCCTGGCTGCGCAGCATCGTCGTCAAGCGCGGGCGCAACGCGGAACTGGCGGAGGAGACCATCCGCAAGGCAAAGGCGTTCACGGAAAAAGAAGCGCTCGACAATCGATTGATCGACCTGGTCGCGCCGGGCGAGGCGCAGTTGTTCGCGATGCTCGACGGCCGCGAAATTTCGCGCTTCGATGGAAGCAAAACAACGCTACAGATCGCGGGAGCTGAGGTGATCGATTACCGGCCGTCCGCGCGGGAGCGCATCATTTCGACCATCGCCGATCCGAACCTCGCCTTCATTCTTCTGATTCTCGGCGCGCTGGGGATTTATCTCGAATTCAGCACGCCGGGGCTGATCTTTCCCGGCGTCGCCGGAGGAATCCTGGCGCTGCTGGGGTTGTCGGGACTCGCCGTACTGCCGATCAACTGGATCGGCGCGGCGCTGCTGATCCTCGGCATCGCGATGTTTATTCTGGAAGCGAAGTTCGCCGCGCACGGCGTCCTCGGCGGTGGTGGAGCGATCGCGCTGGTGCTGGGCGCTCTGCTGCTGATCAACGGTCCGCCCGAGGTGCGTATTCATCTGTCGACCGCGCTGGCGGTGTGCCTCCCGTTCGCGGCGATCACGATGTTCCTGTTGACCCTGGTGGTGCGCGCGCGGAGGAACAAGGCGGTGATGTCGAACGGCGGGCTGATCGACGAGATCGGCGAAGCGCGCACGGCGCTGGCGCCCGGGGGCAAGGTATTCGTTCACGGCGAATATTGGGATGCGGTGTCGTCGGCTCCGGTGGATGTGGGGCACGAAGTTCGTGTGGTCGGCGTCGAGGGGTTGAAATTGAGGGTTGAGCCCGCTGAATCCAAAAGATAAGATGATCCGTACTCAAAAGACGGGGAGGCGGGTATGGGCGAACGAAAACATGCCGTGGTCATCGGCGGCAGCATGGCGGGATTGCTGGCGGCGAGGGTTCTTTCGGATCGATACGAACGCGTCACACTGATCGATCGCGACACGTTTCCAGCCAAGGGCGAGCAGCGGCGCGGTGTGCCGCAAGGCGTCCATTCGCATGCGTTGTTGTATAGCGGACGACGCGTGCTCGACCGGTTCTTTCCCGGATTCAGCCAGGACGCGTTCGCAGTGGGCGCCGTGCCCGGCGACGTCGGCCGCGACAGCCGCTGGTTTTTCGAGGGCGGCAATCTGGCGCGCTGCGACAGCGGCCTGGAAGGATTGCTGATCAGCCGTCCGATGCTCGAAGGACTGGTACGGGAGCGCGTGCTCGCGATCCGCAACCTGTCGGCGCTGCAGGATTGCGTGGTCGAATCGCTCGAAACCAGCGCGGACAAAAAGCGCGTCACCGGAGTCCGCACGCCCAAAGAATCGATCGCCGCCGACCTGGTGCTCGATGCGACGGGCCGCGGATCACACGCGCCGGCGTGGCTCGAATCGCTGGGATATTCGAAGGCAGAAGAGGAGCGCGTCGAGGTGGCGATCGGCTACACGACGCGGCTGTTCCGCCGCTGCGAGCAGGACCTCAATGGCGACGGCGCGGTGGTGACGCCGCCGACTCCGGAAGGCCGGCGCGGCGGAGTGATGCTCGCACAAGAAGGACTGCGCTGGACCGTCACGCTGATCGCTTACTTCGGAAACTACGCGCCTCTGGAACTCGACGGATTCATCGAATTTGCGCGAACGCTGCCGGCGCGCGACATCTATGATGTGATCTCGAAAGCGGAGCCGATCGGCGAGGCGCATTCCGCGCGGTTTCCGGCCAGCGTGCGGCGGCGCTATGAGAAGCTCGAAAACTTTCCCGATGGGTTCTGCGTCTTCGGCGACGCGATCTGCAGTTTCAATCCGATCTACGGACAGGGAATGTCCGCGGCGGCGCTTCAGGCGGCGGCTCTGGACGAATCATTCCAGGCGGGATTTTCCGCGCGCGATTTTTTCCGCCGCGCATCGAAAGTGGTCGATTCGCCCTGGAGCATCGCCGTCGGCAGCGACCTGCGGATCCCCGAAACCGTGGGTCCGCGCAGCAAGGGCGTCGATTTTATCAACTGGTACATGGCGAAGCTGCACAAGGCGGCGCATCGCGACCCGGTCGCCTCAGCCGCGTTCCTGAAGGTGGCGAACCTGGTGGCGCCGCCGCCCAGCGTGATGCATCCGAAGATCGCGCTGCGGGTTCTGATGGGCAATCTGCGCGGCTGACTGCCGGTCAATCCAGTTCGAGTCCGGACTTCTTGAGCAGTTTGCGAAGCTCAGCAAATCCCTGGTCGCCTTCGACGGCGGCGAAAATGGTTCCGTCTTTGTCGATCACCATATAAGTGGGCAACACGCCGATCTGGTATGCCTCGGGCATTTCGTTCTCCGTCGTCAGGACGACCGGAAAATCGTGCGGACGCTTTCAGAAATTTTTCGACCACCGCGAGCAGAACAATTTTTCCCTTGAACGAAGAGAGTGACAGCGGCTTCCCTTCGATATCGACCAGCGAGAGGTCCGGCGCCGCTTTGCCGCCAAGCTTCCGCGTAATCTTCGCGGCGTTCCATCGCGACAATTCCTTCACTTCGTGCAAATCGGGCGACGGAAGCTGAAACAGCGCGCGCTCCGGCGGTTGGCCATAGCGCATGCTCTTCAGCACATAGCTGACGTTCAGCACATAATCTGCCCGCGGAGAAATAATCGCTTCCGTCGTGACCAGCGAAATCACCAGTCCGTTTTCCGTATCGACCAGAACGCGCGCAAGCCCTTCGTTCATGCGGGTCGCACGAATACCTTCGGCACGACTCCAGGGCCGGAGCGGCACTTCGAAAAGCGCGCACACATCCTCGCGTCTCGACAAACCACAGGCCCGCCTCTCGCGCTCTTTCGCCTTCGACCAATCGGCGTCCTCAGGCAGGTAGGGACCGGGAACGGGATCGCGATCCTTCGCCTTCAGTCGGACGAATTCCTCGCCCCCTTCTTCGATCAGAAAAAAGCCGGCACTGCCGAAAATACGGATTTGATTTCCCCCGCCGGTGACCGCCTTTTCCCGCCATTCTTCGCCGGTCGCGTCGACAACGATCTGCCATTTCGACGATTGGTCGTTATGCGCCAGCTTGAAGGTGCGTGTAATCTCGAACTCCTGGTGATAGCCGGGCAACTTCTCACGCCGTGCTTTCAGGTCGTTCCAGAGTTTGCCCGCGGGCATGGATTGAATTTAGAGGTTAGAGACACCGGCGCTGTCAAATGTCGCCATTTCACGATAAAGTTTGACCGACGTCTCGATTAAATTGATTCCGAGCGCCGCGCCGCTGCCTTCGCCGAGGCGCAGGTCGAGATCAAACAGAGGCCGGGCGGCCAGATGGTCGAGCATCGCGCGATGGCCGCGCTCCGCCGAGCGATGCGAGAAGACGACGTAATCGAGCGAGGCAGGCGCGATGGCTTTCGCGATCAGAGCGGCCGAGCAGGAGATGAATCCGTCGACGACGACGGCGCGACGGCGTTCGGCGGCTCCCAGGATCAGGCCGGCGATCGCGGCAATTTCGTATCCGCCGAGCGCGGCGAGAACTCCGATCGGATCTGCCGGGTCGGGACGATGCAGCGCCAGCGCGCGGCGGATAGCGTCGATTTTTCGAGAAACGCCGGCATCGTCGAGGCCCGTTCCGCGGCCCGCGGTCTCCGACGGATCCAGTCCCGCGATCGCGCTAAGAAGCGCGGCGGCTGAAGTGGTGTTGCCGATCCCCATTTCGCCGGCGCCTAGCAGATCGGCCGAATCGGCGAACGACATGCCGCGCGCGATGGCGGCTTCAGCCTCGGCGCGCGTCATGGCAGCCTCGCGCGCGAAGTTGCGGGTCGGGCGGCCGACGCCCATGTCGACGATCACAGGATCGATTCCATAATGGCGGCACAACACGGTGATGGCGGCGCCGCCCGCCTGGAAATTCGCCATCATCTGTCGCGTCACTTCAGCCGGAAACGGACTGACGCCTTCCGCGACGATTCCATGATCGGCGCAGAAAACAACCATCGCTTTGCTCTCGACGCGCGGCATATCGGTCGATTGAATCAGCCCGATCTGCAGGGCGAGCGATTCGAGCCGTCCCAGACTGCCTTGTGGTTTGGTCAGCGAATCGAGCCGCCGTTGGATGCGCTGTTCGAGAGACGGGTTGGAGATGCGCTCGATGTTAAATTTCATGGACGCCACCATAGGGAAGATCGACGCCGGCGATCACATTGTGGACCGCGGCGTGGGCTACGACCGCCGCCGGGCGCGGGCCGTCGCGAATCGTCCGAAATGCGCGGCGGACGCGGGCGGCGAAATCGCTCCAGCGATCGGCGCCGGGAAGCGTGACGCCGCTCCAGTCGGCGAGTTTTCGCGCGGCCCACACCGGATCGCTTTTCTCGATTTCCACCCATCGGCGTCCGTCCCACGCGCCGAAGGAGATGTCGCGCAGATCGTCGACGATTTCGATGTGCGCGCCGCGCGCAACGATCTCGGCGGTCTGGCGCGCGCGGCGCAGCGGGCTCGTGTAGATGACGAACAGGCCAACGTCCGTCAGCAGCGAGGACGCGTGCTCGCGGCCCGCTTGGCTCAGCTCAGGATCGCAGTGCCCGAGCAGTACGCCGGTCAATTCGGGCTCGGCGTGTCTCACCAGGAACAGTTGCGGCATGTGAACAGGATCAGGATGAAGATTTCGAGAATTTGTTCGGTCGCGCCGAGGCAATCGCCGTTGACGCCGCCAATTCGTTTGTAGAAATACGCCTGCGCGAAACGAATCGCGAGATAAGCGCCGAGAACGATGACGAGCCCGGGACGCAGTCCGCAGGCGAACGCGGCGGCGATGCCTTGAACGATCGCGGCGACAGCGGCGGTGGTGTTCAGCGTCGAAGAAAACGCGAGGCCGAGGCCGGTGCCAACGGGTCGCGACACCCACGCCAGCGCAACGATCGCGGCGCGCGGAACGGCTTGTGCGGCAATGAAAACTTCGAAGAGGCGGTCGGTCGAGAGATGCTCGACGGCCTGCCATCGCGCGACGATGCTGAGGACGATCGCGACGGCGCCGAACGTGCCGATGCGGCTGTCCTTCAGGATCGCAAGCATTTTTGCCTGAGAACGCCCCGCGCGCAGAGCATCGGCAACGTCGGCGAGCCCGTCTTCGTGCAGGACGCCTGAGATTGCCGACCAGAACGTCACAACGAGGAGCGCGGCGATCGAAGACGGCAGGACTGATCCAGCCGCGAGATAGATGCCGGCGCCGGCCGCGCCGAGGATCGCGCCGACCAGCGGGAACAGCGCCGCCGCGCGGCCCGATGGCACGGATGTCCGGCCGACGGGAACGATCGTGAGAAAAGAGATCGCGCTGAGAAGGGTCCGCATCATTTCACGCGCAAAGGATGGCCGAAGACCATCCAGTAGATTTCGTCCGATGCGGCGCCGATCCGCTGATTGAGGATGCCGGCCTGATCGCGAAACTCGCGGCCGAGCGCGGTTTCGGGATGAATGCTGCAGCCGACTTCGTTGGTGACGAAAATGACGGTCGCTTGCCGGGCCGCGGCGATGGCGCGTTCCGCTTCTTTCGCGACGTCGCGTTTGGCGACCATGAGATTCGAGAGCCACAGCGTCAGGCAATCTACGACGATTGCGCCGTCGCCGGCGGAGCGAATCGCATCGGCGATTTCGAGCGGCTCTTCGATGGTTTGAAATTCGGGATCGCGATCGGCACGATGGCGGGCGATTCTCGAGGCCATATCGTCGTCAACGGGTCGCGCGGTGGCGATGAATGCGAGCCGCTTGGCCCGCATTCTTGCCAGTTCCAGGGCATAGCGGCTTTTTCCGCTGCGCGCGCCTCCGCCGATCAGGATTACAGCCATAGGCTCCTGCGGCGCGAGCGGAGCAGCCAGATGAAAAACGGACCGCCGGCCAGCGCGGTCAGCACTCCGACGGGAATTTCGGTGGGCGCGATCACGGTACGCGACAGTGTATCGCAGACGCACAGGAACGCCGCGCCCAGCAGGAACGAGCACGGCAGCAGCACACGATGATCCGCTCCCAGGCGGATCCGCAAGGCGTGCGGAACGATGAGGCCGACGAATCCGATGGGCCCGGTGAGCGCGGTGACCAGCCCGGTAAGAATGGAGCCCGCGATGTAGCCGGTCATCGTGAGCGCCGAAGTCGAGATACCGCGCGATGCGGCCCAATCGTCGCCGATCGAGAGAAGATTCCATTGCGGCGCGCGTAGCATCACCACAATCGAAACCGGGATCACCGCGGCGGCGAGCCATCCAATCGTGGAGTATTCAACGGCATCGAGTCCGCCCATCAGCCAGCGCGAGATCGCGAACGACTGCGAAAACGTCGCCAGGTTGTGAAGAAACATGATGATCGCAAAGGCCATGCTGTTCATCGTGACGCCGGTCAGCAGCAGCGTGAATGAAGAAAGCCGCCGTCCTTCGAGCGCGACTCCCACGACGATCAGCAAAACGATGACGGCGCCCAGAAGAGAGAGGAGTCCGACGGGACGGAATCCAAAACAAATGGCGAGCACCGCTCCGACGGATGCGCCCGACGATACGCCCAGCGTGTAAGGCTCGGCCAGCGGGTCGCGCAGCATGCATTGGAACAGAACGCCAGTGACGGATAGCGCCGCGCCGCCGATCAATGCGAGCAGGACTCGCGGGAGCCGTGCGAAGAAAAAGATTTCATAGTCGGGCGAAACGTGCGCGAAGGCGCGGCCCAGATCGATGTGCGTGCTGCCGATCAGCGGCGTCGCGATCGCGGTCACGATCAGCACCAGCAGCGAGAGCAGGATCGGCCGCGCGCGGCGTTCACGCTTCATACTGCAGCCACCCTTCGCGGATGCGCGTTTTCACATCAAACACTTCCGCGATCAGCCCTGGATTCAACACTTGGCGCGGCGGTCCATCGCCGGCGATGCGTCCGCGGTTGAGAATCAGGGCGCGATCGGAGAATTGCAAAGCGAGGTTGAGATCATGCGTTACCGCGACAACGAGCATTCCCTGGCGGGCGAGCCCGGCCAGCAGGCGATAGATCGCCAGTTGATGTTTGAGATCGAGAAACGTGGTGGGTTCATCGAGCAGCAGCGCTTCGGGTTTTTGGGCGATGGCGGAGGCGAGAATGACGCGCTGGCGCTCGCCGCCGGAAAGCGAGCGGAAATCGCGGGAACGGAAGGCGAGGGTATCGGTGGTCTCCATGGCGCGCTCGACTTCGGCGTGGTCTTCGGGAGATTCAAACCATCCGCCGGCGAACGGGGTGCGGCCCATCATGACGACCTGCTCGGAAGTGAACGGGAAATCGAAACGGACCGTCTGCGGCAGGAACGCGACGCGTCGCGCGAAATCGCGGCGGCGCCAGCGGCTGAGTTCGACTCCGTCGTAACTGCACGAACCCGTGTAGGGCTTGCGCAGTCCGGCCATGATGCCGACGAGCGTCGATTTTCCTGCGCCGTTCGGGCCCGCGATCGCGATGAGGCCGGGGCCAGAGATTTCAAAGCTCGCGTCCGCGAGTCCATACGCGAAACCGGCGTTGCGGACGCGAAAGATCACTTCGCCTCCGGATGGAAAATCGCGAGCAGGGCTCGTGCGGCGTCGACCACGCGCGGGCCGGGGACCAGAAACATATCGGGAGCAATCGCGAAGACGCGGTTCTGTTGCACTGCGGCGAGAACGGGAGCGCGCCGCCACAGCGCGATAATCTCGCGCTTGTGCTGTTCGGTGACCACGTCTTCGGACATGTCGCCGATGTCGACGATCACTTCGGGATTCCGTCCGATCACCGATTCGAGCGAGATTTCGGGATACGGAGCGACAGCATCGCGAAACACGTTTTCGCCGCCGGCGATGGCGATCACCTCGTTCAGGTACGATGCGCGGCCCACCACGATCAATCCGTCGAGGCGGCCGGGGGATCGGCCGACGACGAACATCACACGCTTGGGCTTATACGCGGCGGCTTTCGAGCGCACCGAGTCGAGGCCGGCGCGAATGGTCGAGATGAGCTGCGCGGCGCGCGCCGAGGCTCCTGTGGCGTCGCCGACGGTGCGGATGGATTTGTAGACGCCGTCTTCGAGCCCGGTATTCTGCTGATCGATTTCGAGCGTGTGAAGGTGCATCGCGTTGAGGCGCTCGGTCAAGCGAACCGGGTTTTGCTGAACGATGACGAGGTCGGGTTTGAGGGACGCAATCACCTCGATATTCGGGTTGATGTAATCGCCGATGATCGTTTTTTTCTGCGCCTCGGGCGGGTAGCGGCAGAAGCGGGTCACGCCGACGACACGGTCGCCCAGGCCGAGGGCGTAGAGAAGCTCGGTGATGCTGGGCGTGGTGGAGACGATGCGCCGCGGCTGCGCAACGGCGAGCGTCGCGGCAAGCAGCAGCGAAATGAAACCGCGCCTCAGCACGTTGAGATCACCATGTTAGTTTGACGCCCCCGAGCGCGGTGCGCGACAGCGAACTGTAGCCGAGCGCTTCCTGATAGAGCTCATCCGCGGCGTTTTCGATACGAATATACGGCGAGACGTGGCTCGTCATCTGCCAGGATCCGCTGATGTAGACGTATTCGTAGCCAAGGTTGCGATTGACGCCGAAGACGAAATCGGAATCGCGGCGCTCGCCGACGATCCGCGCGCCAACGATCAGGGCGAAGCGGCGCGGCGTCAGTTCGAGGGAAACAGAACCGGAGTTGCGCGGCTGGCGCAGCAGTTCCTGGCCCAGGTCGCCGGCGGTGCTTTGCGTGATCCGCGTGTAGAGCCGCGTATAAGCGGCGCGGGCGGAGATGGATTTCGCGATGCGATAAGTAGCGGTCGCTTCGCCGCCGTGAGCCCAGCTTCGATTGACGTTCAGCCAGGTGCCGGGGAAATTGGTGAAGTCGAACTCGATCAGGTCGGTGAAGGTGTTGCGGAACAGAGCGACGTCGGTGCGAAGGCGGCGATGAAACCATTCGCGATAGACGCCGAGTTCATAGCTGTTGGTTTTTTCAGGCCGCAGCGACGGGTTGCCGACGAAGAACGATTCGCGCGCGTAATTTTCGAGCAAAGAAGGTTCGGTGATGCCGCGCGCGGCGCTGAAGCGGACGAATGTCTCGGTGGGCAGGCGGAAGGTGACGGATCCGCGCGGGGCGAATTTCGATCCGAAGGTGCTGGACTGTTCGAAGCGTGCTCCCCCAGTAACAAAGATGCGCGGCGTGAG
Source organism: Terriglobia bacterium (assembly GCA_020073325.1). Classification (GTDB taxonomy): domain Bacteria; phylum Acidobacteriota; class Terriglobia; order Bryobacterales; family Bryobacteraceae; genus Palsa-187. The sequence continues at coordinate 21,940 of JAIQFJ010000010.1, read as the reverse complement.
CGCGTACTGTTCCTGAAGGAAAATGCCGTTGTCGTAGCGCGCGACGTCGCCTGCGGAAACGACTCCGGCCTGCCGTTCAAACTGATAACCGAACACCAGCGCCCCTCCGGTGTGCGTCAGTGTGCCTTGATATTCCGCGTTGGTTCGATCGGTAAGCGTGAGCCCTTCGCTGGCGAAGGGATAGTTCGTATACGACTGCACGCTGGTCGCGGGCGTCGCGACACTGCCGAGCCCGACGAAGTAAACGTACGGCACGGGATTCGCAGGAACCGTGCGGACCAGGCCGTCGATGGTCTGCGGATCGCCCAGGCCGGGATCCTGGAAATTGTCGGCCAGGCGATGATAACCGAAGCTGAAGCGTTCGACGAAGCGGGACGTGCGGGCATCGTCGACGTGAATGCCGATGGTGGAATCGCGCGCGGTTTCGGTGGCGTAAGGGTCGGTGAGACCGTAGAATACCTGGCCGGGGACGCCGGTGTAGGAATCGTATTCGCGAAAGATGGCGCGCGCGGTGATCTTGTCGCTGAAACGATAGCCGAGGTTCGCGGTGCCGCTGGTAATGCGATACGCGTCATTGGGAAATTCGCCGGTGGTGCGAAATTGATCGGCGGTGAAGGCGTAATCGAGGCGCTGGGCGAGACCGCCGTCGATCGACGCGGTCCAATGGTCCGTCGAAAAAGATCCGCGCTCATAGGCGACCGCGCCGTGCGGACGATTGCTTTCGGGGTCGCCCTGATGCGTGAAGATCTGGACGACGGAGCTGGCGGCTTCAGCTCCGAAGAGCGCGCTTTCAGGCCCGCGGATGACCTCCATGCGGTCGATCCCCGCGGTCGTGAGATGCACCAGGTCGATCGCGCCGCCGGGTTCGGTGAGCGGGACGCCGTCGAGCAGAACGAGCGTCGAACTGCTGTCGCCGCCGCGCGCGAAAAGCGACGTGACTCCACCGTTGCGTCCGGTCTGGACGATGTTGAGACCCGGGACATCGCGCAGATAATCCTGCAAGGACGGGTTGTTGCGGACCGCGAAATCGCGCGCGGTGAAAACGGAGGCAGAGACGCCGGCTTCTTCAGTGGTCACGGGAGCGCCGGTGGCGGTGACGACGACCCGGTCGCTGGTAGGCGCAAGCGACAAGACAATCGAGGCTTGCTGCGTATCGTCGAGGCGAAGGGTTTTCGTCGCGAAACCGTCCCTGGTCACAGTGGCGGTGCAGGGCGCGGTTTGAAATTCGAACTGGCCGCGGGAATCGGTGAGCGTGGTTTCCGAGCCGCAGGCGATTTTGGCGCCTTCGACCGGTCTGTTCGCAGGATCGAGAATGATCCCGCGCACGTTGAATGCGAGAAAAAGGAAAAGAGTGGTCATGAGACGTTCTCCCTCGAGACGTTCTTTAGTCGGTATCGAGGAACCGGTCTCCTGACTTACGGCGGCCCTACCTGGAACTCATCTTCCCGCTTGCGCAGTGATTTGTCCCGGCCTTAACGTGCCGATTACAGTTGCGGGGCAGTGGCGGATTTTCACCGCCTTCCCGAGCATTCCTCAATTTCTGAGCTGTCATGAACACAGTAGCAACAATCACGATTTAGATCAAGATTTGAGAAGAATGCGCGGGAGACGCCCGCCTGTTCCCCGATGGATGCGACGCGCCCCGACCGGAGGGAGAGTTCTGTGAAGCGATCGACGCCCGCTCCTTCGCAGTCGCGGCTCTTTGTCAGGGTCGCGGTGAAGGGATGGATGGCGGCAAAGAGCCGCGCTTTCAGGCGGAGGTCAGCTCCACGATCGTTTCGATGTGGTAGGTCTGCGGGAAAAGGTCGATCAACGTGACGCGATCGATCTTGTAGGCCAACGCCGCGACGTCGCGGGCGAGGGTTGCGGGGTCGCACGACACGATGGTGATCCTCGGCGGCGCGAGACGTTTCAGATGCGCGACCACCGATTTGCCGAGTCCCGCGCGTGGCGGGTCGGCGAGGACGAAATCGGGAGTCGCGGTGAGTTTCGCCAGATAATCTTCGGCGCGCGACTGGTCTGCCGCAACCTGCGGGGCGTTGTACTGCAAATCGCGAATCGCGGAGGTTCCCGATTCGACGGCGGTCACTTTCTGAAATTTCTTCGAGAGCGGCAGCGCGAACAATCCCACGCCGGAATACAGATCGAGCGCGGTGTCGCCTTCGGCGCGAGCCACCGCGCGATCGATCATCGGGTCAATCAGGAATCGATTCACCTGAAAAAACGAATGCGGGCTGACGCGGAAGTTTCCATGAGCCGTGGAATATTCGAGCGCGACGACGGAGTTAAGCGAATCGTAGAACGCGCGGGCCAGCGGACGCTCGGTTTCGATCGCGTTGACCTGCACCTCCGTTTCATTGGTGAAAATTTCCAGCTCGCGGACGAAGCGCGGAAAGTGCGGTCCCTGCATGCGCTCGCGGATCAGCGCGAGAGTTTCGTTCACGCGCGGCGAAGAAATGGGGCAGCGATCTTTCACCTCGACCAGATCGTGCGAGCGCCAGGCAAGATACCCGATGCGGCCGTCGGCGATGTGAAATTGCGAGCGGTTGCGATATTCGAGCGGCGGTCCGCTGATGGTATCGATCTCGCCCTGATAATCGATCTTGCCGACGCGGCGGAGCTGCTCGCGCAGAATCTCGACTTTGCGCGCGAGCTGAAATTCGTAGGGCGCGTGCTGATAATGGCAGCCGCCGCAGCGCGCGAAGATCGGGCATGGCGGCTCGACACGCTCGGGCGCTGGTTCGACGATCTCGTTCAGGTCGGCGTGGATATCGTCATGAATGTCGATACGCGCGAGTTCGCCCGGCAAGGTGAAGGGCGCGAGAACGACTCTACCGTCGATACGGGCCAGGGCGTCGCCGCCGTAGACCCACTTTTCAATGCGGACATCGTTTACGATGGAAGTTTCCCCCAACATCTCATGAAGCGAGTATTTTCAGGCATTCAACCCACCGGCAGCCCGCACATCGGAAATTATCTGGGCGCGCTGAAGAACTGGGCCAAGATCCAGTATGACTATGAAAGCATCTATTGCATAGTCGACCTTCACGCCGTCACGATTTATCAGGAGCCGAAAGAGCTGCGGCAAAAGATCGAAGAGCTGGCGGGGATGCTGCTCGCGATCGGGATCGACCCGACGCACTCGTCGCTGGTGGTGCAGTCGGCGATTCCGCAGCATGCGGAGCTGGCCTGGATGCTGACGTGCGTCACACCGGTCGGATGGCTGGAGCGAATGACGCAGTACAAAGCGAAATCGGCGGCGCAGGAAACGATCGGCGACGGGCTGCTGCAATATCCGGTATTGATGGCCGCGGACATTCTGCTCTACAACGCGGCGATCGTGCCGGTGGGCGACGATCAGTCGCAGCATCTGGAACTGGCGCGCGATATCGCGGGTCGATTCAATTCGCTCTATGGCGAGACTTTCGTCATGCCGGCGACACATCTGCCGAGCGTCGGGGCGCGCGTCATGGGGCTCGACGAGCCGGATAAAAAAATGAGCAAGTCGGCGACGGGAAGCGGGCACGCGGTGAGTCTGCTGGATCCGCCGGAGGTGATCCGCAAGAAGATCATGCGGGCGACCACGGATTCGAATCCGGCCGTCGATTTCGAAACGATGGGCGCGGGCGTGCAGAATCTGCTGACGATTTATCAGGCCTTCACGGGCGCGCTCGATGTGGACGTGCGCGCTCATTTTTCGGGGATGCGTTATGGCGATCTGAAGAAACAGGTTGCCGAAGCGGTGGTCGCGGCGCTTTCGCCGATTCAGGAGCGCTACAAGCAGATCATGGATGAGACTGGCTACGTCGCGAAGGTGCTCGACGAGGGCGCGAAGCGGATCACGCCGATCGCTGCGGAGACTGTGGAAGTCGTGAAAAAGGCGATGGGGTTGTATACCGCCAGCTGAGTTTGCGCATCAACCGGCGGCTCGCCGCGATGACCAGACCAATACTCTAAGGCGCGGTCCGAGTCGTCATGCGAGTGACGCAACCCAGCTCTTTCCGCTTAATTCGCGCCTGAGCATCGGACCTTCATCACATTCATAGTGATCGGAGACCAGTCCGTCGAAACGTCGCGGCGGGAACGCCCGGAGAAGTTCGTTTCGAAATTCCCCGAGTGTGGGCATCACGATTTCGGCGCGGGAAACAATTTATCGGTGCGCGATAGCAGCCAGCGGGCGCGGCGCTGCATGAAGAGGTTCAACTGGCGATGCTCGGGCCAGGGGTTGACGTCAATTTTCAGGGCCTGCTGCAGCATCTGCTGGAAACCGGCCTTGTCTTTCTGAAACACGAGCACGTTTTCGGCGTACGTCACGAACGGCGCGGCCTGGTGGCCATTCGCGAGCGCGATGTTGCGATCGAAATGCGCCTTCGCGAGCGCGACTCGATCCGGCTTCGGGTTCAAGCGGGACATTTCATAGGTAATCAGAAAGCCGTGAATGGCGCCTTCGTCGTAGGTATCGTCGAGTTCCAGGACTCGGTCGGCGAGCGCTTCGAAGCGCGGGATTTCGGGCAGCATCGCGAAGTCGTGCGAGGCGGAGAGCGCGGCGGCCCAGGAGAGCGTGGTCCAGTACATCAGCTCGACCTCAGGCTTTTTCAGCTCCTTCACGGCCTCTTTCGGATTCGCTTTCAGGCGCGCGATGAAATCTTTGTGGCGCACTTCCAGTCCGCGGAGGCCGTAGTTGCGGGCCCGGATGTAAAGCTTCGCGGCGCGGGCGCGCATCTGCGCGGAGCGGACGCGATCGGTGTCCTGAAGCTCGTCGGCGTCTTCCTGGACAAACGCGTAGGCGAACTGCGTGAAGCCCCGGGACGCGGCGAGCAGCAATCCTTCGTGGCGCGGGCTTTCGAGAAGCAGGCTTTCGACCAGCTTGAGGCTGAACGGCACCGCGGCGCGGATGAGTTCAGGATCGTCGTCGGCGGCGAAGCTCGTACCGGTGCCGGCGAGCGCGTCGCCGAGCTGATTGATCGCGTATTTTTTGACCGAGCAGGAAGACAGAATCAAGACGGCGGGAAGCAACGCGGCCTTTCGGAGCATGAGTTATTTTACCGTCGCGCGCAGCCGCCACTAGGACGGCGGCCGAAGCAGGATTTTCAGGACGCCTTTCGTCGCTGCGCGCGCGAACGCTTCCGGCGCGCGATCGAGCGGAAATTCTTCGGAGATCAGATCGCCGACACGCACTTTACCCGATGCGAGCAGTTTGACGGCTGGCTCGAAACGTCCGCAACGCGAGCCCACCAGCGTGATCTCAGGGACGATCACCGCGGCGGTGTCGATCGGGACAAGGCCGTGCACCGTCGATTTCATGATGACCGTCCCGCGCGGCTCCGTCATCGCGACCGCCGACCGCAGTCCCTCGGCCGATCCGGTCGCATCCACGACGAAACGATAGGCAGAATGCGGCATTTTAGCCACTTTTTCGACGCAAATTCCTGCATTTTGCGCGATCTTAAGTTTCTCCCGATGCCGCCCGAAAAGATGCACTTCGGCGCCGTGCGCCTGCAAGACCTGCGCGATCAGCAGGCCGAGTTTGCCGTCGCCGAGCACTGCGACGCGCTCGCGTTTCGCAATGCGGACCTGATCGAGAATCTCGCACGCGGCCGCGACCGGCTCGATGAAGACGGCGTGTTCCAGTGGAATCGAAGCAGGCACGCGACGCAGGTTGCGGACCGGCAGCGTGAGAAATTCGCGAAACGCGCCGGGATGCTTCACGATGCCGAGCACGGTGCGCGTGGGGCAATGGCGGCCGAGCCCGCGCGCGCACCAGTCGCAATGTCCGCAGGCGAGATTGATTTCGCCGGCGACGCGCTCGCCAATCCACTTCTTGTCTTCGCACGCGACCACTTCACCGACGAATTCATGTCCGGGCGTGCCGGAAAATCCGTAGTAGCCGCGCTGGAGTTCGAGGTCGGTAGAGCAGATTCCGGCGGCCAGCATGCGGATCCGCGCAAATCCTTCGGCGATGCGCGGCAGCGGCTGTTTGCGGACTTCGACGCGTCCGGATTCGAGATAAACGGCGAGCATCATCTAAAGTTAGAACATATGGCGGAGCTGATTTGCTTCAACGCGGACTGCCGCGCGCGGTACGCGATTACGGATGTCCTGTATAACTGCACGAAATGCGGCGGACTGCTCGAAGCGGTTTATGGCGCGATCGATGCGTGCGATCTGAAGCGCGTCTTTCGGGAACGCAGAATGTCGAACGCGCCACTCGATCAGAGCGGTGTGTGGCGCTATCGCGAGCTGTTTCCGTTTCTCGGCGATTACGCGCAGGTCACGACGTTGCGTGAAGGAAACACGCCGCTGCTCGACGCCCCGGCCGCCGCAGAATATGGCGGACTGGATCGCCTGACATTCAAGCATCAGGGATTCAATCCCACCGGATCGTTCAAGGACAACGGCATGACGTGCGGCGTCGCGCAGGCGCGGCGCCTGGGAATGAAGCGGGTCGCGTGCGTGTCGACCGGGAACACGTCGGCCTCGATGGCGGCGTATGCGGCGGCGGCTGGAATCGAGGCTCTGATTTTTCTGCCGCATGGAAATATTTCCTTCGGGAAGTTAGCGCAGGCTTTGGAGTACGGCGCGCGCACGTTCGAGGTGGAGGCGAATTTCGATCAGATCCTGGCGCTGGTGCGTGTGCTCGCCGAGCGTCTGGGAATTTATCTGCTGAACTCGGTGAATCCGTTTCGGATCGAGGGACAAAAAACGATCATCTTCGAAATGCTCGATCAGCGCGACTGGCGCGCGCCGGATTGGATCGTGCTGCCGGGCGGCAATCTGGGCAACACATCGGCATTCGGCAAGGCGCTGCGCGAGGCGCACGCACTTGGTCTGATCGACAAAATGCCGCGGCTGGCCGTCATTCAAGCAGAAGGATCGGCGCCGTTTTACGATTTCATGCAGCGCGGCGGCGAATTTCGGGCGGTCGAAAAACCGGAGACGCTGGCGACGGCGATCCGCATCGGCGATCCGGTGTCGTGGCCCAAGGCATTGCATGAAATTCGATCGTCGTGCGGAGTGGTGGACAAAGTCAGCGAGCAGGAGATCGCCGACGCGAAAGCGATCATCGGGCGCTGCGGCATCGGATGCGAACCGGCGTCGGCGGCGACGCTCGCGGGATTGCGAAAGCTGACCGCGCAAGGCGTGGTCGCGCGCGATGCGGACGTCGTCGCGGTGCTCACGGGAAATGTTCTCAAGGATCCCGACTATATTTATCGCTATCACACCGGCCAGTTAAAGGCTCCCGATGGCGCGCGGATCGAATCGCGCTTCGGCAATCAAAGCGTGGTGGTGCCGAACGACGCGGATGCGATTGCTCGAGCGCTGTAGGCAGTAGAATAGGCTTGATGAAACGAGTTCTCATTGCCTTCGGCCTTGTCTTGTGTGCGGTTGCGGCATTCGCTCAGGATCCGTGGATTTATCGCGGCAATCCGAACTGGGACCGGTCCTGGAATAATCGTCCGATGCCTCGTACCGGCGCGTGCTTCTTCAAAGAACAGGGTTTTCGAGGCGACCGGTTCTGCGTGAATCGCGGCGACCGACTGGAGCGGCTGCCAGGAAATTTCGGCGACAACATTTCGTCGATTCAGCTTTTCGGCAAAGCGCGCGTCGTGGTTTTTAACGATCGCAACTTCAGCGGCGGCAGCGCGGAGTTTCGCCGCGACATCGGCGATCTGCGGACGCAGCGATTTCGAGATGGCCACACGTGGAACGACCGGATTTCATCGATTGTGGTCCGCTGAGTGGAAACCCGGGCGTTAAACCGCTCCCTGTGGCCGCGGCTCGCTGTTCGCATCTTTGCAATTCAGGTGGTATCAGCGAGCTGACGAAATCGCAGTCTCCGTTATCCTGTAAAAATGCTCGGCAAGATCTGGAAGTGGATTTTGGCGACCACCCTGGTGATTCAACTGGTCCCCTTCGGCCATGACCACACGAATCCTCCGGTGACCAAAGAGCCTGCGTGGGATTCGCCGCAGACGCGGGAATTATTCCGGCGCGCCTGCTTCGATTGCCACAGCAATCAGACGGTCTGGCCCTGGTATTCCTACGTCGCGCCGGTGTCCTGGCTGCTCGCGCATGACGTGGGCTGCGGACGGCGTCACCTGAATTTCACCGCATGGGACGGTCCGCAACGCCATGCCAAGGACATCGCCGATCAGGTCGCAACCGGTGAGATGCCGCCGTGGTTCTATCTTCCGATGCACCCCGCGGCCAGGCTGAGTGACACGGAGAAACAGGCGCTGGCCGCCGGGGCGGGAAAGACCTTCGGTCCCCAGGAAAAGCCGGAAGGGCGTTAAGCCTCGGCGGCTCTCGACTTGACCGCGCGGGTGCGCCCGGGCTCCTGGAATTGCAGAACGATGTCAGCGAGGAAGATCGACATCGTATTGCAGAACCAGACCACCGATTCGACCATCGCCGGTCCGCGCGTCTCCCATCCCGTGACACCGAGGATCACGCGCACTTCGAGAAACACCAGGGCGACCGCGAAACTGCGCGTCATCCAGACCCGATGCTGCTGGACGTTTCCTTTCAGGATGTACGCGAACGCGATCAAGGTAGTCAGGATCCACGTCGCGGTTTGCACGACGGCCGCCGCGGTGAAGGAACGCGATGCTCCCGCGGGCTCCTGAATATATTGGACATAGAAACCCAGCGGAGCGCCGACCAAAACTCCGGCGACATAGAATCGTCCTGCGACACGATGAAGCTTCGCGAACCGCCGGCGCAGACGGTCGGAAAACTGCATTGGACCCAGCAGGAGCGCGCAAGCCGCGGTCAATCCGTGCGGCAGAAGCCACCACTTGAACGGCTGGATATGCAACCATTCCGGATCCCTGGCGTCGATCAGAAAACGCTCATTGTGACCCACAACATAGGCCAGCATCGCGCCGACCAGCAGGAATAATACGTACTTGGCGCGCAGCCACGAGCCCCGTTGCCCGTCGCGCGAAATCGATACCGATGCAGTAGACATGCGGCAGTCCCCTTCCCCGTTGTGCCGCGATTCAAAATGTCCGTCTGATAAAAGCTGTGTCTGGCGATTATATACCAGCGGTTCAGACGCCCAAGGCCCGGGAGGCGAGTTTCGGATTCACCGCTTTCCGCGCGCTCTCCACTCCGGCCACCGGCAGTTTCCCCGCGTCGAGCAAGCCGAGTTGCACCAGCACCGACGCCTGATCCCAATAAATATGCTCATGCGCAAGCTTGTCGCCGCGCAGGCGGACGATCGCGACCAGCGGCACTTCGACGCGCTTGCCGGTGGGCTCGACGCCGGGGAGCATCCAGTCCATTTTGATCGTGTGCGTGAACTGGAAAATCATTTCATCGACGATCTGATCGTCACCGATAGTGCGGGAAAGGGGGGTCAGCGTGGTGTCCGGCGGCATCTGCGGGATGAAGTGTTTCGAGTAGAACTCGCGGAGCTGCTCCTTGCCGACGCCGCCGGTCAGGATCGGGATGTGGTTCACATACGCGTCGTCCACCATGGTGGCGAGGGTGTCTTCGGTCGATCGCGTCGAAAATTCGTGTTCGATATGTTCGCCCCAGATCGCTTCGAGCGAGTGCTGCTTCAGCATGAGATGCCGCAGCAGAAACTCGATTGTCCGCAGATTGGCGAGCTCGGCAGCGGCGGCGTTGTAGTGTGCGCCGTTGCGTCGCGCGAAGGCGTGATCGGAGCCGGGATAAACACGGACCGCATCGGGATGCGCCGCCGTGATCTTCGCGATGATCTCGGGCGACCCGTACTTGTCGAGTTCCGCGACATGCAGCATCAGCGGACAATTCAGCGTGCCGAGCGCCTGTTCGATTCCGACGCCGTAGTAGCCGACGGCACAATCCGGTTTCTGCCGCACTGCCATTTCGTAGGCGAGGCGTCCGCCCAGACAATATCCGACAGCTCCGACGCGTCCGGTACAGGATGGATGCGTTCGCAGAAAATCCATGGCGGCCGCCGCATCGGCGATCGCCTTCGGAAAATCGAGCTTGCCCAGCATCGCCATGGCGCGATCGTGATCGTGCTCGGGCGTCAGCTCGATGCCGGGCTCGATCCGCCAGAAAAGATCGGGACAGAGGGCGATGAATCCACGCTCGGCGAACCAGTCGCAGACGGATCGCATGTTCGCGTTGACGCCGAAAATCTCCTGCAAAACGACGATTCCGGGGCCGCGTCCGCCGGCCGGAAGGGCCAGGTAAGCGGAGAATTCGCCGCCGTCGAAGGATCGGATGGAGGGCATAGCAAGAGTATAATCGGGGTGTGCGAAATCTTCTTCTGATCGCGGCGGCCCTGCTGCTGGGCGCCTGTTCCCGCGACATCCAAAACTCCGATGCGGTGCGAGCCGGCGTGCTCGACTATCTGAAATCGAATCAGTCCCGTATCGGCCTCGATCCGAACGGAATGCAGATCGACGTGACATCGGTTTCGTTCCAGAAAGACGAGGCGCGCGCCACCGTGGCGTTCCGGCCCAAAGCCGGCGGCGACACCGCCGGCCCGATGATGATCAACTACGTTCTGGATCGCAAGGGCGGCAAGTGGGTGGTCCGCGGGCGCACCGAAAACGGAGCCAATCCGCATGGCGGAGGCGCGGTGCCCGGATCCGCACCCGAAGGCGCACCAGCCCCAGGAGGACAGGCGTTGCCGCCGGGTCATCCCTCCGCCGCTCCCTCGGCCACGCCCTCGCCCGAAGGCGGCAAACAGCTTCCACCCGGGCATCCCGCGATCGGGTCGAAACAATGAAGACTGTGGCCGTATTGGGCGGAGGCCCTGCCGGCTCGTTCGCGGCCGAACGCCTCGCGAGCGCGGGGCTGCGCGTGTCGATTTTCGACGAGAAGCTCGCCTGGGAAAAGCCCTGCGGCGGCGGCCTCACGTACAAGGCGTACAAAGAGTATCCATTTCTGATCGATAACGACACGCCCAAACGGCTGGTCCATCAGACGACGCTTGCAGCTCCCAAAGCGGGCGAAGTGAAGATGGACCTGGCGCATCCGCTGGTGATTTATTCGCGGATGGACCTGAATCAGATGCTGCTCGAACGCGCGGGCCGCGCCGGCGCCGCGCTCGAAAAGACGCGTGTCCAGGGAATCGAGCGAGCCGGCCGCGGCTGGCGGATTAAGACCCAAAGCGGAATCGCCGAGGCCGATTTCTGCATCATCGCGACCGGCGCGCGGAATCCGCTGCGCGAAGTCGGCACCGAGTGGAGCGCCAAAGATACCATGAGCGCCCTCGGCTATTACGTCCCCGCGTCGCAGGAGTGCATCGACATTCAGTTTCTGGAAAACCTGGAAGGCTACATCTGGGTTTTTCCGCGCTGCGGACATCTTTCGGTCGGCATCTGCGGCAAAGGCGAGCCCGCGCAGGTGTTGCGCGCACGCCTGGAACAATACATGGATGAGCGCGGCATTGTCTGGAAAGGATCGCGCTTCTACAGCCACATGCTGCCGTCGCTCGAAACGTCCGGCTGGCGGCAAAATCGTGTTTCGGGAGACGGATGGCTCGCGGTGGGCGACGCAGGCGGCCTGGTGGATCCGATCACCGGAGAAGGCCTGTATTACGCGATGCGCTCCGGCGACCTGGCGAGCCGCGTTGTGGTCGACGACGCGCACGGGATCGCCGAAAAAGCGGCGGCGTATCGCGCGATGGTCGCGCGCGAGTTCGCACTGGATCTGGAATTCGCGGCGACGCTGGCCAAGCGCGTGTTCCTCGGGAAATTCATGTTCAACACCGTACCCGCGCGGATGATCCACTTCATGCGCCGCAGCCCGCGATTCCGCGAGCTGATGCAGGACCTGTTCGCCGGCACGCAGCCCTATCTCACGCTGCGCAAGCGCCTGCTGAAAAACCTGAACGGCACGCTGCAGGAAGTGCTGATGAACTTCTTCCTGAATCGCGTGATTCCGGAAAGCTCCCGCGCGAGTCTATGAAAATTTCCAATTCCGAGGCGTGGTTCGCGCGCGCACAGGAGCATATTCCGGGCGGCGTCAACTCGCCCGTCCGCGCGTTTCGCGGCGTCGGCGGAGTCCCGCTGTTCATCGCACGCGGCGAAGGGTCGCGCATTTTCGACATCGACGGAAATTCATACATCGATTACGTCGGCTCGTGGGGTCCGCTCATTCTCGGCCATCGCCCGCCGTTCGTGACGGATGCTTTGCGCGAAGTGATCGAGTGCGGCACCAGCTTCGGCGCACCCACCGCGCGCGAAGTCGAAATGGCCGAACTGCTGACGAAGATCGTGCCGTCGATGGAGATGGTGCGCCTGGTCAACTCCGGCACCGAAGCGACCATGAGCGCCCTGCGCGTCGCGCGCGGATTCACCGGCCGCGATCTCACCATCAAGTTCGAAGGCTGCTATCACGGCCACGTCGATTCGCTGCTGGTCAAGGCGGGATCGGGCATGGCGACGCTCGGCATCGCCGATACGGCCGGCGTCCCGGCGGGGTTCGCCAATACGACCATCGCGCTGCCTTACAACTCGATCGCGGCGGCCGAGCGGGCGTTCGCCGAGTATGACGATAAAATCGCCGCCGTGATTGTCGAGCCCGTGGTCGGCAACATGGGCTGCGTCCCTCCCGCGCCCGGATTTCTGGAAGCGCTGCGGGCTCTGACGGCTCGCCACGGAGCGGTGCTGATCTTCGACGAAGTGATGACCGGCTTCCGCGTGTCCTTCGGCGGCGCGCAGGAACGCTTCAAGATCCAGCCGGACATGAGCACGTTCGGGAAAATCATCGGCGGCGGATTGCCCTTGGCCGCATATGGCGGACGCGCCGACATCATGAAGAAGATCGCTCCGCTCGGCCCGGTTTATCAGGCGGGAACATTATCCGGAAATCCGCTGGCCGTGGCCGCCGGTCTGGCGATGCTGAAATATCTGCTGGCGCATCCCGAAGTTTACGAGACCCTCGAGGCGCGCTCCGCTCAGTTGACCGCGTGGACGCCCCCCGGCGTCACCATCAATCGCGTCGGCTCCATGTTCACTTTTTTCTTCACCGATCGTCCGGTGACGGACTGGGAATCGGCCAAGCGCAGCGACACTGGGAAATTCGCGAAATTCTTCCACTTCATGCTGGAGCGCGGCGTGTACCTTGCGCCATCGCAATTCGAAGCAGGATTCGTTTCCGCCGCGCACACCGAAGACGATATTCGACACACCGTAGAGGCCGCCCGTGAATTCTTCGATCGGCCTGTGTGAGCATTGCACGTTCTGCCGCATCATCCGCTCCGATCGCGGATCGGTCTTCTATTTGTGCGAGCGGTCCTTCACGGACCCGAATTACGCGAAGTATCCGCGGTTGCCCGTGCTGAGTTGTCCCGGCTTCACGCCCATCCGCTAGGTTCAGGCGGATCGCGAGAACAGCGCCAACTGCCCGCCGGTGTGCAGAAACAGTACATTCTGCCCCTCGCGGAACTCGCCCGCGCGCACCCGGGCGATCACCCCGGCCGCTGCTTTCGCTGTGTAAACCGGATCGAGGATTACGCCCTCACAACGCGCAAACAGATCCAGCGCCTCTTCGCCCTCCGGCGTCGCGATGCCATATCCCGCGCCGATGAATCCCGCGTCCACTTCGATCTTCGGATCGATCTTGCGGCCCAACAGATCCGCGACGCCCGCGGCAATCCTGGCGACACGCGCCGCGATATCGATCGCCGTATCGTCCGCGCTGACGCCGATCACCTTCGTCGGAGAACCCGCGAGCCCCGCGACCAGCCCGGCCTGCGTTCCGCCCGACGATGTGGAATGAAAAAGAGCGTCGAAAACAATTCCGGACGTCGCGATTTCTTCCGCCGCGCGCATGTACCCCAACGCGCCCAGCGGCACCGACGCGCCCAGCGGAATCGCACAGGGCTTTCGCCCCGACGCGCGCAGTTCATCGGCAATGCGCTCCATCGTGGGCTTGCGCTGGTCTCCGCGCACGACGTGATGAATCGTCGCGCCGTAGAGTTCGTCGAGGTACGTGCTCGCGGGCATCGGCGCGGCATCGCCATTCAGAATCAGGTGACACTCGAGCCCCGCCTTCGCCGACAGCGCCGCCGTCACGCGAGCGTGGTTCGATCGAATCCCGCCGATCGTCAGCACCACGTCCGCTCCCTCCGCGCGCGCCGCCGCCAGCACGAATTCCAGCTTGCGAACTTTGTTGCCGCCGAAGCCGGGACCCGTATAATCGTCGCGCTTGATGAACAATCGCGGCCCTCCGCCGAGCGCCGCCCGCAGCCGGGGCATCTCCTCGATCGGTGTCGGATAAACGCCCGCGCCGAGTTGCTCAAACGACCGCCAGTCTTTCGCCACAGCACTTTGGGTCATTGCGAAATCTCCAGTTCGACCGGAACCCCCGCTCCGCAGCCGACAATCTGCGACGCCGAAGCCTGGTTCGCCGCGACCTCGATGTAGCCGGAGCTTCCGACGATCGCGAACACGTCGCCGATGGCCGTCTCGGCATACGTCAATGCCAGCCGGTGAATGCGCTCCACTCCGACGCGCAGTTCGAAAGGCCGCGTCTTGACGCCCGCGAAGTGATCGATATGCAGGTTCGTGATCAGGTTCCCGAAGCGATCGACTTTCAGGACCACGCCGGTCCACGTGTGCCGCCCGATCTGTTGCGGCTTGAGCGAAAAGCTGCGGACATAGTCGTTGACCACCTTGCCGAACTTCGATGCGCTCACGCCGCGCGCCAGGTGCGCCGCCGCCGGAGCGAACACGTCGCGGCCGTGAAATGTCCGGCTGACTTGCTTTCGCATCAGGCTGGCGTTCGAAATGACGCGCACCTTGTGCGGCGCGGCGTCGTAGATCATGGAGAGCACGCCGTTGTCCGGCGCGATGAAAAACTGACCGCCCGCTTCGCACAGCAACGGCCGCCGCGCGGTACCGACGCCCGGATCCACCACAACCGCGTGAATCGTCCTTTTCGGAAAATATTCCCACGCCTGCGCAATGACAAACGCGGCTTCGTTCACGTCATACGGAAGAATTTCATGCGTGATGTCGACAATCGTCGCGCGCGGAGCAATCCCCAGGATCACGCCCTTCATGGTTCCCGCGAAATGATCCGAGGTTCCGAAATCCGTTGTGAGGGTAATCAGCGGCATGTAAGAATTGTTAAAGGAAGCCCGTGTTTTACTTCGACCATAACGCGACCACTCCCGTTTCCGCCGAAGTGCTGGAAGCGATGCTGCCGGTGATGACCGAGGTCTACGGCAACGCTTCCAGTATCCATCATTTCGGCCAGGCGGCGAGGCAGAAACTCGACGACGCGCGCCGCCAGGTCGCGGCGCTGCTCGGCGCGACGCCCGAAGAAATCGTGTTCACCAGCGGAGGCACCGAGGCCGACAATCTCGCAGTGATCGGCACTCTTGGATTCAAAGCCGGCCACGCCATCACGACGACGATTGAACATCCCGCGGTGCTGGCCTCGTGCGCGCAACTGGAATCGGTGACGCGCGTCGAGGTCGACAGCCGCGGCCTGGTCGATCCTGAAGACATCCGCCGCGCTCTGCGGCCCGATACGAAAATCGTCAGCGTGATGCACGCGAACAATGAGCTCGGCGTCATCCAGCCGCTGAAGGAAATCGCCGCGATTGCGCGCGAAGCCGGCGCGGTCATGCACTCCGACGGCGTCCAGGCCGCGGGAAAAATTCCGCTGAACCTCGCCGATCTCGGCGTCGATCTCTACTCGATCGCGGGACACAAGTTTTACGCGCCCAAGGGCGTCGGGGCGCTGTTCGTTCGCAAGGGAACGAAGCTCGCTGCGATGATGCACGGCGGCCACCATGAACGTGATCGCCGCGCCGGCACCGAAAATGTTTCGGGAGCCGTCGGACTCGGCCGCGCCGCGCAGTGGATGATCGACCAAGGTCCCGCCGAGTGGTCTCGTCTCGCCGCACTGCGCGATCGCCTGGAAAACGCGGTCCTCGATCGCATCCCCGGCGCGCACGTCAACGGCGCGGGCGCGCCCCGCACCCCGAACACTTCGAACATCCGCTTCGACGGCATCGACAGCGAGCCTCTGCTCATCGCGCTCGACCTGCGCGGCTTCGCCGTGTCGAGCGGATCGGCCTGCTCCAGCGGAGCGCAGGAGCCGTCGCACGTCCTCACCGCGATCGGACTCACAAAAGAGCAGGCCAAATCGAGCATCCGATTTTCACTCGGCCGTTCCAACGACGCCGCGCAGCTGGACGCGCTGGTCGAAGCCGTCGTGGATTCGGTCGCGCATCTCAGAAAGCTGGCGCCCGCCTATGTCTGAAGTGATTGCGGTTGCGATGTCGGGCGGAGTCGACAGCTCCGTCGTCGCGGGAATGCTACATCGCCAGGGCGCGCGCGTCATTGGACTCACCATGCAGCTCTGGAATCAGCGGCGTCTTCCAGAACTCGCCACCGACAAGCCCACCGGACGCTGCTGCTCGCTCGACGACGTCTACGACGCGCGTCATGTCGCGCAGCATCTCGGCATTCCCTACTACGTGGTGAATTTCGAGGATCGCTTCGAGCAGCAGGTGGTGAAGCCGTTCGTCGACGAATATCTCGCCGGCCGCACGCCGATCCCGTGCACGCTGTGCAACAACTTCATCAAGTTCGATCAGTTTCTCGACATGGCGGACGGCGTCGGCGCGCATCGCATCGCCACAGGGCACTACGCGCAGATTGCGTGGAATTCCGATAGCGGGCGTTGGGAAATGCGCCGCAGCGTCGATCGCGCGAAGGATCAGACTTATTTCCTGTTCGGTCTGACGCAGCCGCAGCTCGCCCGCACTCTGTTTCCGCTCGGCGGATTCGAAAAGCCGCAGGTGCGTGAACTCGCGCGTGAGCTCGCCATCCCGACCGCGGCCAAGCCCGATAGCCAGGAAATCTGCTTCGTTCCCAACGGCGACTACGCCGCTTTCATCGACGCCTATTTCCGCGAGCAGGGAATTTCTCCGAAAGAGACGGCCGGCGAACTCGTCACCACCGAAGGGCGCGTCGTCGGCGAGCATTCAGGCGTCCATCACTTCACTGTCGGACAGCGCCGCGGCCTTGGTGTTGCCGCCGGCGAGCCGCTCTACGTGATCGCCACCGAGCCCGAAACGCGGCGCGTCGTGATCGGACGCAACGACGCTCTGCTGCGCGCGACGATGCGCGTGAAGGACGTGAACTGGATCTCGATCGCGCCGCCCGCCGCGCCTATTCGCGCCGAAATCAAGATCCGCAACAAGCACGCCGCCGCTCCCGCGACCATCACCCCCGTCGACGCGACGCACGTCGAGGTTCGGTTCGACGAGCCGCAGCGCGCCGTCACTCCGGGCCAGGGCGCGGTGTTCTATTCCGGCGAACTGGTGCTCGGCGGCGGCTGGATCGAGTGATCGAATATTTTCTGCTCCGCTGCGCGCTTGCCTCCATCGCGCGCCTCCCCGCCCTGGCACGCGTCTACGTCAAGCTTCTCGACCTGGCCATTCCGCGCTTTCGCCGCATCGCCGCGAGGAATCTCGAAATCGCCGCGATTCCCGATCGCGGAGTGATCGACGGCGTCTTCCGCTCCATCGCGCGAACCGCCGTCGCGTTCGCCAAATTTCCTTCGATCACACGTGAAAACGTGCATCAGTGGATTCGCTATGAAGGACTTGAAAACTTCAAGCAGGCGCAGGCGCGCGGACGAGGTGTACTGGTCGCCACCGCCCATTTCGGCAACTGGGAATTGAGCGCCTTCGCTCACGCGCTGATGACCGCTCCGATGCACGTGGTGGTGCGGCCGCTCGACAATCCGCGTGTCGACGCCTTTGTCGAACGGCGCCGCGCCCTCAGCGGCAATCTCATCATCGAAAAAAAAGAGGCCGCGCGCGAAATTCTGCGCGCTCTCAAGCGCGGCGACGCGGTCGGCATTCTGATCGACCAGAACACCTCGCTCGACGAAGGCGTTTTCGCGGAACGTCCAAGTCTACCAGGATGCTGACAGCGCTCCATCTTCGTAACGAGTCACTTCTGAAACCTTTCGCGCCCCCCACTTCGCAACCCTCGCTTTCTGCGGCTCACAGGGAACCACCCTCTGTGACTTGCCTGTGCCAAGGCAAAAAGCCTTCCGATTCTGCGTACTATCCGCGCACCTCCGGATTGCATCTCGTTGAGATTTGACAGCACCAGAACCGTTCGCTAGTGTCCTCGTCGCAAGGGGGATGGCGACCTGCACCATGGGGTGCTGCGGTGCGGTCTCCGGTCGCCCATCTCTCGGGCGACGACTCAAGAGGGAAGAGGGCAGGGAATGTCGCCATCGGAGATCTACTACACCTGTCTGCCATGCCGTGACGAGGATGGCAAGCAGGCGGTTCCCGCCACCCACCGGCTGCTGGTACGGGAGGTGGGGAAGGAGCTGGGGGACGAGGTGTGGGGGTGCAATGTCCACATCGCCCAGCTGTACGTGCAGCTCCTCAAAATGGGGAAGCCGCTTGATGTGATCGTTCACGACATGGAGACGGGTGCCTGTTTGATCGAGGCCCACCCGAGGGAGGTGGGGTAGAGCGTTGCACTGCACTCCGTCGCTTCATGTTCCAAGTCGCTGGCCCGCGGGAGATCCTGTCTGGGAGGCTCGCCTAGGTTCCCTCTACGAGGACCATATCGGTCACGGCGTGCCGCAGGCGAATGGGCTTGACCTTGCTGTACTCCTCAGAGGTGTACCATCGTTTCGCGGCCTCCACGCTGGGGAACTCTAGCACGACGAGTCGCGTCGGGTGCCACTTCCCCTCCAGCGTTTCGTGCTTCCCGCCGCGGATGATGTACCGGCCGCCGTATTGGGCAATAGAGGCGGCGGTAGGTTGCTTGTAGGGTTCGAACGCCTCCGCGTCCCTCACTTCCACGTCGACGATGATGTAGGCAGACATGCCTCCCTCCTTTTTGTGACGAATCCGCCCGATCCCACAACAACAGGAGTGACCCTCTCCCTTGGGGCGCTAGTGTAGCCCACCTTGGCTGACATGGGAATCCAGACCGGTCCGACGGGGCGATGCAGTCGGGCGCATTACTAAGCGGTCCGGAAGTCAGGATACATATCCGCTCGGACCGCTTAGTTCGCGGAGAAGGCCCTCCCGCTTGCATCAAGGCAAGCAACCGCTCGGCCCTCCCCGCGGACCCTCCTAAGAAACTGCCTGCGCAGGGGCAGGCACGAGCTGGAATCCGAGCGCCCGAGCTTGCGCACGGAGGCGGGCTTCGCTGTGGCGCCGGCGGGCGGTGTCGGCCGCCGCAAGGCGGCTCTCGTCGTACGGTTGTCGGGTTCGGATCAGGTGGTAGACAATCCGCGCGAGCTTGTGCGCCGTCGCGGTGATCGCCTTCGGAGCGCCGAGCTTCGCCCGCATGCGGCGGAAGAAGTCCCCGAGGACCGACTGACTGCGGCACAGGCTCTGGGCGGCAAGCCGCAGGGCCTGCGCCACGCGGTGCTTCACGTGGCGGGTGCTCACGGAGAGGACCTTCCCCCCGGAGATCCGGTTGTCGGGGCACAGGCCAAGCCAGGACGCGAAGTGGGCGCCGGTAGGGAACGCGGACAGGTCGGCGCCCAGTTCCGCGAAGAGGGTGTGGACCGTGGGGGTCTGGAGCCCGGGCACCTGCGTGAGGTCGGTGCCGAGCACCCGGTAGAGCTCGGCCCGGAGATCGAAGCCCGGGATCTTCCGGTGGGGCTTACGGCGGCCGGCCGGTGCGGGCGGGAGCGGCTGCCGGCCGGGATCGACCTGGGACGCCACCGCGCCGAGGAGCGTCTCGACCTCCCCGTCGCACTCCGCGATCAGGCCCTGGTAATGCCGGTACGACGCCAGGGACTGGCGCAGGGTGAACAGGTGCTCCGGCCGGTAGTCCCCCACGAGCGCTTTGGCGATGGTCTCCTGGGAGGCTTTGATCCGGCCATCCCGGTGGCGGGCCAGCACCTGCGGGTCCCGCTCGCCGGCGAGGAGGGCGTCGAGGATGGCCAGGCCGGTGACGCCCGTGAGATCGCTCAGGACGTGGTGCAGCTGGAGGTTCATCTGGTTCAGGGCCTTCTGCATGTGCTGGGTGTGAGTGGCCGCCCCCTGCACGAGGGTCTCCCGGTGGCGCCGGAGGGGCCGGACGGCACAGACCGTCTCGGGCGGGCGGAAGGAGGCGCGGAGAAGGCCCACGGCATGGAGGTACTGGAGCCACTGGCAGTCCTGGACGTCGGTCTTCCGGCCGGGGCCGTTCTTGACGTGGCGCGCATTGACCAGGCACACGGCGAACCCGCGGGCCTCCAGGATCTGGTACAGGGGGATCCAGTACACGCCGGTGGACTCCATGGCCACGGAGGTCACGCCGCACTGCGTGAGCCAATCGGCGAGGGTGTGCAGGTCCTCCGTGAACGCCCCGAAGCGCCGGATCGGCTGGGGGTCGCGGTCGAGCGGCACGCACACGTAGAGTTCGGTGGCCCCGACGTCGATGCCCCCGGCGTGGGGGTGCAGGACCGGCATCGTGACGGGGCGGGTGGACGGGCGGCGTCTGGGCACGGGGTGGCCTCCTTGGTTAGGGGGAAGGCCATGGCCGGCCGGCGGCCCAGGTCGTGTGAACACAGCCGGTACCCTCCTAAGCGGGATCGCCACCCGCGGGACGAGACCCGTCGGGGACGTCACCAGTGACTTGCGCACGCGACCTGGCACCATGCTACCGAACGGGCACACGAGATGACCCTCGCACCAGTGATGCGCCGGTGTATCGCTTGCCTCTGCCGGACCATGGGCGCTCCGTACGGTACCGGAGAGAGGCGCGCGCGGCAAGCCAGTTTCTTCCGTCGTTGCCCCGGCCGGCCGCGGCCGGGTTGACGCTACCGAGAGGGGTGGGTCGCCACCCCTCCTCGGACTCTCCCCCGGACTGTGCGGTTCGGGGGTGAACTATCGCCTATTTTATGCACCGCACAGTGCCCATCGATCGTCCCGTTTGACCGAAACTCGGACGCGCGCGACCCCTCCGCCGTGAGGTCGCGCCGGGAGTCCGTGCCCATGCGACTGAAACTGACGCTCCGTATCGCGCTCCTCCCGCTGCTCGCCGCCGCATGCGCCTTGCCAGTCCAGGGCGCCCCCATCGCACGACCGGAGACCCTGGATGCGCGCAGCACCTTCTCCCTTCAGAACGGGATGGAGGTGCTGCTGATCCAGACCCCGAGTCCCCTGGTGGCCTCGTTGGTGCTGGTGAAGGCCGGGGGGAGCGATGAGACGTTCGCGAACGCGGGGGTCTCGCACCTCCTGGAGCACATCCTCTTCGATGGGACGGAGCGCCGGACGAAGGAAGAGCTGTTCCGGGAGGTGTACGGCATGGGAGGGTATCTCAACGGGTTCACCAGCGAGGATTACACCGGCTATATCCTGATGGCCCACGCGGACTTCCTGGAAAAGATCTTCGACATCCAAGCCGACATCCTGTTTCACTCCACCTTCGATCCAGCCAAGCTCGACGTCACCAAAGACGTGGTGATCGAGGAGATCCGGCAGGGCCTGACGAGCCCCGCCACGCGCGAGTCGGATGCCCACGAGGCGCGCCTCTACCGGGGGACCAGCTACGAGCATCCGACCATCGGAAACGAGCTGATCATTCGAGGTCTCTCGCGCGATGAGATCCTGGCCTACTACCGAGCCCACTATATCCCGAACAATATGATCCTCGTCCTCATCGGTCCCGTGGACCAGCAGACGGCCCGGGAGAAGATCCAGCAGGCCTTCGGGGCTGTCGCCCCACGCCCACTGCCTGCCCGCCTCACACCCACCCCGGCGCCCCCGGATCGCCCGGAGATCTTCCTCGAGGAGACCCAGGCCACGCGCAAGAACCTGACCCTCAGCCTGATCGTCCCGAGAAGCGAGCGGGATCGCTATCCGGCGTGGGAGGTGCTGGCGGGGGTCTTGGATGACAGACTGCAGCGCGCCAGGGACCGCCCGGACGCCCCGCGGATCTTGAAGCTCGGGGCAGGCTTCTCGCTGCACCGGGACTTCGGCCTGCTGCAGGTCACCGGG
>JAIQFJ010000396.1 GCA_020073325.1 Terriglobia bacterium | reverse complement strand
AAAACACGTCCGAATGTTTCGACTTCAGGATCGTCTGATAATGCGCGTCATCCCAGCTCAACATCGTGATGCCCGATTTCCCGGGCTCCACCACGCCGACTCCGCCCTTCTTCGTCCACTCCCCATACGCGCTGAAGTAGACAGGCTGCGATAAATCGATCCCCTTCTCTTCCGGGTCCAACCGGAAGCGCGTCTGATAGCGGATCTTATCCTTCTTCCCGTTCCCCGTCAGATTCACGCCCGCGCCGCCGTGCGCCGGAGCTTTCCAGACATCCCAGCCGTCGTACAGCAGCACTGCCGACGAATCCTTCGACCACCCGATCGGCCGTCGCGGCGGCTTCACCACGTTGTGATCGTCTTCGGTATCGACAAACGTCGTTGCAAGCTGCTTAGACACGTTGTACGACTGCCCGGTCGCCAGATCGAACGTGTAGAACGTCCCGTCATCGTAATAAAGGACGTGCGTCCCGTCCGGCGACGTGCCGAAAACATGCTGGGCTTTCTTGAGCGCCAGCTTCCGTTCTCCGGTCGCCAGATTCACCGCGTACATATCCTCGAACGATTTCCCGTCCAGGTGCGATTCCAACTCATACTCGCGAATATCTCTGCCCAGCGCGACCCTCGCGTCCGCATTCGCCGCCACCTGCCGCACATCTTCATCGGCGAGCCGCAAAAATTTCTGCTCCGCCGGACGATACACGCACAGGTAGGAAAAATTCTTGTCCTGATTCTCCTGCACCTGCTGCATCGGCTGCAGCCGCTTGTCCTTCCAGTTCCAGATCACCATGTCCGGCAGATCCGGATCGTCGTTTTTCGCCTCCGGCTTCTCTTTGTCGTCGGCGCCCTTCTTCTTCGGACGCATCTCATGAATCCCGAACGTCACCGCCGAAAGGTCCGCCATCCAGTACGGATTGCGGTTCGGCGAAATCGTCATGCCTTTCGGAAACGACGAATCCTTCGCCGGATCGAACACGATCTTCTCCGGTTTCGCCGCGCCGAACTTGAAGGCGACCAGCGAATATATTTTGTCTTCCCAAGCCTTGTCCTCGACGCCGCGCACGCTCGCCAGCCCGTCGCCTTTTTCCGTCCACGTCAGGCCCTTATAACTCGCCTGCGACGAATCGAGCGGCACCACCGCGCCCGTCTCCAGATTCATCGCCTGCACGCCGTTGCCTGCCTTATCCTGCGCGTCGATGATCCACGCCAGCCAGTTCCCTTTTTTGTCGAACGAAAAATCGGAAACGTTGCCGAAATTCAACTCGCTTGCAGCCGACAGGTTGTAGACAATCAAATCCGATCCCTGCGGACGGTCGTCATTATTCGGAGTAGCCCCCGGCGCCGGAGGAGCCGGTGGAGTCGCCGGAGCCGGCGCGTAGCGATGCATCGCCACCACGCTCGACCGCTCCCCGCCAAACGCGAAGCGGCGAATCTTGTCGAACTCTTTCTTGTCTCCGGTCGCCAGGTCGATCAGCATCAGCTTGCTCTGCACCGGCTTGCGCTGTTTCTTCAGCGCCTTCGCTTCTTTCGCCGTGGGATATTCCAGAAACGCGACCCACTTCGAGTCCTCCGAAATCTGCAAATCGCGCGGTGGAGGAGGCGGCGGACCCGCAAATCCCGAATCGATGCGCGGCTGTTCCCCGATCGCGTAGCGCGTCTCTTTGCCGTCCGCAAGCGACCTGATCACCACCTCCGAATTGCCCTCATTCGGAGCCAGTTTGTAGGCAAACCATTTTCCGTCGCCCGAGACCATCGGCGAGACGATGCGCTTCCAAGCCATAATATCCGGCAGTTGAATCGCCTTCTGATCTTCGGCGCGAACCAATCCAGCCGCAAGCAGAACCGCAAACAGCACTCGATGCGTCATAGCGAGGATGTTATCACGCCCGGAAGACCATCTCGATCGCTTCCATGTTCTTCACCGCGTCCTCGACCGGCACCGGCACCGGCCCGTCCTCCAGAATCGCGCGCGAAAACAAATCGCCCTGGATCGTATACTGATCGCACACCGGCAATTCTTCCACGACCCCATCGACAAAAATCCGCGTCGGCCGATCCGGCGGAGCGTTAAACGGAATCTCCACCTCGATCACCCCGCGCGTTCCGAACATCCGCATTTTTTGATAAGGAGCAAGCTGCGTCGAGCAGGTGAACACGCACCGCCCCGACGGAAATTCCAGAATCGCCGAAGTCAGCCGGTCGATCTTGAACACTGGATCCCACTCGATCGCCGATTTCGCGCGCACCGGTTCCTCGCCGAACAGCATCCGCGACAGGGTGATCGGATAGCAGCCGATATCCATCAGCCCGCCCCCGCCCCACTCGGCGACGTTGCGCACATTCTTCGGATCGCGATTGTCGTAACTGAAAAATCCGTCGACGACGCGCAGATCCCCGATGCGCCCCGCGCGAATCAGCTCCGCCACGCGCACCCACTGCGGATGCGTGCGAGCCATGAACGCCTCGCCGATCTTCACCAGAAACCCGAGCAGCTCGCGAGCCTCCGCCGCGCACAACGCGATCGGCTTCTCACACAGCACATGTTTTCCCGCCCGCGCCGCCTCGATCGACCACGGCACGTGCAAATGATTCGGCAGCGGAATATATACCGCGTCGATCTCCGGATCCGCAATCAGCGCTTCGTACGATCCATAAGCCTTCGCGATCCCCGCAGCCTTGGCCTTCTCCAGATCCCGCGACGCGATCGCCGTGATTTCGGCAAACTCGCATTGGCGCATCGCAGGAATCACTTTCGTCAGCGCGATCTTGGCCGTTCCCAAAACTCCCCAGCGAATTTTCCGCATAAAGATTCAATCATTTCGCATTTCGATGCGCGGAGTGCGGAATGCGCCTGGTCTACGCTGATCGCAGAACGGCAAGAGGTCCTCATCGGCCTCGAGCCTACCGAACCGCGGAAAAGTTCTCGAGACCCTCCCGCGTGGAACGTCGTTCGACGATGAGTTTGCGGCCGCAAATAAAATGCAACGCGCTCCATTGCTGTCGCGCCTGGAACAAGGTGTACGACCTTCAGGCGCGACAGGAATGGAGCGCGTTCGTGCGCGT
Source organism: Terriglobia bacterium (assembly GCA_020073325.1). GTDB lineage: Bacteria > Acidobacteriota > Terriglobia > Bryobacterales > Bryobacteraceae > Palsa-187. Next base: position 3,129 of record JAIQFJ010000396.1, on the reverse strand, counting down.
CTCCTCTTCGACAGCCTTAGTGTGCCCCCATCACCGGACCCGACCCCCGCTTCGGCCGCCGCATCAAAAACGGCAGCGGCACCACCACCAGGCACAGCCCTGCGTAGATCCAGATCGTATCGATATACGCGAGCCACGCCGCCTGCCCCTGCATCATCTGGTAGATCTGCGCGTAGGCCATTTGCGTCGCCGTCACCGCGTCGTAACCGGCTTGCGTGAACGCATGCGTGATCGCATCGAGCGAAAATTGAAACGGCCGGTCCAGCCCGCTGGTGTGCGCCGCCAGCGAGCTTTGATGGAACTGCGTTCTCCGCGCCAGAATCGTCTCCAGCCCCGCGATCCCGATCGACCCGCCCATGTTTCGCGCCAGATTAATCATGCCGGAAACATTGTTGTTCTTTTCCATCGGCACGCCGACGTACGTCATCGTCTGGATCGGCACGAACAGAAACGCGACGCCGGTCATCTGAACCACGCGCAGCCAGATGATCGTGTTGATGTCCATCGACGGATTCACGCGAGCCATATTGATCAGCCCCAGCCCCGCCGCCGCGAATCCGAACGCGATCATCCATCGTGGATCCACCTTGTTAATCATCCGCCCGACGAACGGCAGCAGAATGATGATCACCACCGCGCCCGGCGACAGCACGAATCCCGCCTGCTCCGCCGTGTAACCCATCAACGTTTGCACGAGCTGCGGCAGCAGCACCGTCGCGCCGAACAGCGCGGCGCCCAGCATGAACATCAGGACACACGAAATCGTGAAGTTCCGATTCTTGAACAGCCGGATGTCGATGATCGGGTGCGGATGGTAATACTCCCAGAAAATCGCCCCGATCAGGCATGCCGTCGACGCGATCTGGAAGATCAGAATGAATTTCGACGAGAACCAGTCCTCGCGCTGCCCCTTGTCGAGCACGACTTGCCCGGCGCCGACCGCCACCGCCACCAGAATCAGCCCGACCACGTCCACCGGTCCCGGATTCTTTTTCGCGCGCGCATGCGGCGGATCCTCCACCAGCCGCGACGTGAGCATCAGCGACACGATCGCCACCGGAACGTTGATGAAGAAAATCCAGCGCCAGTCGAAATTGTCGGTAATATAGCCGCCGAGCGTCGGACCGATCGCGGGAGCCAGCACCACCGCCATGCCGTAAATCGCAAACGCCATGCCGCGTTTTTGCGGCTGGAAATTATCGGCCAGAATCGCTTGTTCGCTCGGCGCGAGGCCTCCGCCGCCCAGCCCCTGGACGACGCGGAAAAACACCAGCCACGAAAGGCTGGGGGCGAGGCCGCACAACAGCGAGCTGATGCCGAACAGCACCACGCAGGTCATGTAAAACCGTTTTCGTCCGAACCGCGTCGCGAGCCACGCGCTGATCGGCAGAATCACCGCGTTCGCCACCAGATAGGAGCTGAGCACCCAGGTGCTCTCATCGGTCCCCGCCGAAAGATTTCCCGCGATGTGCGGCAGCGCCACATTGGCGATCGACGTATCGAGCACCTCCATGAACGTTGCCATGGTCACCACCAGCGCGATCACCCACGGGTTGTGTTTCGGCGTCCAGGTTTGTGTTGGAGTCATCTTTACTTTTTTATGGTTCACGCAAAGGCGATAAGCTACGTCGCAAAGGGCGCAAAGAGCTTCGCGAACTTTGCGTGAGCTTCGCGTCTTTGCGTGAACTCAGTGCCTCACTTCACCCGCACCGTCGGCACCACCGACATCCCCGGCCGCAGCAACTGATCCTGGTTCTCCCCCGGATCGAGCACGATCCTCACCGGAATTCTCTGGACGACTTTCACGAAATTCCCCGTCGCATTCTCCGGAGGCAACAAACTGAGCTTCGCCCCGCTCGCCCCCGCGATCCGCAACACTTTGCCTCTGTATTCGCGATCGTAAGCATCCACTTTGATCGTCACCGGCTGCCCGACGCGCATCTCGCGCAACTGGGTCTCTTTAAAATTCGCCGTGATCCAGATTCCGTCGAGCGGCACCACCGCCAGCAACTGCTGTCCGACCGTCACGTTGTTTCCCGCCTCCACCGACTTCTTCGCGACAATGCCCGTGACCGGCGCGACCACCGTGGTGTATTGCAGATTCAGCTCCGCCTGCTGCAACGCCGCTTTCTGCTGCTCGACCTTCGCCGTCGCCGAGAGCACGCGCGCCTCGGTCGCCTTCACCTGCTGCGGACCCGTCATCGCCGACTCGATCTGCGCGTCGGCCTGCGACACGCGCGCCTTCGCCTGATCGATCGTTTTCTCCCCGACCGAAATGTTCTGCTGCGCCTCGCCCACCTGCGCCTTCTGCGCATCGAGCGTCGCCTGCGCCGCCTGCATCACCGCGACCGCCTGATCGTATTGCTGCTTCGAAATTTCGTCCTTATCGACAAGCTGCTTGTAGCGCGTCACGTCCTGCGAAGCTTTCGTGAAATTCGCTTCGGCGACGCGAACGTTCGCCTGCGCCGTGGCGAGCCGCGCACGAGCCGCGCCCAGTTGCTGCTCCGCTCCCGACAGCGCCGCCGATGCGTCGAGCCGCGCAAACTTCGCCGACGACAGCGTGCTCTGCGTCGTGGTCGACGTGATCGGAACATCGGTCCGCACGCTGGCCAGCGCCGCGATCGAATCCGCCAGGTCCGCGCGCGCCTTGGCGATCGCCACCTCGAAATCCTTCGTGTCCAGCCGCACCAGAACGTCGCCCGCCTTCACCGGCTGCTGATCGCCCACCATCACTTCGGCGACATGCCCGGTGACGCGCGCGCTGACCATATAGATCGAGCCATCCACCTGCGCGTCGTCGGTGGTTTCGACCAGTTGCGCGGCCTTCCAGTAGTTGTAGACCGCGATTCCGGCGCCGATCACGATGATCGCAATGACGATGCGGAAAATGATCGTCTTGACGCTGGCGCCCGCCCGGACCACCGAGTGAACTTCTTTGTCGATCTTCGTTTCAACTTTAATATCGTTTTTCGTATCGAGGGCCATCCTCTACTTGCCTCCCCTGAACTGCTTTCTACTCCCGCCCATCCGCCGAAATTCCCGCAACAGCGACTCCCTCATGAACTGATTTCCATTCCCCGCCCATCCGCCGCTCCCTATGGTCACGGTTCAGATCAGTGAACCGCGACC
>JAIQFJ010000395.1 GCA_020073325.1 Terriglobia bacterium | reverse complement strand
GTTTCCCCTAAACACGCTTTCCAAGCGTGCGCCTTCAACCACTCGGCCATCTCTCCTTGCCGTAAGCGCACGGCGCTTCGGCCGTGACGCGAGGGTTGCTTACTCAGTTTAACGCATGCGGAATAGATAGTCGCGGATGCGGAAGTACCATTCGGGGTCATCGGCGGGTGGCGGCACGTCGCAAGTCATCAATCTTGCGAGTTGCGGCTTGGGGACGAGAGCGCTCAGCGCGATGTCCTGCTGAGCGTTTCTAAAGCGTGTTCGCGCGAGATCCGTCTTGTAAAGGAAGTACTCGCGTTGCGGGCCGCAGACGGCACCCCTGATGACGAGACCGGGGTTCGAATATCCTTCGGGAAAATCCGTTGTGGGGACTACTGCGTCCACCACACGGACCTCCATCGGATACGTCACCCAATCGCTTTCGACTTTCACCTCGGGCTCGACTTTGATGCGGCGCACCGGAGCGTCGGGGCCGGTCCACAAGTCCATCCAGAAAATTTGCGTCGACGTTCCCTCGGCCGGCAGATCGACTTTTTCCAGGCGCTCGCCCGATTCACGGTAGACCGTCACGCGAACGGCGTCTTCGGGATTCTGGCCGACGTAGAGCCAGAATGTTTTTCCTTGGGGAACTTCGACCACAATCTGAAACGACGTGAATCCATTGCGGACGACGGCGGGGGAAAGAATTTCGCGAGGAGTTTCGGGAGCAGTGACGCGGCCGGTAGAAGGGTCGATGCGGGCGAATTCGGAATAGACGTGAAGCGACTGCGCGCTCAGGCCGACGCACAGCAGAAATGCGCACCGCTTCATGGCCCCGATTCTACAAAACAAAACGGGCGCGCGCAGTGGAGGAGACTGCGCGCGCCCGTTCTCGTGGGGTTCCGGCTTGCAGCTTTTAGCGGCGGGCCATCTTGACCTTCGGGGTCGACAGATACCCGACGATCTCGTCCTTGCGGATCTGGTTGACCACGATCTCGTAAGGCTGGCGGCTGTCGCTCACGTAGAGCTGAACGGGCTCATTGATTGTTTTATCTTTCTTTTCCACCCGCTTGTCATCCGCCATCACTTCCACGGTGTAACGATTGCGCTTGGGATCGGACTTCTTCAGCACCACGGTCACGTCCCCGAGCTTTTTGGTCATCTCCGGCTTCTTCAGGTCGAACTCGAAGTAGTTGCGGTCGCCGAGTTCGCGCAGAGCCTGCAGGTCCTTCGCGTTGGTAGCGATCAGGCCGCTCATCACGCCCATGTCGCCCATGGCGCGCTTCAGGTCGCCGTTGGTCTTATCGAGCGCGGACTGCGTCGAGGCGACATCGGCCTTCACGCCGGTGACGTCGGTTTTCACGCCGCTGACGTCGTTCGAAACTTCACCGATCTTGGTGGAAGCGGTGGTGGTGGCGTCCTTCAACTGCGTCAGCTCGCCCGACACTTCCTTCTGCTGATCTTCCAGGCGCTGATTGATTTCCTTGGCCTGTTTCAGAGCCTCCATGCGAGCGCGCTTGACGGCCGTGTCGGCCGACCCGGTGGCGCTCCTGATCTGTTCATCGATGGCCTGCATGCGCTGATCGAGCAGCGACGTCGTGGCTTCGCCGATCTTGGCGATCTGCGCCTGCGTCGCGTCCTTGGTTTGCGCAAGCTGGTCGTTCAGATCGTTCGAACGCACCAGCAGGTATCCGTCGCCCGCCAGCGCGATCACCAAACCGGCGCCAAGCAGGCCGGTGAGAACGGCATGACCTTTCGAGTTCGGCTTCTCCACACTTTTGCTGTCCAGTTCGTTCGGCATTTTCATTTACTCCCTTTCGTGTCCGGGCTGTATGACTCCGACGTCGCCCTGACTTACGCGCTGGAAGAATGCAACCCCCGTGCCAATCCCGCTATTCGTGGCGCAGCAGCCACTTAGCGATTTGGCGCGCGTACGGACGCACGAACTTACGTGTAAGCTTTACGAGGCTGAGGAAAAAAGGATGAAACCAATAAATACCGCGAATGAAAGCGAATTCATCCGCGGCCATGAGTCCGCTTGCTACTCTGAAAGTCTTCATGATTCGCAAAAGATTTGAGTGGCGTGTCCGGGAACGAACGCTTCAACTGGGCGAACGAACGCTCATCATGGCGGTACTGAACGTAACGCCGGATTCGTTTTCCGACGGCGGGAAATTTCACGATCCCGACCGCGCCTTTGCGCGCGCGTTGGAGTTGGAAGAACAGGGCGCGGACCTGATCGACGTCGGCGCCGAATCGACGCGTCCGGGATCGGCGCGGATTTCCGAAGCCGAAGAATTGCGCCGGCTGGTGCCCGTGCTGAAGCGGTTGCGCAATAAATTGACGATCCCGATCGTGGTGGATACCTACAAGGCGAACGTCGCGGAGAAGGCGCTGGAATTCGGCGTGGACGCGATCAACGATCCCAGCGGGCTGACGTTCGACGCGGACCTGGCTCGCAAGGCCGCGGCGGCGAACGCGGGGCTGATCCTGAATCACATGCGCGGGACGCCGGAAACCTGGGCGAAGCTGCCGCCGCTGAAAAACGTCGTGCGGACGATCGCAACGGAACTGGACGCATCGGTGCATCGCGCGGTGCGGGCCGGACTCGACCGGCGCAGACTGGTGGTGGATCCGGGGATCGGATTCGGAAAAAGAAAAGAGCAGAATTCGGAGATTCTGGCGCACCTGGGCCAGCTTTCGACGCTCGAATTGCCGGTGCTGGTTGGACCGTCGCGAAAGCTGTTTTTGCAGCGCGAGACGCCCATGGAAACCGAATTCGCCTCAGCCGCGGCGGTGACGGCGGCGATCTTAAACGGCGCGCATCTGGTCAGCGTCCATGATGTGAAGGCGATGAAAGCGGTAGCTGACGTCGCCGACGAAATTTTGAGAAGCGGCGCGGAGTCATGAGAATTTTGGCTGCAATGTTGGCTGCCGCGGTCGTCTATGCGGGTGCGCCGGAGTACGGGTATCAGGTGGTCCACGTCTATCCGCACGATCGCAATGCATTCACGCAGGGCCTGGAGTATCGCGGCGGATTCCTGTATGAAGGCACCGGCCTCGAAGGACGGTCTTCGCTGCGCAAGGTGAAGCTCGAAACGGGCGAGGTGGTGCAGAAGATCGACCTGGCCGCGCAGTTTTTCGGCGAAGGCATTACGGTGATCAACCAGCAGATCGTCGAGCTGACGTGGAAGCACCAGATGGGATTCGTCTACGACCAGATGTCGCTCCGGCGGCAGCGCAACTTCAACTATCCCGGCGAGGGATGGGGGCTGACCAACGACGGATCGAACATTTATATGAGCGACGGGTCGGCGCAGATCCGCGTTTGGGATGGGACGACGCTTTCCGAAAAGAGGCGTCTGAACGTGCACGACGGTACGGGCGCAGTCCGGGAAATAAATGAGCTGGAGTGGGTCCGCGGGGAGATTTACGCGAATGTGTGGCAGACGGACCGGATCGCCCGCATTTCGCCGAAAGATGGATCGGTGGTGGGATGGATCGATGTTTCGGGAATCTTGCCGATGATGGATCGGATCGGGGCGGATGTGCTGAACGGGATCGCTTACGATTCGCTGGGAGACCGGCTGTTCGTCACGGGGAAGCTGTGGCCGAAGCTGTTCGAGATTAAGTTAGTCCCGAAACGTTCAAGCCGTTAACGTGAGAACGTCAGCGCTTCTGGCACTCGGGACAGAAATGGGTGCCGCGCTGGCCGACGACGATTTTTTTGATCGCCGTGGCGCACTTGAGACATGGCTCGTCTTCGCGGCCGTAGACGCGATGCATCACCTGGAAATAGCCGCGGCGGCCTTCGGCATCGACGTAATCGGAGATCGACGAGCCGCGATGCTCGATGGCGAGCCGCAGCGTTTCCTGGATCGCCTGGTGGAGCTTTGCGGCGCGCGGCGCGCTGATTCGTGAGGCCATCGCGAGCGGATGAATGCCGGCCGCGAATAAGGCTTCGTCGACGTAGATGTTGCCCAGGCCGGCGAGAAAGCTCTGGTTCATCAGCAGCGGTTTGACACGCGATTTTCGGGATCGCAGGCGCTTGGTGAACTCTTCCAGACCGATCTCGAGCGGCTCCGGTCCGAGCTTGTCGATGCGCTTGGGGCTCCACTCGATTTTGCCGAACTGGCGCGGATCGTCGTACAAGAGCGTGCCATGGTCGAGCGTGAAGACGCCGTGCGTGTAGTCGGTGCGCGGGGCGTCGAGCAGCAGCTTTCCGGTCATGCCGAGGTGAATCGAGAGCATGCCTTCGTCGAGCGTGATCACGATGAATTTGCCGCGGCGGCGGGTGTCGCGGATGGTGCGGCCGGCGAGCTTTTCGGCCAGTTTCGCGCGATTGCCGGGGGTGACGTGGCGCGAGTTGAACTCGGCGGACAGGATCTTTCGTCCGGCCAGGTGCGGCGCGACGGAGCGGACGACGGTTTCGACTTCAGGCAGTTCGGGCACGGTTTATGGGATGTCGATGAGGATGTCGCCGGATTCGATTTTGACGGGGAAGGAGGCGAGCTTCAGGCTTTCGTCATAGTCGTTGGCGCCGGTGCGGCAGTCGTACTCCCAGGCGTGCCAGGGGCAGATCAGGCGGCCGTCTTCGAGGGTTCCCTGCCCCAGCGGCCCGCCGGTGTGCGGACAGGTGCCGTCGAGGGCGAACAGCTCACCGTTTACGTTACAGATCGCGTAGGCATTGCCGGCGACTTCGGCTTCCATGACCTGGCCGGGCGGGAGCGCGGCAACGTCGCCGATTTTGACGAAGGGCATAAGTTTGGTTGTACCACGAGCCCCCGCCATCACTGGCGGGGCTTTCGCGGGAGCGGATGGAGAGCGTCATTCCTCGGCCGGGGGCTTCTTATGCTTGGGCTTTTTGCGTTGGGCTTTGGGGACAATCGGGCGCGACGGCTTCACCGTGCCGACGCGTTCGCGGGCGATGGCGCGGACTTCTTTCTTTTGATCGAATTTAGGGATCCGGCGCTTCATGTTACACTGGATGCGAGGAGAGCCTTATATGGTTCGCGATCTGCTCACACCGATGCATTTGTTGCTGATCGTCCTGGTGTTCATGGTCCTGTTCGGCGGCAAGAAGCTGGCCGATGTGGGCAAGGGCTTAGGCGAAGGCATTCGCAATTTCAAGACGTCGCTGAAAGGTGACGACCAGACCCCACCGACACCGACTCCCGAGGATAAGAAGCAAGCTTAAAGCTTCCGGTGCGGTTCGAGGTTTGACCGGCGCCGATTCCCACGTTTTCGTATTTCCTGTAATCGCAAAAAACCCCGCGGCCTGGACAGCTCGCGGGGTTCTTCGTCTGCCCGGGTCCGACCCGGTTAATGTTATTTCTTTTTGGGCGGGACGATTGCGTCCTTCACCGCCTTGGCGACGCGGAACTTCACGACCTTCTTGGCCGGGATCTTGATCGCTTCGCCGGTCGCCGGGTTGCGGCCCATGCGAGCTTTGCGGTCCACGCGCACCAGCCGGCCGATGCCGGGCAGAATGCACATGCCGTTCTTCTTGGTCTCACGCACCGCCATCTCCGAATACGCGAGCATGAAAGACTTGGCAACCTTGTTCGGCACACCCACCGCCGCCGCCAGATCCTTCACCATTTGCGACTGAGTCATCTTTGCTGCCATCGATTCTCCTTTAACTGATCTCCCAAACGCACATTTTTCGCGGGTTTTCCCGCATTTCGCTAGTTCATGATAAGGGATCGGGAAAGCCGATGTAAAGGGGAAATTGCGAAAAACATCGATTTTTATTGGGTCCGGAGCATGTCGACACGATCGATGGAAAATGTTTTATGCGTCCGGTTCGCGACTCTGGTATGATGGCGAAGAACAGGCGAATGAGTAGTTTACAGGAACAACTCGCCACGCTGCGCGCGCGCATTTCGAAGATCGAGCACAAGTACGCCGTGAGCCCGCCAGACAGGCCTCCGGAGCTTCCCAAGCCCGCTTTCGCGTATGTCGAAGAGTGGCTGACGGGCCAGGAAGTGACCACCGAATACGGCAAGCACTTCGAGACCGAAAAACTGTACGAGCACCATCGCCATCACGGCAGCGCGGACATCGGCGCGCTGGCGGACCTGCCGCACGACCTGTTCGACGCGCTCGAAATCGCGAAGGCGGCGCCCGAAGAATGGGCGTTTCTCGACACGGAAACCACGGGTTTGGCGGGAGGCTCGGGGACGTGCGCGTTTCTGGTGGGCGTCGGCCGAATCACG
>JAIQFJ010000394.1 GCA_020073325.1 Terriglobia bacterium | reverse complement strand
TGGCGCACGGCCATCTACCGGCACATGGGCGGCAAGGATCTGGAGGACAACCTTGACGGCGCGAAGTGGCTGATCGCGCAGGGCGCTGATCCCAAGCGCATCGGCATCTACGGCGGCAGCTACGGCGGATTCATCACGCTGATGGCAATGTTCACCGCGCCTGACGTTTTCGCCGCGGGCGCGGCGCTGCGTCCAGTGACGGATTGGGCGCACTACAACCATGGGTATACGTCGAACATCCTGAATATTCCGCAGAAGGATGAGGAGGCATATCGCAAGTCGTCACCGATTTATTACGCGGATGGATTGAAAGGCGCGCTGTTGATCTGTCACGGAATGGTCGACACCAACGTGTTTTTCCAGGATTCGGTGCGGCTGATGCAGAGGCTGATCGAACTGCACAAGGAGAACTGGTCGGTGGCAGTCTACCCCGTCGAGGATCACGGATTTGTTCAGCCATCGAGCTGGGCTGATGAATACAAGAGAATCTTCCAATTATTCGAAATAAATCTGAAAAAATAACGAGTCGCCTGCCGGAGTTCCGGGTTCACTAGACTGGGGTACCCTGGAAGTTGTTACGTTTCGTATTTCTGGCCGTAGCCGTTACGGCCGTAGCGCAGGTGGACGTGTTGACTTCCCACTACGATGCGCAGCGCACCAGCGCGAATGTCCGGGAAACCACCCTCACGACATTGAACGTCAGGCCGGACACGTTCGGAAAACTGTACGGCGTGGATCTCGACGGCCAGATTTATGCGCAGCCTCTGCTGGTGAGCGGAATCGATCTGGGAAACGGACCGGGCGAGGTGGTCTACGTCGCGACGATGCACAATTCGATTTATGCGATCGACGCGCCGACCGGGACCGTGCTGTGGCAGACGAGCCTTGGTCCGTCGGTACAGGCGTCCGATTACACGTGCCGCGATATTCAGACTGAAGTCGGGATTTTGAGTACGCCGGTGATCGACCGCGAAAGCCAGACGATTTACGCGGTGGCGGCGACATTGGAAGAAGGGGTTTATCATTACCGTCTCCACGCGCTTGACCTGACGACGGGCGCCGAGAGCATGGACGGTCCGGCGGAGATCGCGGCTCCGGGGTTCGACCCTTTGCAGGCGTGGCAGCGTCCGGGTTTACTGCTCTCGCAGGGAATGATCTATGTGGCGTTCGGATCGCACTGCGACCGGCAGCCGTTCAACGGGTGGGTGATGAGCTATGCCGCTCAGTCGGGGCTCGCGCAGACGGCGTCGTTCCTGACGTCGGCGGGTGGGACGGGCGCGTCGATCTGGCAATCGGGGCGCGGGCTGGCCGCGGATGAAAACGGAAGGATCTACGCTGTCACGGGGAACGGCGATTTCGACGGCGCGCAGAACTTCGGCGAAACGGTGATTTCTTTCTGGTCGAACCTGAGTGTCGCCGACTGGTTTGTTCCCGACGGCTGGAGCGATCTCAATGATAACGATCGCGACCTGGGGACCAGCGGCGCGGCGCTGATTCCCCGAACGAACTACCTCATCACGGGCACGAAGGATGGACGCCTGTTCGTGCTGAATCGCGACGCGCTCGGAAATTTCTCGCCGGGAAATACGCAGGTGCAGCAGGAATTTCCGGCTGTGGGGCATTTCGGTATCTTCACTTTCGCGGTTTGGCCGCGGGAGCTGGATTCGATGGTGTACGTTCAGGGCGGCAACGACGTGATCAAGGGATTTTTGCTGGCTCGCGACGGCTTCCGCCCGGATCCGCTCACGCAAGGATTGCTGACGACGGGGAGTCCGTATCAGGGCATGGCGATTTCTTCCAATGGGAGCGATCCTGCCACGGCGATCCTGTGGGTCAGCTCGCCCGACGATGCGGTGCACGCGTATGCGGCGATGGACCTGACCAACGAGTTGTGGAACAGCTACGTGGTTCCGGATCGCGACACGTTGGGAAGTTTTGCGAAGTTTGCGTCGCCGACGGTGGCGAATGGCCGCGTGTTCGTCCCGACCGCTGCGCGGCAGTTGGTGGTCTACGGGTTGTTGCCCACGCCGTAAACGCGACGCTTAGCGAAACGACACCACCCAGTTGTATCCCGCCGCGTCGCTCTCCGGGATTCACGCGCGTGGCTGATCAGAACGGGGCGGCCAGCGTCGACCACGCGGCGGATCGGGATTTCAAGTAGAGCGGATCGAGATTGACGTGGTAGCAGAGGATCGGCACGGTTCGTGGGCATGTGGGGCCGGCGGTTGTGCCGGCAAGCCGGTTGTCAAACCGGCTGATCATGTTATTTTCAGTCGAAACCGCGGAAACAGCCGGTTGACAACCGGCTTGCCGGCAGAACTGCCGGCCCCACAGCCAAGATCGCGTAGGAGAGAAAAAAATCGGCGATCCGCGACGGCAGCGGGTTCAGCGTGAACCGTTCGTAGAAGGCTCGATAAACGAAATTCCAGGTGAGCGCGGTCCCGACGGATTCGCCCTGAACGCGGTCCAGGTTGGACAGATCGTCATGCGCGAGGACGGCAGCGCCGAAACTTTTCTTCACACCGTTAAGCTCGCGACGATGCCGAGAACCACCAGCAATCCGAGGAATTGCGTCAGGATCAGGTTGCTCGATCGCTCCGGTGCGTCGGCGGTGAAGCAGCGGAAGCCGGCGAGCGCGGCGACCAGCAGCAGCATGCCGACGTGCGTGGGGATCCACATGGCGAGCGCGGCTCCGGCGACAATCGCGCGGTCACGGCGGGTGAGCGCGCGGAAGGCGTGGCTGCCGTCGAGAAACCAGACCGGCGCGAGATTGAAGAGATTGATCCATGCGCCGGTGCGCGCGATGGCTCCCCAGACCGGAGCGCCGGTGAGAAAATACGCGCCCAGGCAGAACAGCGCGGCGCCAGTGCCCCACAAGGGTCCGGCGAGTCCGACGATCGCGTCCTGCTCGGCATTCTTGGCGGCTTCTTTCTGCCAGATGAGCGCGCCGAATCCGGGAATGAACATCGGCGCGGTGGCGGCGATGCCGAAGCGGCGGAGCGCGGAGACGTGTCCCATCTCGTGGATGTATATCGAGAGGACGAATCCGGCGGCGTATTTCCATCCCCAGGCGGTCCAGTAGACGCCGAAGGAAAGCAGCATGGAGGCGATGGTCGAAAATTTGGTCAGGCCGAGCAGGACAAGTTTGCCTTTGGAAAAGAACAGCAGCATGGCGGTTTTAAATTTCCAGAGGAACACGCCGAGCGGGCTGAGTTTTCCGAGTCGCTTGGCCCATGCATTCTTGCCGTGCGCCGCGATCTGCGCGTCGAGATCGGCGATGCGGCCGGTGATGGTGCGGAATTGGACGGATTCGCGGGGAAGCAGCGGCAGCGCTTCACGCCAGCGGTCGCGCGCGGCGGCGAGGTCGCCGGATTTGGCGGACGCGTCGGCTTGTCGCGCCAGATCCTCGAGCCGGGCGGCGTGTCTGAGTTGTCCGCAGGCGGGGCAACTGAGAGCGTCCGCCGGCGCGCCGCATTGAGGGCAAGGCATCATCTAATTAGATTGTACGGAGGGCGGCATTCATTTAGCGCGAGGCTTGAGCCTCGCAAGCGTGCGCGTAGCATCCGGATATTAGAGTGCGGATGATAGCGCGACGTGTGTGCGGCGAGCCGGACCGGCGTTTCGTAGCCAATCCACATCAGCCGGCATGCCTGCCGACTTGCCGCTCGACGAGCGGCCCCACAATGCTTGGTTTAAGTTGAGTTTTCACGCAGACTCTTTTACGGTGAGGTTGTGAATTTTCATCGAGCGCCACGCTTGTAGCAGGCCGATGACGACAATCACGGCTCCCAGGAGTCCCGATGTGCTGGCGATTTCGCGGAAGGGGATGGTCAGGCAGTACAGCGCCGACATGCCGAGGCCTTGCATAATTCGCATCGCCGATAGATCCGCTCCCGGAGCGGGCGGACCGGAAAGGGCTTTGAAAATCGTCACCAGGACGGGGATCAGATAATGAGTCGCGATCGCGATGTAGGTGAGCAGCACGGCGACGATCTGGAAACGCAAGCCGCCCGCGCCGTTCGAGCCTTTGCGCATCGCGCGGCCGACCAGCCATCCGCAGGCGATGGCGATCAGGCTGAACTCCATGTTGGTCGCGATCGAAACGATGCCGTACAGCGCCCACCCCGCTGCCGCGCCCGCGATCCCGTAGAGAGTCGCACGCAGGAGTTCCGCGTTGGTGCCTTCGCGATTCGTGCGCTGGAATTTTTCGGCGCAGGATTCACAGACATCGTGACCGGCGATCTGGAAGCGCGAATCCCCGGGCGGCGCGTGACAAATCGCGCACTTTTTGACACTGTTTTCGTCAAATTCGACACGCTGGAATTGCAGGTCGCCGTCGGCGGGCATGCGTTATTTTAACCAATCGCGTGTGGCGACCGGCTTGCTCATTCCCAAAGGCATGAGCCAGCTCGCCGTTTTCTTCAAGGGATCGGACACGGAACTGGGAGTTTTTTACCCGGCGCATTACATCATTGCGACCTTTCGTAACCTCGACACGGCGGAACATGCGGCTGCGAATCTGCGGCGCGCGGGAATCGCGCGCGAGCGTTACGTTGTCGCGCCCGGCCGCGACTTCGTCGACCTGATGAATGAAGAAAAGACGCTGCTCGGGATGGTGATGACCGAAGTGTCACGTTTCATCGACACGGAGGCTCACTATTCGGATCGCGACTTGAAGGATGCCGAGCACGGGGCGGCGATTCTCGCCGTGTATTGCCACGACGAGCGGGCCAAGGATGCGGCGTGGCAGCAGATCGCGCCGGCGCAACCGATTCGGGCGCGTTATTATTCACTCGGCGCGGTGGAGCACCTGGCGGGCGAGTCGTAGACTACATCGCGACGGGCGCTTCCAGATATGGATAGCGCCAGATGACGCTCTCGTCGACATCGACGCCTAATCCAGGTCCGCTCGGGACAATCAAACTGCCACGCTCGATCTGCAGCGGGGCTTTCAGGATCTCGGAAGCGATCGGGAGCGGATATTCCAGCCATCGCACCACGCTTTCCGGCCAGCAGATGCCGAGGTGCGCGGCGGCGACCACGTCGAGCGGCGTGGGTCCGCATTGGAACGCGAAGCGCAGCCCGGCGCGGGCGATATCGGGAAACAGTCGTCGCGCGGCGGCGTAGCTGCCTTGGGAAACGATGTCCATCTGGATGTAATCGACCGCCGGAGTTTCGATCAGGTCGAGCAGGCGCAGCTCGTTCGGCTCGTTGCGGCCCGCGGCCAGCGGCACGATTTCGAGAGCCCGCAGGCGCGCGTAGGATTCGTGGTCGGCGGGCGGAAAAGGCTCCTCGATCCAGCGAACTTCGAGCTCGGACAGCGCGCGCGCGGCGGACTCGACTTCTTCAAACGACTTTTGCTGCCACGCGCTGGCGTCCACCATCATGTCGAGTTCCGGACCGGCAGCTTCGCGGGCGGCATGTGCATCGGCGGCGGTCGTCCGGAACGCCCGAAACCCAGGCTCGCGGGGGCCGGTGGAATAGAGCCGGATCCGGTCGCGAACGCGTCCGCCGATCAGTTCGCTGACCGGCAGATTGCGCGCTTTGCCCGCCAGATCGTAAAGCGCGATCTCGACGGCTCCGTAGATCCGGCTGGCTTCGGCGTCGGCTCCGGGACCCTGCTGGAAAAGAATGCGCAAAGCGTCGGGATCGGTGAGGGATCGGCCGGTGAGAAACGGCGCGATCAGGCGGTCGATCAGCCTTTTGGAGGACGCCGTGGGCTCGCCGGGAGCGTAGCCGAAAATTCCCTCGCTGGTGGAGACGCGGATCAGCATCGCGTCACGTTTCATTCCGGATCCGGGGAGGGGAAACGAGAGCAGGTACGCTTCGACGGCGGTAATCTTCATCTTCAAGGCGGCCGAGTTGCTTCAATTTTACAACGGCAGCCGCGTCGGTTGATTGGAACGGCTGCGCTGTGATAAAGTAGCTGCTTCAGAGACTGTTGGTCGTAACACCGTCTCGTATTTCGTCCGCTCCCTGCACATTTCTTGAATGGAACAGACTCTTAATGCCCTAAGTGGGTTGATGCTGAAGGCGATCCCCACGATTTGCCTTTTCGTACTGGTTTATTTCTACATCAAGGCGATGTTGTTCCGGCCGCTGGAAAAGGTCCTGCGGGAGCGCGATGCGCTGACCGAGGGGGCTCGCAGGACGGCGGAGGCGAGCTTCGCGGCGGCGGAGCGGAAACAGAAGGAATACGAAGAGA
>JAIQFJ010000393.1 GCA_020073325.1 Terriglobia bacterium | reverse complement strand
G
Source organism: Terriglobia bacterium (assembly GCA_020073325.1). Taxonomy (GTDB): domain Bacteria; phylum Acidobacteriota; class Terriglobia; order Bryobacterales; family Bryobacteraceae; genus Palsa-187. The sequence goes on along the minus strand of JAIQFJ010000393.1, from coordinate 6,226 downwards.
TCGGCGCCCGAGTGCAGCAGTTCGGGAATTCCCTCGGGCGCGCGGTAGGGCAGAGAGCCGGGGGTCCATCCGCCGAGCCCGCGCGCGGGCAGAAATCCCGGCGTGCCGAAGCATTCGTACCCGGCCCCCGAATCGCGCTTGCGTGCGGTGCCGGTGTCACCGTAATTTCGAAACGGAATTTTGTGGCGCTCCAGGTGATGCCACAGCGTCCCGGCTTCGAGCTGATCTTCGGGATGCACCGAGGAATTGCTGCCGGGAAATTCCAGGCGTCCGGGCGATTCGGGAGTCAGAGCGAATTTCTTCGCGCCGCCGTAGGCCGCCATGAGCGTCGATTCGGTCCACTCGTTGGGATACGAGCCGACCAGCCAGTGATGGCCGTCGACGCTGACTTCGGAGTCGGCATAAAAATTGTCGGAGCGAGAAAACCGGTCGGCCAGGGCGTGATGATTCGGCGTGACCTTCGCGCCGAAGCGCGCGAGCTTGGGGGCTCCGGCGATGTCGCCGAAGACTTCGGCGAAGGTGCGGTTTTCCTTGACGATGATGACCACGTGATCGATCGCCGCGGGGATCGCGGGCGCGGCGCCGGCGGGAGAAAATCCGTTGTTCGAGAAAACCTGTTGTGTGAGCCGCGGCAGTTCGTCGTCGGAAGGCATCGTGTAGCGCGAAAGCGATCCGCGGCGGCGATCGGCCAGGAAACTTTGCGGCATGGGACCGTCGACGGTCGCGTTGGGGCCGATGCCGTGGCCTTTCGCGTTGGTGACGTAAACGGCGTCGTCCGAAAGCGCGATGCGCGTCGGGAACCAGCCGGCGGGGATGTGTCCTTTGATTTCGCCGGATGCGGGATCGATCACGCCGACCGCATTGATCCCAGCTTCGGCGACCAGCAGATGCTTTCCGTCGTAGGCGAGGCCGATAGGGATCAGGCCGCGCAGCGTATCGAGACCCGGAATGCGGAGTTTGATTTCGGACGCGATGGCCAGCGAATCGGGGTCGATGACCGAGATGGTGTCGTTGGTGCTGTTCGTCACGAAGATTTTTCCGCCAGCGAGCAGCACGCCGGCGGGGCTGCTGCCGCCCAGGCTGTCGCGGCCGAACGGCTTTCCAGTGCGGACGAACTTGACCACCTGCGCGTGCGCGGGATCGGCGACATCGACCACGCACAGGCTGTTCGATTCGGGAACATTGGGGTCGCCCAGGCCGGGGATCGGAATGCGCTGGCCGCTGCCGTTGGTGCGCATGACGCCGTCGATGGATTCTTTCGACGGAAATCCGAAGGCGGGAAAATCGATGCCGGTCTCGCGCGCGCGCTTGGCGTCGGCACCGGGCAGGACCTTATAAGCGAACATGCCGACGTTGGTGACGTAGAGGCGGCGCGCGTCGGAGGAAAGCGCGATGGCGAAGGGCAGGCGTCCCACGGCGACGCTGCCGGCGGGCTTGCGGGTTTTGGTGTCGAAAATCGCGACGCGGAAATTGGCCTGATCGACGACGTAGAGCAGGCCGCGGGTGCGGTCGAGCACGAGGTCGCCCGAATAGCTGTTCGCGAATCCGGCGGAGTTGAGCTTGTAGAGAAACTGCGTGCGGCCGGTGGCGGCATCGAAGACGCGGACGCGGCCGGTGTCGCCTTCGGACGCGTACAGAGTATTCTCGCCGTCGAAGGCGAGGCCCATGAAGGTGGATTTCCATTCGTCTTCGTCATCGGAGTCCTTGCGGCTGGGCACGGTGAGGCGGCGAATGGTCCAGCCGGTGGACGATTTTTCGAGAAACGTCAGGCCGTAGCGGTCGGGGCCGCCGTCGGCGGTGACGATGCGATTTCCCGACGGACTGATGGCGAGGCCGAAGGGACCGGGGCCGGTGATGAATTCAGCGCCGTAAGGCGAGAGGAAGCGTCCGCCGGGTAGGATCGTTCCGGCGCCTTCTTCGGTGCGGCGCGCGGGCTGAGTGCCGGCGGGAGTTCGATAGTCCGCGGCGCGGCACAACAAAGCGAGTGCCGCGCTGGCGATGAGGAATCGCATGAATCGATTATGCTCCGTCAGAAGGTCAGGTGCATGGAGATCTGCATGATGCGCGGGCTGCCCAGTGTCTGCTGGATCAGGCCGAGCGTGGTGGCCGAGGGATTCTTGATCGTCACTCCTTTGATGACATTGCCGGAGCGCGAGACGGTGTAGAGTCAGGAACTGGTCGCGGGAACGTCGAAATCAGGATGATTGAAGACGTTGAAGACTTCCCAGCGCAGGTCAGCCTTGACGCGCTCGGTGATGCTGAAGCGCTTGGCGAGGGCTCCATCCCAACGCGACTGGAACGGTCCGCGGAAGGTATTGCGGCCGTTGTTCGAGAAAAGCGTTTCATAGATATCGCAGGGACTGCCGGTGCAGGCGGGAACGCCGTGGGTGCCGGGCTGGACCGCGGGAATGTAAATCTTCGACGTGTCGATGGTCGGCTTGAGCGGATTGACGCCGGTGGTGCCTTGCAGCACGACTTGCGAGAGCGGGGTGCCGGGCGTGAATCCCAGAAGCGGATCGGCCACGTTGATCGTCGTGCTGTTGTAGAGTCCGGCGACGGCGCCCGAAAAATCGTACAGGTTGTAGGGCTGGCCGCTTTGCAGATCGACGACTCCGGTGAGCGCCCAGTCGTTGGCGATGGCGGCGAGCCATCCGGATTTCGTCTGGACCTTCGGCAGCTCGTAATAATACGTCGAAGTGAGGACGTGGGTGCGGTCGAAGGTGGCGGTGCCGTAGGACTGCGACGGCTCCAGCGGATTGTTGCCGTTGAAGAACACGCCGAGGTTCGACTGCTCGTCGAGCGCATGCGACCAGGTGTAGGAAACGGTGGTCTGGAAACCGCGGCTGAAGCGTTTCTTGACGGTCGCCTGCAGCGCGTTGTAGTTCGACATGCCGACGGTCTGATAGAGCACGGAGTTGCTGGAGTAGCCCAGGTAGGGGACGCGCAGGTCGGAGTTGCCGCCTTCGAAGGTCGCGATGGGTTCGTTGGACTGGATGTTAAAGCCGTAGCTGGACGTCTGGCCGTGGATGGAATTGTCGGCGGTGGCGATGCCGGGTTGGTTGAAGGGGACCGGCAGGACCTGATTGCTGCCGTGGTTGCCGACGTAGCCGAGCGTGAGGATCCAGGAATCGAGCGGCTGGTATTGGACGTCGAAGCTCCAGTTCTGCACGTAGGGCAGAGTGTTGTGCGCGTCGTAGCCGCCGAAGATGTAAGGCGCGCTTCCCGCGGTGATTTTCGCCATGTTGGGGAGCTGGCGGGCCAGAATGCTGGGGTCGCCGGGCGCGCCGGGAGGCGTGGGACCGAACGGATCCGAGAGCGTCGCGCTGGTGGGGGCGGAGACGGGGACGGTGAAGGGAAGCTGCATGGTGACGCCGAAGGGTCCGCTGAATCCGCGGCCGGCGCCGGGTGAGAAGAAGGTGAAATATTCGCCGCGATCGAAATACAGGCCGTAGCCGCCGCGAATGGTAAGGTTCGAGAGGAAGCGCGGGCTCCAGACGATGCCGGCGCGCGGGCCGACGCCCCACTGGCGATTCTTCAGAGTGGAGTCGCTTACGCCGCCGGTGGCGTATTTGGAATTGCCGGCGAAGACCAGGCCGCTATTGAGAATCGTGTCGGTGGCCGCGTCGTATTTATATTGATCCGAATCGAAGTTCACCAGGGTGCCGTATTTTTCGGTCAGCGGACCTTCGAAGTCGTAGCGCAGGCCGAAGTTGACGGTCAGGTTGCGCTTCAGCTTGTAGTTATCCTGCACGAAGGCGCCGATCTGGTCGGCGCGATAGTAGCGGTTCGCCGCGCCGTTGTAGAACGTGCTGGCGGGCAGGACCGAGCCTTGCAGGAAGGTCGCGAAATTGGTGAAGGACAGCGACGCGGCGTCGGTATTGTTGTTGATGACGTTCAGTTGCGTGTGCGCCCAGTTGACGCCGAAGTACAGCGTATGGCGTCCCGCCACCCAGTTCAGGTTCGAGTTGAGGTCCCACTTGTTCTGAAAAATTCCGACGTTGGCGAAGTTGCCGCTGGGTCCGAAGGAGAGGCCCTTGTTCAGGTTGCTGTCCACGGTTGTCATCGAAATTTGGGGAAAAGTCGAGATGCCCCACAGATTGATCCCGGCGTCGGACGGCGCGAAAGGCTGGCTGGTGGTGGCATAGGCGCGCTGGCGGACGAACCCGGCGCGATTTTCCCAGGTGAGATTTGGGCCGAGGACTGTGGTGTTGTCGATCGCGCCGAGCACGGCTCCCGCGTCGAGCGATTTTCCGAATCCGTTGATCGCGCTCCCGCCGCCGTAGGGGTTGAAGTTGGGCGAATCCTGATACAGCGCCTTGGCGCTGAGGCGGTCGTGCGGGGACCAGTTGTAATCGACGCTGACGGTCCCGATGTCGGCTTGCGAGGTGCTGGGCGCGCCGGTGACGGTGACGTTGTAGCCGAGGGCTTTGGCGGTCACGGGATCGGCAATGGTCGGCGTGGGGATGAAGTAGGTTCCGTTGACCTTGAGATTCATCAACTGCAGCGCGGCGGGATTGACCTGCGCGGGCGAAATGGTCACGCCGAGGTCCTGCTGCGCGACGGCGGCGAGCGCGGTGGCGGATCGATCGTTGGTGAGATGCTGCGGGACGGTGGCAGTCTGCGTTCCGGCAAGATTGTCGCTGATGCGCAGGCCCTGCCAGGAGGCGAAGAAGAACAGCTTGTCCTTCACGATGGGTCCGCCGAGCGTGCCGCCGGGGCGGTTGTAGTGCAGCGGCGCGACTTTCTGGCTGCCGGGAATCGAGGTATTCGCATTGCGGAAGAACGGAGCCGCGTTGAAGATCGTGTTCTGGAAATATTCGTACACTTCGCCGTGGAACGCGTTCGAGCCGGACTTGGTGATCAGCGCGATATGCGCTCCGGAGCGCGCGGTCTGTGTGGCGTCGAACATGGCGGTGTTGACGCGCATTTCCTGCAGCGCTTCCTGCGGAGGCGAAGGCAGCGCCTGGCCGATGGCGTCGTAAACCGAGGTGTTGGTGCGGACCTCGCCGGCGACCGAATTGCCCTGACCGGTATTCAGCGTGAAGCGGCTGGAGTCCACCTGGCTGCCGTTTTTGCCGCTGAACAGATTGTCGGAATTGACGCCGTTGATGGTGAAGCTGTTCGAGGAATCGCGCTGTCCGTTGGCCCAGATGGGCTGATTGCCGAGCCCCGAGTTGGAGCTGGTCCCGGCGAGAAAATCGGCGCTGACGCCGGGAGCGAGCAGCGCGAGCTGCGTAAAGCTCCCGGTGCCGAGCGGCACGTTGCGAATATTGTTTTCATCGAGCACGTAGCCGTTGGAAACGTCGGTTTCATTGAGCAGCGGCGTGCCTTTGACTTCCACCGTCGTGCTGACGGTGCCGGGCTGGAGCGATCCGTTGACGGTGGTCGATTGCTCCGCGCGCACGACGATCTGCGAGTGAACTTCGCTTTGAAAACCGTCGCGCGAAAAGGTGACGGCGTAGGTCCCGATCGGGAGATTCGAAATTTGATACAGGCCGTTGCCCGCGGTTTTGGCGGCCACCTTGAGGTTCGTCGCCTGGTTCCGGACGGCGACATCGACGCCTTCGATGGCGGCTCCCGTGGAATCGGCGACCGAGCCCAGAATGGTTCCGAGCAGTCCCTGGGCGTCGAGAACGGGTGTCGAAACAACAAGCGCGATCAGCGTGAGAAGTGACTTGTTCTGAAACATGTGTCCCCTTGCGAGAAAGTGCGAGAGAACCGAATGCTAACAGGCGTATGTGAATTTTCTTTTAAAGTCGTCTGACGATCCGATTGCGTGGCCACGGCACGTTTTTCATTTCATACTTAGGTTTGCTGGACACTTTGAGCTCATTTGCGAGTCTTGCGATGGTGCAACTCGCGGCCCAGGCAGAGCGCCAATCCGATCAACACAAGCGGAAATCGCCGTGGGATTGCCGGGATTGGATCATCGGAAGCCGGTCGACGACCGGCCCCACGTCGGCAAGTTTTATTTTGCTCCGGCGATGGAGGTGACGGCCTGCCAAAGTAGTGCGCGGCGTTCCATCAGGCACAACAGCCGCGCCCGTGAGGGCGGGGTTCGCGACAGATATTGAGCGCGCTACTGCCAGACGTCGCGCCGGGAGCAGCCGGACGCAGAGGAACTCGCCGGCTGTTCAGGCGGAGAAACAGCGTGCCGGCTTCGGTCCGCATGGGGATCATCGGAAGCCGGTCGACGACCGGCTTGCCGCTCTGACGAGCGGCCCCA
>JAIQFJ010000392.1 GCA_020073325.1 Terriglobia bacterium | reverse complement strand
GTCAGCATCAACGGAAACCCGGTGCCCATCGCGTTCGCCAGCGCCGGACGCATCGAGGTGCAATTGCCGTACGAGACCGGAACCGGGAATGCGGTCGCCATGGTGACGGTGCCGTGCGGCACGAGCGCGGCGGCCGTCTTCCAGGTGGCGGCGGCGGCTCCCTACATTCGCCAGAATGCCAACGGCGACGCGGTGGCCACGAACCAGGACAACAGCGTCAACAGCGCCGACAACCCGGCCCGGACGGGCAGCATTGTCACCGTGAGCCTGACCGGCATCGGACCGCTGGACAACCCGGTGGCGACGGGAACGGCAGCGCCAATGTCGCCCCTTTCGCAGGCCACGCTATCGAAGAGCGCGACCATCGGCGGTTTGGATGCGCCCATCTATTTCCTGGGCCTTTCGCCCGGAAAGGTCGGTGTGGGCCAGGGCAACCTGGTAGTACCAGGCCTCAGTCCCGGCGCGTACCCGGTAGTGGTCACGGTCGGCGGAGTGGCGAGTAACGGCCCGACGGTCTACGTGCAATAGCGGCTAGAGGTCCAGGGTGTCGATGATCGCGTCCACGTCGGCGGGGCGCACGCGCACTTCAGCTTTCATCTGTTCGGGCGTAGGGCGCTCGTCAAAGGCTTGAAACAGAGCGATTTTCGCGATGGCGTATCGCTCGGTGGAGGCGCAGCACCGGACGCAGCTGGCCAAGGGCGAGGCGGGCATCCGCGATCGCAGCAAGATACCGACCCTCAAGGAGTACGAGCCGCAGTTCATGGGTCACATCGAAACGCGTTGCAAAGAGAAGCCGCGGACTGTGGACTTCTACAGGCAGAAGATGGCCGGCATGGTCGCGTTCGCCCCGCTGGGGTCCGCGAAGCTCGACCGCATCGACGAGGGCCTGATCGAGAAGTACATACAAGCGCGGAGCAAGGAGGTCATGCCGGCGACGGTGAACCGGCACCTCGCGACGCTGCGCCGCGCACTGCGCCTCGCTCAGGAGTGGAAGCTGATAGACCGCGTGCCCCGCTTCAAGATGCTCCCCGGCGAGCGGAGCCGGGAGTTCGTCCTGGGCAGCGACGACGAGGCCAAGTACCTGGAGGCCGCGCCCCAGCCGCTCCGGGACGCGGCGTTCCTCATCCTCGACACGGGGCTGAGGGTAGGCGAGGCGGTCGGCCTTCGCTGGTCCGACGTCCACCTCGATCCGGTCGGCGGAGCGCGGTTCGGCTACGTTCAAGTCCGCAAGGGCAAGTCGAAGAACGCCCGCCGGAACGTCAGCCTCACGGCCAGGGTCCGGGCGATGCTGGCAACGCTGAGCGAGACGGCGGTCAACGAGTGGGTCTTCCCCGGCGAGAGAGAAGGCTGCGCCATCGTCGGAACCTCCCTGGCGCACCAGCACTCCAAGCTTCGCGCTAAACTGGCACTGTCCAGGGATTTCGTCATCCACTCCTTGCGGCACACCATGCTGACCCGTCTCGGGGAGGCCGGGGTGGAGGCGTTCACCATCATGAGGATCGCGGGGCACAGCAGCGTGACCATCTCGCAGAAGTACGTGCACCCGACGCCCGAAGCGATGGAGCGCGCGTTCGAGAAGCTGGAGGCGTTCAACCGAGGCTCCGGGAAGAAGGGTGGGCACACAGAGGGCACACCGAACCAGGAGTTGGAGAAAGACGCAGCCTAAGCAGTTGATTCCGTTAGCACGGGCCCTTAGCTCAATGGTTAGAGCAGCGGACTCATAATCCGTTGGTCGTTGGTTCGAATCCAACAGGGCCCACTACTTCCCCTGCTGCTCCTTCGCCAGTTGGTCGCGATAAGTCTTTTCCAGCCGCGCGACGCCGTTCTGATAGCCCTCCGGATCGACGAAGCGGTCGGGATTGTACGCATCTCCAGGTTGATACTTCCTGTGCAGACCGAACTGCGATGCGTGCGAGGCGAGAAACACGTCGATCTTCAGTTCCTTCTGATCGTGAAATGTCTGCGCGTACGCCTTGCCGATGTCCGGAAACTTCGGCATCCCCGTGACGCGCACTCCCGGATTGATGCTCGCCATGTTCATGATCCCGACGCGATAGGTCTTATTGTTCTCGCGCACATCCAGTGTGAAACTCGTTGCGCCTTTCGTGTGTCCCGGATGATGATGCGCCGTGAGGACTACACCGCCCAGCTCGATCTTGTCGCCGTTCTTCAGCCGCCGATCGACCGTTACAGGCTCGAACCGCGCCGAAAGATCGTCGCCGAAGCGGAAGTCGGCTTTTCCGCCGCTTTCAAGCAGCTCGACATCCTGTTCCGACATCGCCACCCGCGCGCCGGTCATCCGCTTCAGCTCCGCCAGCCCCGCGACGTGGTCGAAGTGGCCATGCGTCGCGGTGATGATCTTCACGTCGCTCATTTTGAACCCGAGCTGCTCGACGCCCGCCTTGATCTGCGGGACCGTCTGCGCGAGCCCGGAGTTGATCAGGATGTGCCCTTGCGGCGTGGTGATCAGGTACGTTGAAAGATCCCAGGTCCCGACCCAGTACACATTGCCGATGATTCGAAACGCAGGAAACGGTTTGACCCACTCCTCGTTCCCAATCGACTTCGCCGTCTGCCCGAAAGCACAAAATGAAAGCGCGAGCGCGCCAAGCATCATTCGCATAGTGGCAAAACTATTATAGAGGCGTGCTCGAGGATTTCATTCCGAATCCGCAAGTGCGTGAGCGTCACGAAATCACCGTTCGCGCACCTGCCGCGCTCGTCTTCGAGACCGCCTGCAAACTCGACCTCGCGTCGATTCCTCTGGTCCGCGCGATCTTCTGGATGCGGGCGCGGATCCTGCGCGCGAAAAACGAAAGGCAGCGTTCTCTGAACCTCATCGAAGGCATGCGAGCCCTCGGCTGGCAATGCCTCGCCCAACAGGACGGCCGGTTCTACATCGCCGGAGCCGTCTGTCAGCCTTGGAATGCCGATGTCGTCTTTGAGCCCGTCGCGCCGGATCGATTCGCGTCCTACGCCGTGCCTGACCAGGTCAAAATTGCCTGGAGCATCGAAGCCGAGCCCCTCGGTCCGGCTCTCACCCGATTCGTCACCGAAACCCGCGCCATCGGCACCGGCGAAGCAGCCCGTCGGAAATTCCGCCGCTATTGGCGCTTCTTTGGTATCGGAATCGTTCTGATCCGCAAGCTTCTACTCGCACGCCTGCGTCGCATCGCGGAGAAAACGTATCGTGATACGATATAAGTGTGACGCCCGCCCGCGACCTTTCCCTCGCCTCCTATCGCCACCTCGCCGAATTCCGCCACCAGATCCGCAAATTCATCCGCTATAGCGAGGACGCCGCCCGGGCCCATGGAACCGAGCCGCAACAGCACCAGCTCCTGCTCGCCATCAAAGGACTCCCCGCCGGAAAGCTCCCCACGATCTCTGAACTCGCCGACCGCCTCCAGATCCGCCACCACAGCGCCGTCGAGTTGATCAACCGCCTGGCCGACCACGGCGCCGTCATTCGTGAAACCGCCGCCGAAGATCGCCGCGAAGTCCTGATCCGGCTCACGCCCGCCGGCGAACGCACGCTGCGCGCGTTGTCTCTCGAACATCGCAACGAGTTGCGCAAGGCCGCCCCGCAGCTCATGAAAGCACTTGACTCGATCATGAAAGGAAGCGACTGAATTGATCCGCAAGTTATACCGCCGCGCGCTCGACACCTGGGAACACCAGGAGCTGGCGCGCGAGCAATCGCTCGGCGATTTCACCACCACTTATCGCGTCGTCCCGCTCTCTTTGCTTGCTGTTGTCATCGGCTGTATCGCCACCGGCGTCGCCTGGATGCTCCTGCGCCTCATCGGATTCTTCACCAATCTTTTCTACTACCACCGCATCAGCACGCAAATGCTCTCGCCTGCCGAAAATCATCTCGGACCTTGGGCGATTCTCGTTCCCGTTCTCGGCGCCCTGGTGATCGGGCTGATGGCGCGCTTCGGATCGGACCGCATCCGCGGCCACGGCATCCCCGAAGCCATTGAATCGATCCTCATCAACGGCAGCCGCGTCGAGCCGAAGCTTGCGATCCTCAAGCCGCTCTCTTCCGCCATCTCCATCGGCTCCGGCGGACCCTTCGGCGCCGAAGGTCCCATCATCATGACCGGCGGAGCCTTCGGATCGATGATCGCGCAGTTCTTTCATCTCACCAGCGTCGAGCGCAAAACTCTGCTGGTCGCCGGCGCAGCCGCGGGCATGTCCGCAACGTTCAACGCTCCGCTCGCCGCTGTGCTGCTCGCCGTCGAGCTGCTTCTTTTCGAATGGAAACCGCGCAGCGTGATTCCCGTCGCGCTGGCCAGCGCCACCGCGGCCGCCGCTCGATTCTATATTCTCGGCGGAGGCGCGCTCTTCCCCGTTCCGCCTCACATCGCCTTTGCCGGCGGGACCGCGCTTGCCGCATGTTTGCTCGCCGGACTCGCCGCCGGCATCCTCTCCGCTCTGCTGACCGCCGCCGTCTATCTCGCCGAAGATTCGTTTCAGCATCTCCCGATCCACTGGATGTGGTGGCCGCCCATCGGTGGACTCGTCGTCGGCCTCGGCGGACTCATTTTTCCGCAAGCCCTCGGCGTCGGCTACGACACCATCGGCGCGCTTCTGCAAGGCGACGTCCCGCGCAACATTATTTTGGGAATTCTTCTGGTGAAATCCGTGATCTGGGCCGTCTCGCTCGGCTCGGGAACTTCGGGCGGCGTCCTCGCTCCTCTCCTGATGATGGGCGGAGCTCTCGGAGGCCTCGAAGCCGGCTGGTTCCAGCACATCGGAATCACCGGCCTCGGCGTCGGCTTCTGGCCGCTGGTCAGCCTCGGCGCGATTCTCGGCGGCACCATGCGCTCGCCGTTCACCGGAATCCTTTTCGCGATCGAATTGACGCACGACCTCAACATGCTGCTGCCTCTGGTCATCGCCGCCTTCACTGCGCACGCCTTCACGGTCCTGACCCTGCGCCGTTCGATCCTCACCGAGAAGGTAAGCCGCCGCGGATTCCATCTGAGCCGTGAATACGCGGTCGATCCCTTGGAAACGCTCCTGGTTCAGGATGTAATGCGCACGCGCTTGATCGCACTCTCTTCAACCAACTCGATCGACGACATCCGAAGCGCGTTGAAGCAATCTCACGGGCCGCAAGGCCAGCAGCTCTATCCCGTGCTCGACGCGAATGGCTCGTTGCTCGGGTGCGTCACGCGCGGCGAGCTCTCGCGCGCGGCGGAGAGCGGTAAATTCCGCAGCGTCACGGAAATCACCAAACCGCCCGAAGCCCCCGCGCACCCTGACGAGAGCCTGCGCGCCATCGTCTATCGAATGGCGGGATCGGGAAGCACCAGGTTCCTGGTCACCGATCGTGAAGTGAAATCCAAGCTGCTGGGCCTGGTTTCTCTGGAAGATCTGCTGCGAGCCCGAACCCGCGCCCTCCATGAGGAACGCACCCGCGAGCGCGTACTGCGCATCCGCATCCCGTTCGCAGAGCAATCGTTGAAGTAGAAACCGTCCTCAGTTCGAATACGGAAAGTGCACCCCGGCCTGGGACGACACGCCATCGATCTGAATCGTGATCGTATAGTCGCTGCCGGGCGGCAATGCGGGCACGGTCATGTTGATCTGAAACTCGCCTGGCGCGACCAGTCCTGAAAAATCCGCAGGAAACGTCGTCGAGCCGATTGTGACCAGGACCTGATGCGTCGTGCCCGACACCGACACCACTCCCGCAGCCGACGGAGCCAAACTGTTCGCGAACAGAAGCACGACATCGCCCGCCTTCGCCTTCCGCGCGCCGGGAAATAGGGCGGGATCTCCCAAACGAGTGCCGTCCAGAAAGACAGCCGATGGATAAAATGTCTTTCCTCCATCCAGCGTGTACGAAAAAATTCCAGGCGCCACCTGCACGGCTGTCGTCGTCACGGTGTTGCTCGGCGTTCCGCCGCGCGTCACCTGCACCGAAACATTGCCATTTAAACTTGCCGGAGCCTGCACATTGATCTGTTGTGGCGTTCCGTCGATCAGATACCACACCGCCCCCGGCTGTCCGTTGAACAACACCTGCACGTCGCGAAGGGTCTTCGGCAGCCCGTTGGAAAAATCGGAATTGCTCCAGTCCGCCGTGACTCCGGCGTCAGTAAATCCCGCTCCCTTCACCGCCACCCACGACCCGCTCACGATTTGTCCCGGCGCATAGCTGCCGCCGTTGATCACCCCGGTCCCATCGCTGATGATGCTGGGGACGTTCGACGCAAACGAAACCTGCAGTGTATAGCCGGTGACG
>JAIQFJ010000391.1 GCA_020073325.1 Terriglobia bacterium | reverse complement strand
AAAAAAAACAGCCGGTTTCACAACCGGCTTGCGGGTCGACCACCTGCCCCACGATGCTCTACGTTTTTTTAGGGGGAAATAGTGTAGCGAGGACCCTGCCTGCAATTTCTTTCACTCGCTCGCCTGATTCGCCGATGGGGCCGACGCAGCTTGGGCAGCCGGATTCGCAACGGCAGCTTGCGAGTAATTTTTGTGCGCCTTCGAGCAGACGATCCGTCAATTTGAACAGCGGCGCGCTCTGGCCGATGCCGCCGGGGTAGTTGTCGTACAGAAATAAATTCGGCTCGTAGGTGCGGCCGGCGATCGCGTCGGTGATCGACACGCCCAAATCGTGCGGATCGCACATGACGATCAGCGAGCCGATGGTTTTGAGCAGCGAGCCCAGGCCGATCAGGCCGTTTTGTTTTTCGGTGGGCGTCAGATCGGGAAGAAAATCGGCGGGGAAATGCAGCCAGAACGACGTCGTGTGCATTTCCTGTTCGGGCATGAACAGATTGCCCGCGCCGACGTTTTCCATGGTGTAGAACTTCACCTTTTTGAACCCGACGATCTGCCGGTTCAGGCGCACGTCGCCGTACGCGGCCGTCGCGATGCCGGCCGGGCGCGACTCGAATTCCTCCAGCTCCTTGACCTGCGTGTAGTCGATCGCGTCGGTGAAATAATCCGAATCGACCGAGCGCACGTAGGCCTTGCGGCCTTCGTAATCGAAGCGCTCCACCTGATACTGGCGCGCTTCGTGAAGATAGATCGCCTTTTCGTGCAGCGTGGTCAGGGCGGCAGTGAAGGAAACCTCGGCGATGATCTTGTGGTCGCCGGTGATGTCGACCACGACGAAGTTGTCGCTGGAAACGGCGCGCAGGCTGACCGCGTCGGCGGGATAAGTGTCGGAGGTCCAGTGCCAGGTGGCGCCGGAGTGGTGCAGAAAATTCAAATCCTCCAGGAAGCGGCACATCTCGGCGGGATCGTGCGGACCGAATTTTTCGCCGTCCCGGATGGGCAGCTCAAACGCGGCGCACTTCAGGTGATTGATCAGGATTTCGAGATTGTCGGGATTGATGTGCGCGTGCTCGGGGGGGCGTTCGAAGAAATATTCGGGATGCTCGATGATGTATTGATCGAGCGGAGCGCTGGATGCGACCAGCACGGCAAGCGAAGTGGACTGGCGGCGTCCCGCGCGTCCGGCGCGCTGCCACGTCGAAGCGATCGTGCCCGGGTAGCCTGCCATCACGACCGAGTCGAGCGATCCGATATCGATGCCGAGTTCGAGCGCGTTGGTCGCGACCACGGCTTTGATCTGGCCGTCGCGAAGTTTGCGCTCCACTTCGCGGCGTTCTTTGGGGAGATAGCCGCCGCGGTAGCCGCGAACTGCGCCTGTCAGGGGTGAACCGCTGCCTCTGGTCGCGGCTCGCTGGGATTCATGGCGAGCGGTGACCGAAGGGAGCGGTTCAACGGCCGGGAAAGAATAATCGTCCTTCAAATAGGTCAGCAGGAGTTCCGTCGCCAGGCGGCTGTTGGCGAAGATCAGCGTCTGCTGGCCGCGGTCGACCAGCTCGCGCGCGATGCGGCGCGTTTCGTTCAGATAACTGCGGCGGATGCCGAGGGCTCGATTCACCACCGGCGGATTGTAGAAGACGACAAATTTTTCGCCGGCGGGAGCGCCGTTTTTCTCGACCAGCTCGAACGGCTGGCCCGTCAGCGCCTCGGCGAGTTCCTTGGGATTGGCGATGGTCGCCGAGCAGCAGATGAATTGCGGCGACGAGCCGTAGAATTCGCAGATGCGCTTCAGCCGCCGCAGAATGTTCGCGAGATGGCTGCCGTAGACGCCGCGGTAATAATGCAGCTCGTCGATGACGACGTAGCGCAGGTTCTCGAACGCCTTCGCCCACTTGGTGTGATGCGGCAGGATGCCCGAGTGCAGCATATCGGGATTCGTCAGCACGACATTGGCGCGTTCGCGAATCGCGCGGCGGGCGTCCTGCGGGGTGTCGCCGTCATAGGTGAACGCGCGAAGGTCGGAGCCCATCTGATCGAGCGCGGATTGAAATTCGTGAAGCTGATCTTCGGCCAGAGCTTTGGTCGGGAAAAGATAGAGCGCGCGGGCCGCGGGATCCTCGATCAGGCGATTGAGAACCGGCAGGTTGTAGCACAGCGTCTTTCCGCTGGCGGTAGGGGTGACGACGACCACGTTTTTATCGGCCGCGTGCGTGAACGCGTCGGCCTGGTGCGAATAGAGCTGGCGGATGCCTCGCGCGATGAGGGCGTTCTTCAGCGGCGGCGCGAGGCTTTCGGGAAAATCGGCGAAGTTCGCTTCGCGCGCGGGTTGATGACGGATGGCTCGGACAGGGGAATCGGGATGGGCCATCCATTCGCGGAAACGATCGATGGCGCCTTCGAGTCCATTGGGTCGCGCGGGGAAGTCCAGTGCCAGGTTCATTGTTTCGCCTCTTCTTCGCTACAGGATACAACGGAGAGACCTGCTTCCGTTTCTAGGCGACAATAGAAATCTTACGGACTGAATTCATCTTGTTGGAGCAACGATCGTGACTCAGGGATCCAGTGTTCTCAGCGGCGGACGAATGCATTCTCCGCAATCTCCGGCCGAGCCGTGCGTGATGGTGATCTTCGGCGCGTCGGGCGACCTGACCAAGCGCCTGCTGGTCCCCGCTTTATACAACCTCGCGTGCGACGGCCTGCTGCCCGATCAATTCGCGATCGCCGGCGTCGCGATGGATGAATTCACCACGGAATCCTTTCGCGAGAAGATGTCGCACGACGTCCGCCAATTTTCGACGCGCAAGGAATTCGACGCTGAGACCTGGGACTGGCTCTGTTCGCGGATTTACTACACGCCCGGCAAGTTTGACGACGACGCCGCGTTCGCGCGCCTGGCGGAACTGGTGGCGCAGCTCGATCAGCAGTATCAAACCAGCGGCAACGTCCTTTTCTACATGGCGACGCCGCCGTCGGTGTTCGGACTCATTTCCGACAGCCTGGACAAGGCCGGGTTCAAGACATCGTCCGACGGCTGGAAGCGGATCATCGTCGAGAAGCCGTTCGGCACGGATCTGCCCTCGGCGCTCGCGCTGAATCGCGAAATTCTGAAGTATTGGACCGAGGATCAGATCTACCGCATCGATCATTACCTGGGAAAAGAAACCGTCCAGAACATCATCGCGTTCCGTTTTTCGAACGGCATGTTCGAGCCGCTGTGGAACCGCAATTTCGTCGACCACATTCAGTTCAGCGTGGCCGAAGCGGTCGGGGTGGAGGGCCGCGGCGCGTATTATGACAAGTCCGGCGTGCTGCGCGACATGATGCAGAACCACATGTTCCAGATGCTGGCGTATCTGTGCATGGAGCCGCCGATTTCGTTCGCGCCCGAAGCGGTCCGCAACGAAAAGTCGAAGGTGCTCGAAGCGGTGCGCATCATGGATGCCGACGCGGTCCGCGCGAACACCGTGCGGGGACAATACGGTCCCGGCAGCACGGCCGATGGAAAGGCGGTTCCCGGTTATCGCGAAGAGCCGAGCGTGCCGCCCAACTCCAACACGGAAACCTTTGCCGCGGTGAAGCTGTTCATCGACAACTGGCGCTGGCTCGGCGTGCCGATTTATCTTCGCTCGGGCAAGCGGCTGTGGAAGCGCGGCACGGAGATTGTCGTGCAGCTCAAGAATCCTCCCGATGTGGTTTTCCGCGGCACGCCGGTCGAATCGCTCGAGCCGAATCGTCTGATCTTCCACATCCAGCCGGATCAGGGAATCGAGCTGCGGTTTCAAGCCAAGACTCCCGGTCCTGAAATGGCGCTGCAAAGCGTCAACATGCGGTTCGATTACAGCCAGGCGTTCACGGCCTCGCGCGCCGTCGGCTACGAAGTGCTGATCTACAACTGCATGAATGGCGACGCAACGTTATTTTCGCGCACGGACCTGGTGGAGACGGCGTGGAGGATCGCGCAGCCGATGCTCGATGCGTGGAAGAACGAGCCGGCGGATTTTCCGAACTACGCCGCCGGAAGCTGGGGCCCGAAGCCGGCCTTCGAACTGATCGAGCGCGACGGCCGGAAATGGGTGGAGCTTCTCAACCGCGAGTCGCTGGCGCGCGTGCCGCTGTTTGAAGGCGCCGATCCTGTGCTGCTCGCGTCGCTGATCATGGCGTTGAAACCGGTGGTGTTCCAACCGGGCGACGAAGTGGTTCGCAGGGGCGAGATCGGGCGTGAGCTGTATCTCATTTCGCGCGGCGAAGTGGATGTCACCGACGCCACAGGCGCCGTGCTCGCGACACTCGGAGAAGGAAATTTCTTCGGTGAAATCAGCCTGCTGACGTCGGCGCCGCGCAACGCGACGGTTCGCGCGAAATCGCATTGCGATCTTTTCGTGCTCGAAAAATCCGACTTCGCGCGCGTGCTGCGCGACCGTCCGCATTTCCTCAAAACGATCATGGAAATCGCGCAGGGACGCTACAACGTTTCCGCCGACGAAGTTCTGTCGGACCATGCCGCGGCTCACGCGGAATCGCACAGCGCGTAACCCGCCGGGGTCCCGTCCCCGACGGTAAATCTCTCCTGGAAGTGGTTTTTTCGGGTATTCTCGCGATAAATTCCCGAACTTTTCTCCGCAATTTCATTCTATCTTCGCCTTTTCTCCCGATACTTTCGTGATTCTTAGTACTGTGCCGGATCCTTCCGGCCGGAAAAAGGAGAAGTATCGTGAAAAACAATCGATGGATCGCAATCGCGATCGCCTTCACAGGAATGGCGGTCGTCACGGCTTACGCGCAACCAGGCCCGTGGTGTCCGCCGCTCTGCCTGCTAGCTTGCGGGCCCGCTTCGTGCGGCACTATGATGGGGAACTCTCATGCAGGTGTGGATGATTCTCGTCGTCTGGTGGCTCTCGATCGCAGCCACCGCGTGGCTGATGATTCGCCTGGCGACCGAGCGCCTGGTGCGGGCTTATCCTGTGTTCTCGTTTCTGATCGCCTACCAGCTCAGTCTTTCGCTGTTGCTGCTGGCGTTCGGACCGGTCGCGCATCCGCGCGCCTACACGGCGATCTGGATCGCCAGCCAGTGGAGCGGCGGCGTGGTGCAAAGCGGCGTCGCGGCCGAGACGTTCTGGAAACTGACTGACCGGCTTCGCGACCGGCGGTTTGCGAGGAGGCTTCTGGGCCTCCTCGCCCTCGTGGCTGCTTCGGTGAGTCTCGGCGTGGCGATCTTCGGAAAGCATTGGACCGCGGATTACCGCGGCGCGGTGCTCCTGACCGAGCATTTGTGCGTCGGCCTGCTGCTGGTGTCGCTGCTGTCGCTGGCCTTCATCCGGCATGCCCGGGTTCCGATTTCGCAAAACCTGACGGCGCATGTCCTGGCATTAAGCGTCTGGTTGGGGGCGGCATTTTTCGGTCATTTCCTGATGGACGCGAGCGGCGGGACGGCGGGCTTTTCGTCGAATTTTCTGATCGTGGGAGGACAATTGGCGGCGCTGGTGATCTGGGCCGTCCGGCTGCGGCGCAATCGCGAAGGTGTGCCGGCCGAGGCTTCGGGTCCCGTGAGCGATCAGGCCGAGGAAGAAGCCCGCGTGTTTGCGGCGGAACTCGCGCGCGTCAGCTCTTCAGTACTGCGGAAGAACCTGGATGTGAAGCGAAGCTGACCAGGCGATCCACGTTGCCCCCGATCCGCACGAGTGCCGGCATGTGACAGCGAAACAGGAGGAGCGCGAGCCGCAATTTTCCAAGCGACAGCAACGTCCGCGCGGTCCTTGCCAGCAACGGCGGATATTTCCTCGACCAGGCGGCGGCCATCCTGATATGGTCCACTTGTACGCGGTAGGAAATCCAGACCTCGCGATGGGCCTGGCGCAGATACAGGCGAAAAATCCGGATTCGATTCTTTCGAAATTTTCGCGACGCGGGGAGATTTCCGGCCACAAATGCAAAGTCGTCCGGGTCTACAATACGCGAAAGCAGGCGGAGCCGATTCAAGCGAAGCTGCGTTTCACGGCGAATGACGTGTCCGCCATCGAAAGAATATTCACCGGGCTCGACAAAAGCGCCGCCGGCGATTCGCTCGCCGATTTCTTCCGTTGCGGATTGAAGGGCCTCCCGGAGTTGGCTGAGATCGCGAATTTCGCGCTGGCTCACCATGTCAGGCTCGTCTTGGCGTCGCATTAGAAGGCGGTCTCAAAAAGGATACCAATTGTAGTTACAAACGTGTCAACAAAAGCGCCGTTCGTAAGATTGTCGCGGGGATTTCGAAAGCGGCGCTGCCCACTCGCTGGCGCTCG
>JAIQFJ010000009.1 GCA_020073325.1 Terriglobia bacterium | reverse complement strand
TCGTGCTCCGCGCCATCCGAGTCCTCACACCGGCGCAGGAGACTCAATGAGCTCCGCATCGTGATTGAAAGCCCACTCCGGCGATTCCGAAAGCGGCGCGCGATCAGCACGCCGATATTCGCGGCTTCCACGGCGATGCCCAATCCGATGATGACGACGGCTCGTTTCAACGGGAGTATTATAAATGACGCATGTTTGAGCTGAAACCGATTTCGCGTCAGGCGATCCCCGAAGCACTCGCCAAGGTCGAGCGGTATCGCCTCCTGAATGAACCCTGGCAAGCCGAAAGCATTTGCGAAGACGTCCTGCGCATTGAGCCGCAGAATCAGCAGGCGGTCGTGATGCTGCTGCTGAGCCGCACCGATCAGTTCGGCAAAGGAGTCTCCGCCGGAAGCGCGCGTGAACTGATTCAGCGCCTTGACGGTGAATACGAGCGCGCTTATTATTCCGGCATCATCGCGGAGCGATGGGCGGATGCGCTGTTGCGGCAAGGCTCGCCGGGGGCGGGATTTTCGGCGTATCAATCGCTGCGCGAAGCGATGGATTACTACGAGCGCGCCGAATCGTTGCGTCCCGCGGGCAATGACGATGCGCTGCTGCGCTGGAATACCTGCGCGCGGATTCTCACGCGGAATCGCGAAGTGCGTCCTCGGGGTGAGGAAGCGTTCGAGCCGGCGTTTGAGGATTAAGCCGTGTTGTCAAACCGGCTGAGGTCGCGTGACCGGAAAAGCTCCAGCCGGTTCTACAACCGGCTTGCCGGTAGGACTACCGGCCCCACATTGGAACTTCGACTTTTTCGGGGGCCGGGATCTTGCCGGTGATCAGCCGCGCGCCGCGGTCGAAGGTCAGATACTGAATTCCCCAGCGGAGAAAAACGATCACCCGGTTTTGAAAGCCCACCAGGTACATCAGGTGGATGAACAGCCACATCAGCCACGCGATCGCGCCGGTCACGTGCAGTTTTCCAATTTCGACGACGGCGGAACGGCGGCCGATCACCGCCAGGCTGCCTTTATCGAAGTAGCGGAACGGCACGGTCTGTGTGCCGCGCAGCCGGTCGCGAATCACGCGGGCGGCGTAGCGGCCCTGCTGCATGGCAACGGGAGCAACGCCCGGAACCGGATGACCGTCCTGCTCGAAATGCGCCAGGTCGCCGGCGACAAAAATTTCGGGATGGCCGGGAAGCGTGAGATCGGGCTCAACGATCACGCGTCCCTGGCGATCGAGCGCCGCGCCCGCGTGGTCCTTCAGCGCCTGTCCGAAATCCGACGAACGCACGCCGGCGGCCCAGAGTACGGTTTTCGCCGCGATGCGCTCGCCGTTATCCATCGTGACGCCGTCGGCGTCGATCCTGGTGACGCGGATTCCCGCGCGCGGACGGACGCCCAGCTTGATCAGCGATTTTTCGGCGGCGATGGAAAGATCTTCGGGATAGGACGGCAGCACGTGCGGCGATCCTTCCAATAGAATGATCCGCGCGTTCTGCGGATCGATCGAGCGGAAATCGTGGCGCAGCGTATCGGTGGCGATTTCGGCGAGCGCGCCGGCGAGTTCCACTCCCGTCGGTCCGCCGCCGACGATGACGAAAGTCAGCCACGCATCGCGGCGCGCGGGATCCGTCTCGCGCTCGGCGGCTTCAAACGCGAACAGAATCTTGTGACGCATCGCGGTGGCGTCTTCAATCGACTTGAGCCCTGGGGCGGCGTGCTCCCAATCTTTGTTTCCGAAATAGAAATTCTGAGCGCCCGTCGCGACGATGAGCACGTCATATTCGATCGCGCCGTCGGCCAGAATCAGGACGCGCCTTTCGGCGTCGAGCGAAACGGCGTCACCGAGCAAAACCCGGACGTTCTTCTGGCTCCGCAACGTTGCGCGCAGAGGAGCGCTGATTTCGCCGGGCGAAAGCGACCCTGTGGCGACTTGATAGAGCAGCGGCTGAAACAGATGGAAATTGCGCCGGTCGAGAAGCGTGACTTCGACGGGCGCCTTGCGTAACGCTTTGGCGGCTTCCAGCCCTCCGAAACCGCCTCCGATAATCACTACTCGGGGCATCACCTATTGGATGCGCGGACCTCCGCGCGTGATCTGTCTTTAATCGTCTTTATGCAACTGCTGCGCGAGGAAATTATCGAGTCCGATCTCCTGGATCGCGTGCAGATCCGCCTCCAGATGATCGATGTGCTCTTCTTCGTCCTTCAGAATCTCTTCGAACAGCGCGCGCGACGCGTTATCGTGGACCTCGGTCGCGATTTTGATCGCGCCGTTCAGGTGTTTGGACGCCGCCATTTCCAGCGCGAGATCGCTTTCGAACATCGCCTTGACATTCTTGCCGACATGGATGTGCCCGATGTCGGTCATGTTCGGAGTCCCATCCAGCAGCAGGATCCGGTCCATCAGCTTCTCTGCATGGACCATCTCTTCGACGGACTCCTTGCGGTAATACGCGCCCAATCGATAGTATCCCCAGTTGTTGCACATCTTCGAATGCAAAAAATACTGGTTGATGGCCGTGAGCTCGGCCTTCAGGGCTTCGCCCAGACACTTTAGGACTTCCGGATTACCTTGCATGCGGCGATTCTAACAGAATGACGGCGAGTAACAGTGAGCGCGCGGTCCAGCAGATGGTGCGAAGCGCGTTCCAGAATTTCAGATCGGCGATGCGGGCCGCGCGGCTCGCGTGGGAGTAACGCAGAGTTGCGAACGCGATCGCCAGCCACAGCACCAGGGCCGCGACGGGAAGCGTCCGCGGCTCTACACAGGCCAGCCACACTGCGGTGACGAACTCGATCGCCATGGGCGCGATCATCAGGCGCGAATTAAGCCGCCGGTGCAGCGCGAGCTGCTCAGGTTGAAGCACCTCAAGCTGGACGAACTGCAGCGACCAGGCCAGCCCCGTGAGAAACAGCGTCGCGGCGAGATTGATCAGGACAATCATGGCCGCTGAGGAACACCGTCAATCTTCATCCTGCTGCGCCGCCAGCCTGGTCACGACGCTCATGTCTTCGAGCGTCGTGACATCGCCCGCGACGGTGTTCGTCGTCACGATCTCCCGCAGCAGCCGGCGCATGATCTTTCCGCTGCGCGTCTTCGGCAGCGCGTCGGAGAAACGAATCTCTTCCGGCCGCGCGAAGCCGCCGATCTCTTTCGCCACCCATTGGCGCAGCTCTTTGCCGAGCTCGTCGTGGTTCCACTCGCCTCGCTTCAGCGTCACGAAACAGCACACGGCCTGACCGGTGATCTCATGCGGCTTGCCGACCACGGCCGCTTCGGCGACGGCCGGATGACGCACCAGCGCGGACTCCACCTCCATCGTGCTCAGCCGGTGTCCGCTGACGTTCATCACGTCGTCGACGCGGCCCAGCACCCAGAAGTATCCATCGGCATCGCGGCGCGCGGCGTCGCCCGTGAAATACGATCCCGGAAATTTATTCCAGTATTGTTCCTTGAATCGCTCCGGATCGCCCCAGATCGTGCGCGCCATGCTCGGCCACGGCCGCCGCATAATGAGATACCCTTCGCGATCGGGGCCTACGGGATTGCCGTTGAAATCGACGATATCGGGAATGATGCCCGGAATCGGAAACGTTGCCGAGCCTGGTTTCAGCGGCGTCGCGCCGGGCAATGGCGTAATCAGAATCGATCCGTTTTCAGTCTGCCACCACGTGTCGACAATCGGGCAGCGTGATTTTCCGATCACCGTGTGATACCACTCCCATGCCGCGGGATTGATCGGCTCGCCGACGGAGCCGAGCAGGCGCAGGCTCGAAAGATCGTGCGCGTTGGGCCAATGCTCGCCTTGGCGGATCAGCGCGCGGATCGCCGTCGGCGACGTATACATCACGTTGACGCGATATTTTTCGACGATGCGCCACCAGCGGTCGAACTGCGGAAAATCGAGCGAGCCTTCGTACATCACGCTGGTCGTGCCCGCGGAGAGCGGCCCGTACACGATGTAGCTATGGCCGGTGATCCATCCGATGTCGGCGGAGCACCAGTAGGTGTCTTCATCACGCAGGTCGAAGATCCACTTCATGCCCGCCGTGACTTGCGTGATGTAGCCGCCGGTGGTGTGCAGAATTCCTTTGGGCTTGCCGGTCGTGCCCGACGTGTACAGCACGAACATCGGATGCTCGCTGTCGAGCGGCAGGGCGGGGCAATCCTCGGTCGCATTGGCGTCGAGTTCGTGCCACCAGTGATCGCGGCCGATCTGCATCGGGGTGTCGGAGCCCGTGCGCTGATACACGATGACGTCTTGAATCGTCGGGCATTCGGGCACCGCTTCGTCCACCGCGGCTTTCAGCTTCACTTCTTTTCCCCGGCGATAACTGCCGTCGGCCGTGATAACGACGGTCGCGCCCAGGTCCTGAATGCGGGCCTTCAGTGCTTCCGCCGAAAATCCGCCGAACACGACGCTATGAATGATCCCGAGCCGCGTGCACGCCAGCATCGCGATGGGCAGCTCCGGAATCATCGGCATATAGATGATGGCGCGGTCGCCGGCCTTGTACCCGCGCGACTGGAGCACGTTCGCGAAGCGGCAGACGAGCCGATGCAATTCGAGATACGTCAGCGCCCGCTGTTCACCCGGCTCTCCTTCCCACAGAATCGCGACCTTGTTCTTGCGATGCGTGGTGATGTGGCGGTCGAGGCAGTTATAAGAGATGTTCGTTTTCGCGCCGACGAACCACTTGGCAAACGGAGCGTCCCATTCCAGCACCTTGGACCACTTCTCGAACCAGTGAATCTCGCGCTCGGCGACCTCGGCCCAGAACGCTTCAGGGTTCTGCTCGGCCCGGCGGTACAGTTCGCGATAGGCGTCCATCGACGGGACGTGCGCTTTTTTCGCGAACTCCTCCGGTGGAGGATAGACGTTGCTCATGGAAACGGATTTTAGCAGAGTCGTGTTGCTAGAATCGCTCTAGAAAAACGCCGATTGTCCGCTTGGACCTGCTTGGTTCGTCTGGCTGGCATGACGGTCAACAAAGCCCGAAGCACGGCATTCACCGACTCGCCGTCGCGGAAGACTTTCGCGACATCGGGGTCGAGCACGACCATCAGCGTCTTGCCTTGAAGATCTTTCGCGAAGCGGTTCGGCCTCGTTTGCTTGTAGTCGAACCGGTACTCGGGGCGAAGCTCGTCGCGCTGGTGTTTTGATGCCTTAGTTCCCGACGTTTTCTTCATAATCCCGCATTTCGATTTTCGTGGCCCGGCGAGTACTGATGATCCGGATGCACGAGTTCCATTCTTTGTAGCTCGTCACGAGCAGTCGTCCTCTCGCCGAGTAGCCTACGATGATTTCGCGGTCTTCAGCATCGGAGTGTTCGTGATCCGGGAAAATAAGAGCCAGCGGATCGTAAAATACCGCCGCCGCTTCCTCCGACTCCATGTTTTTTCAGGTTAGCGCGATTCTTCTTCGGATCCCACTCGAAGACGAGATCCATCTCACGCCTGCAACTCTACCGACCTCGCCAGCGTGACCGACTTGTTCTCTAAGATCTGCTTCAGCACATTCTCCGGCACCGGACCATCCGTTTCCACCACCGCGACCGCCTGTAGCGACCCATTCTTTCCCGGCCGCTCCTCGCGCCCCAGCGAAAAGCTCGCGATGTTGATGTTGTTTTTCCCGGTTACCGACCCGACATATCCGATGACACCCGGCACATCGGCGTTCTTCAAAAACACCAGATGCCCGGTCAGCGGAGCCTCGCAGTAAATTCCATCGACGCGCAGCAGCCGCGGACGATCGAATACCACTGAGCCTTCGACCACCGTCGTGCCCGCATCCGTCTCCAGTTCGAGCTGCACCGAGTCGCCATGACCCGGCTCGGCCGTCTTTTCGTAGCGCTCCGCGTACGACACGCCGCGGTCCGCCGCGATTTGCAGAGCGTTCACGACATTCGCCTTCCGCGCCAGCGACCGGCTCAGCACACCGGCGAGCCCCGCATTGCGGATCAGCGACGTGTTCTGCTCCGAAATGCGTCCTTTATACACCAGCCGCACCAGCCGCGGATTTCCTGTCGCGACATACGCCGCGAAAGTCCCCAGCTTTTCTGCGAGCGTCGCATAGGGACCCACGGCGCGATACTGCTCCGCCGTCAGCGCCGGAATATTCACCGCGTTCAGCACCACGCCTTCGCGCAGATATTCGATCACCTGCTCCGCGATGCGATAGCCCAAAGCGTCCTGCGCCTCAAGCGTGAATCCGCCGATGTGCGGCGTCGCCAGAACATTGTCGAGCGCCAGCAGCGGCTCGCTCACCGGAGGCTCGGTTTGAAATACGTCGAGCGCGGCGCCCGCGACTTTTCCCGACCTGATCGCCTTGCGCAGAGCTTCGCCGTCGATCAGCTCGCCGCGGGCGCAATTGACGATCCGCACGCCTTTCTTCATGCGCGCGAACGCCGCGTCGTTCAACATCCCGTACGTTTCCGTGGTCAGCGCGACGTGCAGCGTGATGTAGTCGCTTTCTTCGTACAGCTCCTCGAGCGACAGAAGCGTGGTGCTCAAGTCGGCCGCTGTGCGCGAGTTGACGTAAGGATCGCTCGCGACAATGCGCATCTCAAAACCGCGTGCACGCCGCACCACTTCGCGTCCGATGCTGCCCAGGCCGATCACGCCCAGCGTTTTTCCGCGCAGTTCCGTTCCCAGGAATTTCTTGTCTTCCCAGTTCCCGCTCTTCACCGACGCGATCGCCTGGGGGATCGAGCGCGCCATCGACAGCATCAGTCCCAGGGTGTGTTCGGCGACCGAGACCGCGTTGCCGCCCGGGGTATTCATCACCAGGACGCCCGCCGCCGTCGCGGCTTCCACGTCGACATTTTCCGCGCCCACGCCCGCGCGTCCCACCACCTTCAGGTTCGGCGCTTTCGACAGAACACCCGCATCCACTTTCACGGCGCTCCGCACGATCAGCGCATCGGCGTCGGAAAGATATTTCTGATACTCCTCCGGATTGGAGACAACAACGTCCCATCCGCGCTGAGCTTTCAAAATCTCGATTCCCGCCTCAGCCAGCGGTTCAGCCACCAGGATTTTCATTTAAGCGTTTACGGTCTCTTTCTGGGCAATCGCGATTTCAACGTAAGCCTGCTCGACCGCGGCCACGCCCGAGCCGAGCTTTACCGGCACTCCATTCGCCTTCAGAATCAATTCCAATTCCGCCACCATCGCGAACAGGTCCGGAAAATCGAAATAGCCCAGATGCGCGATGCGGAAAATCTGGCCCTTCATCGACCCTTGTCCGTTGGCGATGATCGAGCCGAAGCGGCTCTTGAAATCCTTGACGATCACGCCCGAATCGAGTCCCGCCGGAGCCTTCACCGCCGTCACCGACCCGCTCGGACTATCGGGAGAAAACAATTCGAGCCCCAGCGCCGCGCACGCTGCGCGAGTCGCCCGCGCGAGCTGCTGCGCGTTGTCGATCAGCTTGTCCATTCCAAGCGTCTTGATGTACTTCAGCGCTTCCGCCATGCCCAGCATGAGAGACGTGGCCGGAGTCCAACTGGATTCGCCGCTCGCCGCGTTTTTCTTTTCTTTCTTCAAATTGAAATAAAACTTGGGGAGCTTGGCCGTCTCCGCCAGCGCCCACGCCTTTGCACTGATCGACAAAAACGCGATTCCTGGAGGCACCATGAACGCCTTCTGCGATCCACCGATCACGATGTCGAGCCCCCAGCCGTCGATATCGAGCGGCTGCGTCCCGAGCCCCGTAATCGCATCGACGACGAAAATCGCCTGGGTCTTCTTGATCGCCTCGCCCATTGCGCGCACGTCATGCGACGCCCCGGTCGATGTTTCCGACGCCTGCACGAACACGCCCTTGACGTCGGGATTCGCCGCCAGAGCTTTTTCCACCTCAGCCGCGCTGACGGTTTGTCCGTAGGGCTTTTCCAGCAGGACGACGTTCAGCCCGTAAGCCTTGGTGATTTCGCCCCAGCGCTCGCCGAATTTTCCGGCCGAGCACACGATCACCTTGTCGCCCGGCGAAAAACAATTTGTGACCGACGCTTCCATCGCCCCGGTGCCGGAGGCGACCAGCACCAGAACGTCGTTGGCCGTCCCCATCAACTCCTTGAGGTCGGCGAGAACCGATTTGTATACGCCTCGAAAATCGTCCGTGCGATGATGCAGGTCCGATCCCAGCATGGCGTACAGGGCCTTGGGATAGAGGGGCGTAGGCCCCGGGGTGAGCAAACGCTGCTTCTTTATGTGCATGGGAGTTACCTCCCAATTATCGCGCAGTTCGACCCGTGCGAGATTTTTTGGCGGCCGCTTCCTCGCGATCGAGCGCGTCGTGAAGAAGGTTCTTCAGATAGGTCCGGTAATCGATCTTCTTTTTCGCGCAGAGTTCCCGCGCACGGTCGAGCTCCGCGATCGGAAGCGCGACTTCTTCGATCGCCAGAGCCTCGCGGGTCAGTCGAAGTGGCGCCCCGCGTCCGGCGGTGCCGTTACGGATTGCCTCAAAAAGCCTTGCCTCGACGGCCCTTCGATTCGCGTACCACCAATCGGCTTCCTCGGTTTCGTTAGCGAATTTCGGAGGAGACAACTTTTTCATGTCAGCCCTTTCAGTTTAAGATATGCGATCGTTCGTTTTCGCGGTGCCTGCCAAGCCGTGACGGGCCGGACGATCGATCCTCGGAGGGTCCAGACCAAAACGATCACGCGAACAGCGCGCGTGTGCCCGACCTCGATCCAACGATGCTCGCCGTCGATAAAGTCGTACCCCATGTCAAGTGGATCCGCTTCCCGCGGGTGTTCGAATTCGGCCGCCGTGATGTCGTGCCGAGCGATGTGGATCAAGATTGTCTTGGTCCCAATCGAATTGAAATTCGGTCCGCAATGGATCTACTGCTCGCTGCGGCCCAAAATTCTCGCGATTGTTTAAACTAGACTCCAATGCCGCTTCTCGATCAGATCCAACACGACATGACCGCCGCGATGAAGGCCAGCGAACAATCGCGGCTCGACGCTCTGCGCATGATCAAGGCCGCGCTGATGAAGTACAAGGTCGACAATCCCGCCAAACCTATCGACGAATCGGTCGAGCTGCAGATCCTCACCACGCTGATCAAGCAGCGCCGCGAAGCGGCCGACATGTTTCGCAAAGGCAACCGTCCCGAGCTCGCCGAAAAAGAAGAAAACGAGCTGAAACTGGTCGAATCCTACATGCCCGCCGCGCCCACCGATGCGGAGATCGACGCCGCCATTGCCGCGGCCATCGCGGAGACGCCGAATCCGTCGCTCAAGCAAATGGGCGTCGTCATGAAAGCCGCGCAGGCGAAACTTGCGGGTAAGCGCGTCGACGGCAAAGCCCTCAGCGAACGCGTCCGGTCGAGATTAAGTTGACGCGCACTCGTGCGAGGCGGTATAACAAACACCCATGGCCGACGCCGCCCCGGCTCCTTCCGACGACCTGATGCGCGTCCTGGCGCACGAGCTGCGGCAGCCGCTCAGCACCATCGAATCGATCGCCTACTATCTGACGCTCATCCTTCCCGAGGAGCAAAAGGTCCATGAGCAGCTCGACCGTATCCAGCTTCTTGTCGAGCAATCCAACTGGATGCTGACCAGCGGCCAGTTCATCGCCGATCCGCTTCCCGGGCAGCGTGAGGACGTCGATTTGCGCGACCTCGTCGGCGAGATCGAACTTGCCGGCTTTGATGTCCAATTTGCCGATCCGCTTCCGGCCGTTCGAGCCGACGCGCCGCTTCTGCGCGCGCTGGTGGAAAATCTGGTCATCCTGTTCCGCCAGTTTCCGCCGACCGCCGCCTTGCGGATCCAGCCCGGTTGCCTCGAATTTTCCTGCGCCGCCCATGGGCGCTCCGAAGCGTCGCTGGGCCCCGGTTCCACGCTCTGCATCCAGGGTGCGCGGCGCGTGGCCGAATCTTTCGGCGGATCGCTCCAGGTGTCCGTCGATCCATCGGCTGAGATCCGCGTGCGGGTGATGTTAACATGAATATTTCCCGCACATGGTCAAAGCCGTACCCGACATCCTGGCCCGAATTGTCGACCAGAAGCGTCGCGACCTGAGCTCTGTCCGCGAACGTCTGGCGGATCTGGAACGCCGCGCCGCCGGCAGGATGGAGCGCCGCGATTTCCGCGCCGCGCTGGCCGCGAAAAAGCCCGCGATCATCGCCGAAATCAAGAAAGCGTCTCCGAGTAAGGGCGTTTTTGCCGAAAATTTCGATCCGGCCGCGATTGCGCGGCAGTACACCGCCGCCGCCGCGCTCAGCGTCCTCACCGACCGCGATTTTTTCCAGGGCAGCCTGGCCGATCTCGAATCTGCCCGCGCCGCGGTCGCGATTCCGGTCCTTCGCAAGGATTTTACGATTGACGAGGCGCACGTCATCGAAGCCGCGGCCCATGGCGCCGACGCGATTCTGCTGATCGCCGCCCTCCTCGATGAGTCCGAAATGCGCCGTTTCCGCGAACTCGCGGCACGATTCAAAATGGCCGCTCTGGTCGAAGTTCACGATGCTTCCGAACTCGACGCCGCGCTCGCATCCGGTGCGGAAATCGTTGGTGTCAACAACCGCGACTTGCGCACCTTCGAAGTTCATCTCGAAACTTCTCTCCGCCTCGCCGAAAAGATTCCCGCGTCGATTCTCAAGGTGGCCGAAAGCGGAATCCATTCCCGCGCCGATGTCGAAAAATTAAGCGCGGCGGGCTTCCAGGCATTCCTCGTCGGCGAGCATCTGATGAAATCCCCCGATCCTTCGGCCGCCCTGCGAGCGTTGCAATGATCGTCAAAGTCTGCGGAATCACCCGACGCGAAGACGCCGAGGCCGCGGCCGATGCCAGCGCGGACGCCATCGGTTTCATCTTCTATAAGCCCAGCCCGCGCTATGTTACTCCGGAACGCGCACGCGAGCTCTGCCAGGGTCTCAAACTCTGGAAAGTCGGCGTATTCGTCAACGAAGATCCGGAATACGTGCACTGGGCGATGAAGGAAGGCGAACTCGACGTGGCTCAAATCTACGGCGCATCGCAGGTCAATCCGCGCACCCTCCGCATCTGGCAAGCGGTGCGGATTCCCGAACACGGCGGCATCGCGCTCAGCACCGGATCCTGCGAGGCGCTTTTTCTCGACAGCTCCGGCAACGGCGTTTCGTTCGACTGGAGCATCGCACGGGCGCACGGAAAAAAGATTATGATCGCCGGCGGACTGAACGATTCGAACGTCCGGGAGGCGATCCGCATCGCACAGCCCTGGGGCGTCGACGCCAGCTCCGGCCTCGAATCCGCTCCGGGAATCAAAGATCACGAAAAGGTGCGGCGCTTCATCGCCGCAGCTCGGGAAATACCAACATGATGATTTCGCAGCCTGACTCGACCGGTCACTTCGGTCCTTACGGCGGCCGCTTCGTTCCTGAAGTCTTGATGGCTCCGCTCGAAGAACTCGAGCACGCCTATCGCGAAGCTTCGGCCGATCCGAAATTTCAAGCCGAACTGGGCGACCTGCTTCACAACTACGCGGGCCGTCCGACGCCGCTCTATCACGCCAAACACTTGAGCGAATCGCTTGGCGGAGCAAAGATTTACCTCAAGCGCGAGGATCTGCTTCACACCGGCGCGCATAAAATCAATAATTGTCTCGGCCAGGCGCTGCTCGCGGTTCGCATGGGCAAGAAGCGCATCATCGCCGAGACCGGCGCCGGTCAGCACGGCGTCGCCAGCGCGACCGTTTGCGCGCTGTTCGGCCTCGATTGCACGGTCTACATGGGCGAAGAAGACATGCGGCGGCAGCGGCTGAACGTGTTTCGCATGCGGATGCTCGGCGCGAAGGTCGTGCCCGTGACCAACGGCAGCCGGACTCTCAAAGACGCGATCAGCGAGGCGATGCGCGACTGGGTCACGAATGTTCACTCGACGCACTACCTGCTCGGCTCCGCGCTGGGCGCGCATCCGTATCCGCTGATGGTGCGCGATTTTCATCGCGTGATCGGCGAAGAAACGCGCGCAGAAATTCTGAAGCGCGAAGGCCGCCTGCCCGATTCGATCTTCGCCTGCGTCGGCGGAGGCTCGAACGCCATCGGCATGTTCCACGCCTTTATCGGCGACGAGAAAGTCAAACTGATCGGCATCGAAGCCGGCGGCCACAGCGACCGCCTGGGCGAACACGCCGCGCGATTCTCGGGCGGCTCCCCGGGCGTCCTGCACGGCGCGCACAGCTACGTTTTGCAGAACGAAGACGGACAGGTCGCGCTGACGCATTCGGTTTCCGCTGGACTCGATTACGCCATGGTCGGCCCGGAACACGCCTGGCTGCACGATCAGCATCGCTCCGAATACACCTCGGTCGGCGACCAAGAAGCTTTGAACGCCGCCATGACGCTGGCGCACAAAGAAGGCATTATTCCCGCGCTCGAATCCGCGCACGCCGTGGCCGAAGCGATCCGCCGCGCGCCGGCCGCGAAGGGCGAGCTGTACGTCGTCAATCTTTCCGGGCGCGGCGACAAAGATACCGACATCTATCGCGAAAATCTTCCTGAACTCGATGAGCAGAATCCAGTCCACGTTTAACGGCCGCAAGGCTCTGATTGCTTACATCACGGCCGGCGATCCGACGCCCGAAAAGACGCCCGAATTCGTTGCGGCGCTCGAGCGCGGCGGTGTCGATCTCATCGAACTCGGCGTGCCGTTTTCCGACCCGATCGCCGACGGGCCGGTGATCCAGCGCGGGGCCGACCGCGCCCTCAAAGCCGGCACTACGGTAAAGAAAGTCCTCGAGATCGCGAAAAAGATCCGCGAGAAATCGCAGATTCCCTTACTGCTATTCACTTATTTGAATCCGATCCTGCGCTACGGACTCGACGCGCTCGCACGCGACGCCAAAGCCGCCGGCATCGACGGCTGCCTGCTTACCGACCTCAGCGTCGAAGAAGCATCGCCTTACGTGGCCGCGATGCGCAAAGCCGGGCTTGACACCGTCTTCCTCGCCGCACCGACCTCGACGCCTGAGCGCTTAAAACTCGTCGGCGAATACTCGACCGGATTCGTCTACCTCGTGTCGCGCACCGGCGTCACCGGGGAACGAGCGGAGCTTTCGAACTCCGTCGCGCCGCTGGTGAACTCCATGCGCGCCGAAACAAAACTGCCGCTCGCCGTCGGGTTCGGCATTTCGACTCCGGAGCAGGCGCACGACGTCGCGCAGCTCGCCGATGGAATCGTCGTCGGCAGCGCCTTCGTCCGCATCATCGAACAGGGCGGCGATCTCGAAGGTTTCGCGCGTTCGCTGCGCAAAGGGATCGACGGATGACTCCGGAAGAAGCGCTCGCGATTCTCGCGAAATTTCGCGATGAGATCGATGCGATCGATCGCGAGCTTCTCGAAACTCTGAACCGCCGCACGCGCGTGGTGGAAGAGATCGGCCGCGTCAAACAGGCCGTGAATTTTCCCGTCTACGAGCCCAAGCGTGAACAGGACGTTTTTCGCAATATTTCGGAAAACAATCGTGGACCGCTGAGCGTCGCGGCGGCGCAGCGGATTTTCGAGCGAATCATCGACGAAATGCGCAGCCTGCAAAAGATGCGGATCGATGGGGGGAAATCGTGAGTGAGTGCACGAGCCCCCGGCATGACTGCCGGGGCTTTCCCCGTGTATCTCTGTTTTCGCGCGAGCAAGCCCCGCCCTTACGAGTCTGTGTGAAAATGATCGGCGCCGGCCGCTTCCTGCGGTCGCGGTTCCTTAAACGGCTGATTCAGCGGGATGCCGGCAATGAACCGCGACCGCAGGAAGCGGCGAACGTTCAGTTTTCACACAGACTCGTGATGGCGGGGTCAAAGGAGCCAATCAACCAATGTTAGTCGTCATGCAGCAGGGCGCGACCGAAGAACAGATTCAGTCCGTCATCGACCGTCTGGTCACGCTCGGCTTCACCGTGCATCGCTCCACCGGCGTGATGCACACCGTGCTCGGCGGCGTGGGGCCCATCGACGAGATGGATCCGCACGATTTCGAGGTGATGGACGGCGTCAAGGAATGCCATCGCATCGTCTCGCCGTACAAGCTGGCCGGGCGGCACTGGAAGCCCGAAGGAACGGTGATCAAGATCGGCAAGGTCGAAATCGGCGGGACGCACGTGGTCACGATGGCCGGTCCGTGCAGCGTCGAATCGCGCGAGCAGATCGAGAAGGTCGCCGAAATCGTCGCGTCGCACGGCGCGCAGATCATGCGCGGCGGAGCGTTCAAGCCGCGCTCCTCGCCTTATAGCTTCCAGGGCCTGGGCGAAGAAGGCCTCAAGCTGATGCGGACCGCCGCCGATCGCCGCGGCCTGCTGGTGGTCAGCGAGGTGATGGACCACACGCAGCTTTCGATGCTGCTCACGTATTCCGACATTCTGCAGATCGGCGCGCGGAACATGCAGAATTTCAATTTGCTGCGCGAGGTGGGCAAAACACGTAAGCCGGTCTTACTGAAACGCGGCCAGTCCGCGACTATCGAGGAACTGCTGCTGGCGGCCGAATACATCATGAGCGGCGGAAACTACGAAGTGATCCTGTGCGAGCGCGGGATCCGCACGTTCGAGACGTATACGCGAAACACCATGGATATCTCGGCGATTCCCGTGCTGAAAAAACTGTCGCATCTGCCGGTGGTCGGCGATCCGTCGCACGGCACCGGGCGCCGCGACCTGGTGCTGCCGCTCGCGCGAGCCGCCGTGGCCGCCGGAGCGGACGGGCTCATTGTCGAAGTTCATCCCGATCCCGATAAAGCGATGAGCGACGGCGCGCAAACGGTGACGCCCGCGCAGTTCGCCGAAATGATGCAGCAAATCCGCGCGATCGCGGCGGCTGTCGGGAGAACCGCGTGAGCCGCGTGCGCCGCAGCCGTGGCCGTCAGGCCGGGCTTCAACGACTCTGACATGGCGAAGACCTGGTCAGTCGTGAGCGTCGTCGGAGTCGGCCTCGTCGGCGGATCCTTTGCACTCGCTCTGCGCCGCGCCGGATTCAAGGGCAAAATCATTGGCGTCAGCTCGCCCGACACGGTGAAAGCCGCGCTCGCCCACGGCGTGATCGACGAAGCCATGCCCTTGCGCGACGCCGCCGGGCAATCCGATCTCATCTATCTCGCCCAACCCATCGAACGCATTCTGCAGACGCTCGATGAGATCGATCCGCATGTCTACCCCGGCACCCTGATCACGGACGCCGGCAGCACGAAGTCCGCCATCGTCGCGCGCGCCGCCAAGCGGATTCGCCGCGGGCGATTCATCGGCGGCCATCCCATGGCCGGCAAACAGACGCGCGGCGTCGCCGAAGCCGAAGCGGGACTTTTCAAAGGACGCCCCTACATCCTCACAACGCCCGACGCCGATCTCGAGCGCTGGATCAAGCGCATGGGCGCGCGCGTCGTGATTCTCGACGCTGAGGAGCACGATCGCCTGGTGGCGCTGACGTCGCATCTGCCGCAACTCATCTCGACCGCGCTGGCCGCTTCGATCGCCGCCGAACCCGGAGCCGCGCAGGTCGTCGGACCAGCCGCCATCGATCTGACGCGCCTCGCCTTGAGCCCGTATGAAATCTGGCGCGACATTTTTTCGACGAACCGGGGTTCGATCGACGCCGCGCTGGCCGCGTTCATCGATCGTTTGCAGGATCTGCGAAAGCAACTGCAATCGAAAGCGATCGAAAAAGAATTCGAACGAGCCGCAGCGGCGGCAAAATCGCTGCGGCAAGGCTAGCGGCGTGTCGTGGGGGATCGCTGCCCGGGGAGCTTTCAGTGTCGCAATCACGATGCGGAGCTCATTGAGTCTCCTGCGCCGGTGTGAGGACTCGGATGGCGCGGAGCACGAAGGAATCGGCATCAGCCGGCATGGCTGCCGGCTCGCCGCTCGACGAGCGGCCCACGCTGATGTTCCGGCGAATTCGAAAGCGAACGGGCCGCTCACTCGCGTTCGCGGTTCAGTTTGCAGAGCAGACTACAGGACCATGAGCGGGGTAGCGCCGCTTTCGGAATCGCCGGAGTGGGCTTTCAATCACGATGCGGAGCTCATTGAGCCTCCTGCGCCGGTGTGAGGACTCGGATGGCGCGGAGCACGAAGGAATCGGCATCAGCCGGCATGGCTGCCGGCTCGCCGCTCGACGAGCGGCCCCACGCTGATGTTCCGGCGAATTCGAAAGCGAACGGGCCGCTCACTCGCGTTCGGTTCAGTTTGCAAAGCAGACTACAGGACCATGAGCGGGGTAGCTGGTCGCTTTATTCAGCCCGCATGAAAGCGGAGCCGATCAGCGGTTCGCAGAGCGGCTCGGCGCGTGGACCGGCCCGGTCGGCGGCGCGCTGTTCAGCTTCCTCGCCGCGTGGCGGTTCGGGAAGAAATGGATCGACGGATTTTGCATCGGCGTCGCCGCCTGTGCAGTCGATCTCGCCTCGCTGATCCCGTTGGGGATCTCGTTTCAGTGGCTGCTGGCGATCTCAATGTGCGGCCGATTGGCCGCGGGTGCGCTCGGAGCCTACCTCAACCGCAGGATCATATGATCCTCGTCGACGTAATGCGCGCCGATCTTCAGCGCACGCGGTTCGGTCCCGTATTTCACGAATCCGAGGGAAGCATACAGCGCGCAGGCCGCGGTCTGACTGGTCGCGACCGAAATGAGCACCTGATCGAGTGTTGCATCGCTCCTGGCAAAATCGAGCAACCCTTCGAGCAGCGCCTTGCCGATGCGCTTCCCCCGATGGGCGGCGGAAACGTAGACCGCGTAGATACGACCTTTGTGGCGCTCTTTTTCACCCGCTTCCCGCATGTAGGTCGCCGTGCCGACAAGTTTTCCGTCTTCGAATGCGCCGAGATTCAAAGTCGTCGGCGCGGCATCACGAAAGCGCGTGGCGATGGTTTCCACCGGAGTCGCACGGTGCTCATCGATAGCTTTGCTAAACGCAAATGGCTCGTTCTGCAAGGCTTCGAGCCGCAGATCCCACCATGCGGCGGCGTCGGACTCATTGAGTGCGCGGATTTCCATAAACAATTCTATCGACATCACGGAAACAATAGGACGATAATTGGTCGTGGGCGCAATCACGCGAGACCCTGAAGTCATGCACGGCGTTCCCGTGTTTCGCGGGACTCGTGTGCCCGTAAAGACGCTGTTCGACTATCTGGAGGCAGGTGAACCGCTCGAAAGTTTCCTCGAAGGGTTTCCAACCGTATCGCGAGCGCTCGCCCTCGAAGCCTTAGAGGAAGCAAAGCAGCTATTGCTGACCCGCGCCTGATGCGCATCCTTCTCGATGAATGCATCGATCAAAGATTGCGCCACTGCTTTGGAGGCCACGACTGCCAAACCGCAGCCTACGCCAATTTCGCGGGATTGAAAAATGGGCGTTTGCTTGAAGCGGCTGAACAGGCAGGCTTCGAAGTGCTGATTACCGTCGACCAGGAGATCCCTTCGCAGCAGAATCTGTCGAGGAGAGGAATCTCGATTGTGATCCTGTGTGCACCCAGCAATCGCCTTCACGATCTGGAGATGCTGCTTCCGGCGGCATTATCCGCGCTGGACGCGCTCGCGCCCGGTGACGTCGTTCGAATCGAGCATCCCGCTATCTGAATATTTTAAAAATTCTCTGGAGCGGATCGTAGAACTCATCCACGACCCTCTCCTTCAGCGGAATAATCGCGTTGTCCGTAATCTTGATCTCTTCCGGACACACCTTGGTGCAGCACTTCGTGATGTTGCAATAGCCGATGCCGCAGCTATCGCGCAGATCCCCGATGCGATCCGCCGTATCGAGCGGATTCATCTCCATCGCCGCCGTGTACACCAAAAATCGCGGACCGATGAACTGGTCGTGCATGTGATGCTCGCGCAGAACGTGGCACACGTCCTGGCACAAATAACACTCGATGCATTTGCGAAATTCCTGCACGCGATCGACGTCGGCCTGCGCCATGCGCCACGTGCCGTCGGGTGCGTCCGGCTTGCGAGGCGCGAATTTCTTGATTTTCGTCTTGACCTTGTAGTTCCACGAAACGTCCGTGACCAGATCCTTCATGCGCGGGAAAGTATGCATCGGCTCGACCGTCACCGGTTGCGAAAGATCCAGCTCATTCAGCCGCGTCATGCACATCAGCCGCGGCCGCCCGTTGATCTCCGCCGAGCACGACCCGCACTTCCCTGCCTTGCAATTCCAGCGAACCGCCAGATCGTTGGCCTGCGTCGCCTGAATGCGATGCACCACGTCCAGCACCACCATCCCCGACTCCACTTCCGTCGTGTACGTCTTGAAATCGCCACCCGATGCATCGCCGCGCCAGATTCGAAACGTTGCGGTAGCCATTATTTGCTCTGCTCCTCGATGACCTGTTTCAACTCCTCGGGCATTTCCTTCACCGGAACTTCTTCCACCCGCGGATGCCCGTCAGCGCCCTTGGTGATGCGCAAATTCCGCTCCGACCAATATTTGCTCTTCTCCGGATAATCGTCGCGGAAGTGCGCGCCGCGGCTTTCCTTGCGAATCAGCGCCGCCATGGCGATCGCCTCCGACACCGTCAGCAGATTGTTCAGGTCGAGCGCCGTGTGCCAGCCGTTGTTGTATTCGCGATTCCCCGCGATCCCGGCCTTGGCCGCGCGAGCCTTCAGCGCCTGAATGCCTTCGATCGCGCGCTCCATCTCTTCTTCCTGGCGCACGATGCCGACCAGGTCCTGCATCATCGCCTGCAGGTCGTGCTGCACGGTGTAGGGATTTTCGCCCGCCGGTCCGCGATCGAACGGCGCCAGCGCCCACCGCGCGGCTTCTTCCACCTGTTCGTTGTTGACCTGCCCCGCGCCGTGTTCCCTGGCGAATTTCGCCGCGAACTCGCCCGCGCGTTTTCCGAACACCAGCAGGTCCGAAAGCGAATTTCCGCCGAGCCGATTCGCCCCATGCAGCCCCGCCGCCGATTCGCCCGCCGCGAATAATCCCGCGATCGTCGACATCTGCGACTCCGCATCCACCTGCACGCCGCCCATCATGTAGTGCGTCGTCGGACCGATCTCCATCGGCACCTGCGTGATGTCGATATCGGCGAGCTGCTTGAACTGGTGATACATGCTCGGCAGCTTTTTCTTGATATGCTCCACCGAGTTCGGCAGCCGCTCTTTGATCCACGCGATGTCGAGAAAAACTCCGCCGTGCGGCGACCCGCGTCCTTCCTTCACTTCGCGGCGAATGCAGCGAGCCACGTGATCGCGCGTCAGCAACTCCGGCGGACGGCGCGCGTTCTTGTCGCCCTGCGTGTAGCGCCAGCCTTCTTCTTCGTTGTCGGCGGTCTGCGGTTTGTAGTTCTCCGGAATATCGTCGAACATGAACCGCTTGCCTTCACTGTTGCGCAGGACGCCGCCCTCGCCGCGGACGCCTTCCGTCACCAGAATTCCCCGAACGCTCGGCGGCCACACCATCCCTGTCGGATGAAACTGCACGAACTCCATGTCGAGCAGCGCCGCTCCGGCGTGATACGCCAGCGAGTGCCCGTCTCCCGTGTATTCCCAACTGTTCGACGTAATCTGATAAGCGCGTCCGATTCCGCCCGTCGCCAGCACCACCGCCTTCGCGTGAAACAGCTTGAAACGTCCGCGCTCGCGATCGTAGGCCAACACGCCGACGCACCGGTCGCCATCCTTCAGCAAGGTGACGATCGTCGTCTCCATGTGAAAGTCGATGCCCTGATGGATCCCGTGATCCTGCAAGGTGCGGATCAGTTCGAGGCCCGTGCGATCGCCGACGTGCGCCAGCCGCGGATAGCGATGCCCGCCGAAGTTCCGCTGCAAAATGCGGCCGTCTTTCGTTCGATCGAACACCGCGCCCCACGCTTCCATCTCGCGGACGCGCGCCGGAGCCTCCTTCGCGTGCAGCTCCGCCATTTTCCAATTGTTCAGATATTGCCCGCCGCGCATCGTGTCGGCGAAATGGACGCGCCAGTTGTCGCGATCGTCCACATTGCCCATCGCCGCGGCCATTCCGCCTTCGGCCATCACGGTATGCGCCTTGCCCAGCAGCGATTTCGACAACACGGCCGTCTTCACGCCCGCCGCCGACGCCTCGACCGCGGCGCGCAACCCCGCGCCTCCGGCTCCGACGATCAAAACGTCGTATTCGAACTTCTGATATTCGGCCATGGGGGTTAGAAGATCCTCACGTCGTGAAAAATTCCCATCGAGCACATCCGCACATAAACGTCGGTGAACCCGACCCAGAACAAACTCAGCCACGCCCACAGCATATGCTTCCGGTTCAGGCAGGAGACGCAGTCGTAAGCCTGCTTGCGCGCCGGCTTCTTCGACATTTCGTCGAGCCTTCCGCCCACCAGGTGGCGCAGCGAGTGGCATCCCAGCGTGTAGCAGCCCAGCAGAATCGGATTGACGATCATCACCAGCGTCCCGACGCCCATTCCGAAGTGCCCGTCGAACCACATCGCCCGGTAAGCGTCCAGCGCCAGGATCACGATGAACACCAGCGCGAGATACAGGAAGTAGCGATGAATATTTTGGATGATGAGCGGAAACGACCGCTCGCCCCAATACGACTTCCGCGGCTCGCCCACCGCGCACGACGGCGGATCCGCCCAGAATGCTTTATAGTAGGCGCCTCGATAGTAGTAGCACGTGAAGCGAAACCCGCCCGGAGCCCAAAGAATCAGCATCGCCGCGGAAAACGGAACGAACGCCGGCCACCATCCCGGCTTTTCCGTCATCAGGAGAGGTGAGTAAAAAGGCGAGAGGTAAGGACCGAAGGTGTAATGATTGCCCTGTAATGCCGCCCACGTCGAATAAACGATGAAGGCAGCGAATCCACAAAACACGAGCAGCGGCTCGACCCACCAGCTATCTTTACGCATGGTGTTGCCGAAGCCGCCGTTTCGAAGCGGCACGTCGATCGAGGACATGTAGGGGTGACTCCCACGGCGGATTTGCAGCCTCTAAGAATATAACTGTGGGGCTCGGTTTTCAACTCCGGAAGAAACCAGCGTGTCCTGATCGAGTCGGTTTTGAGG
Source organism: Terriglobia bacterium (assembly GCA_020073325.1). Classification (GTDB taxonomy): domain Bacteria; phylum Acidobacteriota; class Terriglobia; order Bryobacterales; family Bryobacteraceae; genus Palsa-187. The sequence goes on along the minus strand of JAIQFJ010000009.1, from coordinate 14,531 downwards.
CGCAGGCTTCACATCACGTGCACAATAGAAGCGATGAGTCTTGAAGATTTGCAGTATCCGATCGGCCGATTCGACTGGCAAGTCGTGCCGACGCCGGAAAAACGCAACGAATGGCTCGCCGTCATCGCGGCAACTCCGGAAAAACTTCGCGAAGCCGTCGCCGGACTCGACGCCGTGCAACTCGATACTTCCTACCGCGACGGCGGCTGGACCGTTCGACAGGTCGTTCATCATTACGCCGACGATCATCTCAACAGTTATGTGCGTTTCAAGTGGGCGCTGACTGAGGACAATCCGACGATCAAAGGCTACCTGCAAGCCGAATGGGCGGAAATTCCCGACGCGCGTGAAGGACCCATTGCGCCGTCGCTCGACCTGCTCGACGCGCTGCATCTGCGCTGGGTCGCCGCGTGGCGCGCGCTCGACGAGGCACAATGGAAGCGAGGATTCGTGCATCCCGTGCGAGGCTTCGTATCGCTGGAACATTTGGCCGCGCTCTACGCCTGGCACGGCGAACATCACGTCACGCAGGTTCTTCGCTTGAGAGAACGCGAGAAATGGAATCGCTGAAAGAAATCCTGAGCCGCCGCCGTGCACTGGTAATCACGCCGTTTGCCTTCGCCGGAATCTACGCGCTCACCTCGCGCAAAGGCGATCCTCCGCCGCCCGCCGTAGACGTGACGATCATTCCTTTCGACGATCACGGTAATCCGCAGCCGGCAACGAAAACGAAACGCATCGTCCACACCGACGCCGAGTGGAAGAAACTCCTCACACCCGGCCAGTTCTACGTCACCCGCCGCGAATCGACCGACACTCCCTACACCGGCACGATGTACAAATCCCACAACCGCGGCCTGTTCCGCTGCATCTGCTGCTCGAACGCGGTGTTTTCGTCGGACGCGAAATTCGATTCCGCGACCGGCTGGCCGAGCTTCTTCGCCCCGATCGCCAAAGAAAACATCGCGACGCGCCGCGACACCAGCATGATGATGGATCGCATCGAAGTCCACTGCACTCTGTGTCTCGCCCACCTCGGCCACGTCTTCGACGATGGTCCCGAACCGACCGGCCTGCGTTATTGCATCAACGAATCGTCGCTGCGGTTTGTCGCACTCTGAGGGCGGACGCTCATACACACTAGAAACGGCGCGGTTCCATAACGGGAGACTAACAGAGCTCACCCCGGCAGTGCTTGGAAGATGTTTGCGACACGATAGGATGAATTGTGTCTCGGTCTCGCGCTTGGCAGGTGATCCTCGTGCTAGTCATAACGGGCGTTGGATATCACTGGCTGGGATCGACTGTTTTGTTCCTCGGACTCGTCGCATTCGTGCTGCATGAGTTGCTTTTTCCCCCTTCCCGGTACCGAAAATTCGGCCCGGAACAAGCTCAGCAGGCCATGGACAACCGATTCGGCAGTTCGGAAGATCTTATAGAGAGGACGAACCCGACCGCGACACTTCGCAGAATTGGAAGGAACAATCCATGCCCATGCGGCAGCGGGAAGAAATATAAGCACTGCCATCTGATCGAGGACAAAACCCGCGACACCTGAAGTTCAAGTACCATTCGGGTGCTACCGCGCATCCCAGCCCCGTATTATTTCCGTAACATCCGTTGTAGAATGAACGGCATGAAGAAGCTCCTTGCAGGCGCTTTCCTGACCATGGCGGTTTTCGCCCAGCAGAAGGCCACGCAGCCCGACCTGTGCATCCCGCCCCCCAGCGGCACCGCCCCCGCGCTTCCGGCGCACATCATGACCGGACAAGGGACCGAATACGTCCACTTCAAGATCACGACATCGAATCCCGAAGCGCAGAAATTTTTCGATCAGGGGCTCGCCCAGCTTCATTCCTTCTGGGCCGTCGAAGCCGAACGCAGCTTCCTGCAAGCCGCGCAGTTCGATCCCGACGCGCCGATGCCGTGGTGGGGCGTCGCGATGATCGCCTCAGGCGACTACCGCCCGCGCCATCAGCTTGAAGCGAATCGCGGCGGAGGCGATCCGCGGCCGAATCAGCGCGTGCTCGCCGCGGCGCAGAAAGCGGTCGAACTGGCGAAGGCTCCCGGCAAAGCGACCGACCTCGAAAAAATGTACATCGCCTCGATCGCCGCGCGCCGCATGCCGCCCTCCGGCAAGAGCGCCGACGACGCCTATATCGAGGGCCTCCGCGCGATCGTCGCCAAATATCCGAAAGAAGTAGAGGCGCGCACGTTCCTCGCTCTGCACCTGATGCGCGGCTTCGATCTTCCCGACCACACCCCGCGCGCCGATTCGATGGAGTCGGTCGCGATCCTGCGCCAGCTTCTCAAAGACGCGCCGGATCATCCCGGCGTCCATCATTACGTGATCCACGCCTGGGAAGGCTCCAGCTTCGCCTCCGACGCCTGGCCCAGCTGCAAGCGCTACGCCGAGCTGGTCACGAACATCCCGCACGCGCTGCACATGCCCGGTCATATTTATTCGCAGACCGGCAAGCTCGACCTCGCCGAGAAATATTTCGGCATGGCCAACGTGAACGAACTCGGCTACATCAAGGCCGATTCGCTCTACGGCACCGGCCACCACGGCCACAACACGCACTATCTTTCGACTGCCTATGCCTTCGACGGCCAGTATGACAAGGCCAAGGAATACGCCCGGTCGCTGCTCGAGTTCGCCGAAAATCCGCGCGAGAAAGCCGCGGTCGACAACGCGTTCACCGCGTATCGTCAGGGTTGGTTTGCGCTGATGCGCGCTATGGTGCTTTCACAGAACTGGGACGAACTGCTCGACGGAACCTCGCTGCCGGTGTACGATCGCCCGCGCGAGCAGGCATGGCGTCATTGGGCGATGGGCGTCGCGCAGGCCGGCAAAGGCAACGGAGCCGCGGCCGCGGAAGAAGCGAAAGCGATGGACGCCGCACTGAAGGATTACGACGCTCAGGTGAAGCACGCGCCGCCGGGAGAATTGACCGTCGCGCGCCAGGAACTCGAAGGCCACGTGCTGGCGGCGCAGGGCAAGACGGACGCCGCGCTGAAGACCCTCAAACGCGCGTCGGAGGCGCAGCGGAAGCTGCGCTACAGCGAGCCTCCGCAGTATCCCCGGCCCGTCAATGAGGCGCTCGGCGAGATCGCGTTGAAGGCCGGCAAGACGCACGAGGCGCAGACCGCGTTTCAGACCGCCCTGCAGGATCTGCCTGCCAGTTCGCGATCGCTGAAAGGCCTCGCCTCGATCAAAGGCGAACACAAAACCACCGGCGCCGCGCTGGAGCAGTAGCGCCAGCCCGGCTCAGCGACGCGCCGCCGCTGCCGGTTCGTGCAGCTTCTTCGCCGCGTCCGCATACTTCTTCGCCGCCGCCACCGACTCGTCCCACTTCGGAGGCTCCGCATCCGAGGCGAGCCGCAGCAGCCCCAGCGCCACCGCCCGGTCGATCTTCGCCATGTTGTCGTAATCGATTTTCTGCCACTCGTCGCCGACGCCGTGATAATCCGGAAAATCGAACGACACGCCCAACGTGTGCGCGGGCACGCCGGTTTCGGCCAGCGCCAGATTGTCGCTGCGCGAAAAATATTCGTCGGTGTGCGGACGATCGTGAATCTTCACCCCAACCGCCTTACCCGCCTCCACCAGCGTCTTCGTCAGCGTCGAGAAAGTGTACCCGGTCACCGTCGCCTCGGCGACCTGCGCGCCTTCGCTGTCGTCGGTGCGGCCCAGTTGTTCCAGATTCAAATGCGCGACCGTTTTTGCCAGCGGCACCAGCGGATGACGCGCATAATAGTGCGACCCCACGTCTCCCAGTTCCTCGCCGAAGAACGTCATGAAGACAATCGACCGCTTCGGCCGTGGATTCATCGCCGCAAGCGCCTGCGCAATCTCGATCACCGAAACCGTGCCGCTGCCGTCGTCGTTCGCGCCGTTGAAAATTTTGTCGTCGCCCGACGCCCGCATGCCGACGTGATCGTAATGCGCGGTCAGCAGGACGTACGTATCGCGCAGCACGGGGTCGGACCCGCGCAGCACGCCGGCCACGTTGCGGACCTTCACGCGACGCTCGATCATCGGCTCGACATGCAGCGTCACGCGCGCGTCCTTGGCGTTCTTCAGCAGATCCATCATTTCCGGAGACACCACGGAGCTGCGCGCCGGCCGCGCCGACTCAGGATCGGTCACCGAAGGCCGCGGTCTGTCGGGCGGAGCAAACAACACCAGAGCAGCCCCCTTCGGCGCGACGCGCCCCGGCGCGTTGATCACCACCACCTTGCCGGCGGCATCCTCCGGCATAATCGCGATCGGAACATTTTCCAGATTTAGCGTTTTGTCGACCAGAATTGCCGCTTGCTCCGCTTCGACGCGCACGGTCTTGCCGCCGGCGGTCACGGTCATCTGAAATCCCTGCGGATTCTGCTCGCGGACCAGCATGGTCGCGGTCTGAAAATATCCGTCGTCGCCGATCGGCTCGAGTCCAGCGCGCCGGAGCTGCCCCGCGATGTACTCAGCGGCGATGTCGAGCCCGCGCGATGGCGTCGCGCGCCCCTCCAGCAGGTCCGACGAGAGAAACGATAAGTTCCCGCGCAGCGAATCGGCGGAGATATGAACATCGTCCGCGCCGAGCGCAAGAGAAGCGATCAGAAGGAAGCAGAGGCGCATGCACCTCTATTCTACGTGGAGCAGAATTCGAGCTGTGGAGTGGTCAAATGATCGCGCTACCGAGTTTTCACCCAGACCGTTACGAGTCTTTGTGAAAACTCAATGCTCGCCGCTTCCTCTGGTCGCGATCGCCACTACATGGGTTGAGCGATTTGTATGAACCGCCAGCGAACGCCGATACTTTTCACACACTCGTTAAGGAAGCTGAGGCGCATGCACCTCTATTCTACGTGGAGCAGAATTCGTGGGGCCGCTCGTCGAGCGGCAAGCCGGCAGCCATGCCGGCTGCTGCTGTGGATTGGTCAAATGATCGCGCTACCGAGTTTTCACCCAAACCGTTACGAGTCTTTGTGAAAACTCAATGCTCGCCGCTTCCTCTGGTCGCGATCGCCACTACATGGGTTGAGCGATTTGTATGAACCGCGAGCGAACGCCGCTCCTGCGCCTCATGATCTGCTTTGGGACACGTGGCCCGTGACGCCGGGGTCAGGGACCGTCTGCCGCATTTCGTACAACGGCGAAAGTTCGCGCAGCTTGCGCACGACTTCCGTCACGCGCGCCCCCACGTAATCGACCTCTTCGTCCGTCGTGAACCGCCCCAGTCCGAACCGGATCGCCGAATGCGCGCGATCGTCGCCGATCCCCAGCGCGCGCAGCACATGACTCGGCTCAATCGCCGCCGAACTGCATGCCGATCCGCTCGACACCGCGATGTCGTGAATCCCCATCATCAGCGATTCGCTGTCGACAAACGCAAAACTCATGTTCAGATTGTTCGGCAGCCGCTGCTCGATCGAGCCGTTGACGTACACCTCGTCGAGATCCGCCGCCAGCCGGTCGCGCAGTTTGTCGCGAAGGCGCGCCGTGCGCTTCGCTTCCTCCGCCATCTCGACCCGAGCAATGGTGCACGCCTCGCCCAGCCCGACGATTCCAGGAACATTCAGCGTCCCGCTGCGCATCCCGCGCTCGTGACCGCCGCCGTTCATCTGCTCCGCGATCTTCACGCGCGGGTCGCGCGCGCGAACATACAGCGCGCCGCAGCCTTTCGGACCGTAGATCTTATGCGCACTCAGCGACAGCAGATCGATATTGTCCGCCGCCACGTCCACCGGAATCTTTCCCACCGCCTGCGTCGCGTCGGAATGCACCAGCACGCCGCGCTCTTTCGCGATCTTTCCGATCTCGCGCAGATTCTGAATCACGCCGATTTCGTTGTTCGCATACATCACGCTGACCAGCACCGTGCGATCCGTGATCGCATCGCGTAACTGATCGAGATCGATCAATCCGTCCTGCGCGACCGGCAGATACGTGACGTCCGCCGCCAGGTGCTTGCACACGTCGAGCACCGCTCTGTGCTCCGTCGCGACCGTCACCACGTGATTCCCGCGATCGCGATACGCCTCGCCGACGCCCTTGAGCGCGAGATTATTCGACTCCGTCGCGCTGCCGGTAAAAACGATCTCTTTTGCCGACGCGCCGATCAGCTCGGCCACTTGCCGCCGGGCTTTCTCGACCGCATCTTCGGCCCGCCACCCGAAGCTGTGCGTCTTGCTCGCCGCGTTCCCGAACAGTTCGCAGAAATACGGCCGCATCGCCTCGAACACGCGCGAATCGACGGGCGTCGTGGCCTGGTAATCCATGTAGACCGGAGTCTTCATGTTTTCATTCCGAATTGAATGGTGGTGAGCGGGATGGCCGGCACGGGCATGCCGTCCTGCGTGAGGTCCGAAATGCTGATGTTTTCGAGCAGTTGCAAAATGCCTTCGTGAACCTTGCGCAGCGGCTCGCGCACCGGGCAGCGGCCGCTCTGGTCGCACTCGGTGTGTTCGGTGAAGCAGTGCGTCAGGATGATCGGCCCGTCGATCGCGCGAATCACTTCGAGCGCCGAAATCTCATGCGGGTCGCGAGCCAGCCGATAGCCTCCGCGCGTCCCCTGCTCCGAGGCGAGCAATCCTTCACGCGCCAATTTCTGCAAAATTTTCGAAAGCAGCGGCAGCGGAATGCCGTAATTCACGGCAATATCCTTCGCGCTCGATCCCCCGGGCATCTCCGCCAGATGCCGGAGCGCGATCAGCCCGTAGTCCGCTTTTTTCGTGAGCTTTAACATGTCGGGCGCTACTTCGATTATTCGCAGCGGCCGAAATAAAAGTCAACCACGCGTGGCGGTGAAGCGGAGCTTTGAAACCCCGCCCTCACGCGCATTGGCGATGTCGATCTCGATCACGTCGAGACGGCGACTGACAGCCGCGCCCGTAAGGGCGGGGTCAAGCAGTCTTGCCATCCCGCGCCCAGACCAGCACACCGCCGCGATGCGACACTACAGGCGAGTTCACGCGACTGAACGGACGCGCCGCCCTCGCCACTTCCTGCGAAAATGTTCCCAACGCCGATGCCACCGGTAAAGAAGGAGGCTGTCATGCAAGCAGACCCTATATTGACGGCCTGGGCATGTTCCAAGTCAGATTTCAGCTCGTTTTTCAGGAGCTGGCAACGGCGACCTTCTGGCTCCGAAAGAGGCGCGAAAAGAAGCTCCAGTTCGAGCAAATCTTTAACCCTCGAATCCACGCCAGAATCGTTCTAGTAAGCTGTCCCGGCGATTCCGAAAGCGAACGGGTCCGCTCACTCGCGTTCGCGGTTCAGTGCTAAACGATGGAGTTGCAATGTAGACCACAGAACCACGAGCGCCAGCGAGTGGCTAGCGCCGCTTTCGAAATCGCCGGGACAGCTTACTAGATAACGGAATAGCCCTGTACGACTGGCGAACCCGCAAGCACCTGCCGATGAGTGAAGAGGCGTGCAACCAACGAAACGACAAAGCGACCAGCTTGCCTGTGCGACTCTCAGGGGCAACACGCTCGCTGCTGCAGCAGATTGAGCACGACGCTCGCCTGCAGAAAAAAATCAGCGCCCTGCTCCAGCAACCAGGCCTCCTCGATCAGCCAGGCAAACGTCGCGCAACTCCAATTGCGCGACCTTACCGCCCACTGGTTCAACCGTTTTCGCCGAACATTTCGAGCTGCCCCTCTTCCTGCTCGACTTTCTTGGCCGGCTTCCTGCGCAGCGGGCTTCCGATCACCCCGAGCACCTGCACATCGGCCAGAGCCGCGCGCGGCACGAAGATCCGCTGGTTCTGAAAGGTCGGGTCCGGAGGAATGATGCTGAACCCGCCCGGCTCCACCAGCAACAGGTTGTTCGCGATCATGCCCTCCATCGAATCCTGATCGCGAAAGACCAGCCGCACCCAGAGCCCCGGCGTTTTGGGACGCGCGGCGAACGACCGCTGCTCGCGCCAGGAGTCGGCGCCGTCGAAATCCCGAACAAAACAAACGGCTTTTGTCTCCGAATACGGAATCGAGACGATCGACCCTTCCGGCGTCAGCAACTCGACTGCGTCGGCCCCGAAGCCTCCCGGGGTCTGGACGAATCCGCGCAGCGATTCGCGGTCGAAGCGGGCGATGAGAACCTTTTTGTTGGTGGTTCCAGCCACTTAGGCGGCCTTTCCGCAGGATTTCCTTTCAAACAATTTCGCAAGTATTGTATCATTAGCTAAATGAACGCGTTGGTCGCCGATGCGGCACCGGTCCGGTCGTTCCTCGATTTCTGCCGTGTGGAAAAGGGGCTGGCGGCGAATTCACTGCACTCTTATCAATTTGATTTACAAAGACTTAGCGCGAAAATCCCGGCCCCTGCAAAAGCCTCTTCCGAGGATCTGGCCAGCTACGTCGAGTCTTTATATCGCGCGGGACTGTCGCCACGGTCGATCGCACGCCACATCACGACCCTGCGCAATTTCTATGGATTTCTGGCACGGGAGGGCGAAATCGACCGCGACCCCACCGAATTTCTGGCGCTTCCCCGGCAGTGGACTACGCTGCCTAAGTATCTGAATCGGGACGAGGTGGAAAAACTTCTGGCCGCGCCTCCGCTCACCAAACCGACCGGTATCAGGGACCGGGCGATGCTCGAGCTGCTGTATGCGGCCGGGCTGCGGGTTTCCGAATTGTGCCGGCTGGAGCTGTCCGCCGTCGAGCGCGACCTCGGTGTCCTGCGGGTGACCGGAAAAGGGAACAAGCAGCGGCTGGTGCCGTTCGGCGTTCCGGCGCGGGAGGCGATCGACCGGTATCTGAGCGACAGCCGCCCCAAGCTCCTGAAGGGCCGTGCGAGCCGGTTTCTTTTCGTCACGGCGCGCGGAGGTGCGATGACGCGGCAGGCATTCTGGAAACTGATCCGCAGGTATGGACGGCAGGTTGGCATTTTTCGAAATTTGACGCCGCACGTGGTCCGGCACAGCTTTGCGACGCACCTGGTCGAAGGCGGAGCCGATTTGCGCAGCGTCCAGATCATGCTGGGGCACGCCGATATTTCAACAACGCAGGTTTACACACATGTGGCACGGCGCCGGCTGCGTGAGACCGTAGACCAACATCATCCGCGGGCGTAGTTCCCCGCGGTAGAGGACAAGTTCGAATGAGCGATTACATGTTCATGCTGGAGAGCCACCTCAGCGCGGAACAGTTCCGCGTGGTGGGCGAGATGCAGAAGATCGCTTCTGCGGCGGGCGTGAATCTGTTTCTCACCGGCGGCGCGTTGCGCGACATGCTGGGCGGCTTTCCGGTGCGCGATCTCGATTTCACGGTCGAGACGAGTCCGCTGAAGCTGGTCAAGGCGATCGAAAAATCGGGCGCGTCGATTGTCTCGACCGACGATCACAAAAAATGTCTGGAGCTGAAATTCCCCGGCGCGGTCACAGCCGAGCTCGCCATGGCGCGCAACGAAAAATACGCCAAGTCGGGCGGGAAGCCGCAGATCAGTCCCGCGACCATCCACGAAGACCTGCGCACGCGCGATTTCACCGTCAACGCGATCGCGCTGTCGTTGAATAAAGCCTCGCTCGGATTGCCGATCGATCCCACCAACGGCGTGGGCGATATCGAACGCAAAGAGCTGCGCGCGATTCACAACTATTCTTTCTACGACGATCCGTCGCGCATGATCCGGCTGATCCGCTTCAAGATTCGCCTGGGCTACGCGATCGACGAGCGCACCAGGCTGCAGTACGAAAACGCGCGCGAAGCCGAGATGCTCACCAAGATCACGCCCGAAGCGCTCGGCGACGAGCTGCGCCGCATGGCCGCGGAGCCGCTGGCGGGCGATCTGATGAAGGCCCTCGAGGAAGAAAAGCTGATCGGCTTGTATTCGCCGGCGCTCGAAGGAGCGAAGCTGAATCTGGCGACGTTCGCGAAACTGCAGAAGGCGCGGCAGGTGGTGCCGGTCGATTACAAGATGAACGCGCTTCCGCTGTTTCTGATGGTGCTGCTCGAAAAGCTCAACGCGAAAGAAATTTCGGCGCTGATGAAGGCGACCGCGCTTACGAAACCGGAACTGAACGCCTCGGAAAAACTGGAAGCGGCGGCGAAGAAACTGGAGCGCGACCTGAAGAGTCCCAAGCTGCAGAAGCCGTCGGCGCTGTATCAAGTCCTGTCGAAGGCCCCCGGCGAGATCGTGCTTTATCTGCTGGTCTACTCCGAGCAGCGGCTGGTGCAGGATCGGATCCGCAACTACTTCGCCAAGTATCTGCCGGCGTCGATGGAGATCACCGACGAGATGGTGGCCGCCACCGGTGTCACCCCGGGGACGGCGAAGTTCGCCAAAGCCAAAGAAGAGATGGTTCTGACGCGGCTCGATTCGCGCCCGAAGAAACCGGCCCCGGAACCCGAGCCTCCACCGCCGCCGCCGATGTCGAGCTTCGCGCGAGGCCCGGGACCGCGCGCGCCGCGATAAACATGTGGGGCCGGCTGACAGCCGGCTCGCCGGTATCCTACCGGCCCACATTGCTTCGGTATACGATCTGATCATGCCCAAAGGATCTCCGGTCGACTTCAACCATGCGATGCTTTACACGCGCGACGTGAGCGCATCGCTGAAGTTTTACGCGGACCTGCTCGGGTTCAAAATCGTCGAGACCTTCGAGTGGCGGAAGCGCGTGGTCTATGCCCGGCTCAAAGCGTCGAAGGGCACCGGCACGCTCGCGCTGCATCTGCCCGAACCGGGACAATCCGTGCCTCCGTCCGACGGCGTGCGGCTGTATTTCGAAGTGAAGGAACTCGAAAAGTTCTGCGCGAAGCTCGAAGCCGAGGGCGTCGCGATCAAGAAGCCGCCGAAGCTCATGCCGTGGGGATGGATGCACGCTTATCTGGACGATCCGGACGGCCACGAGATCAGCCTCTATTGGGCGGGTGCAAAGCGTTTTCGAAAATCGAAAATGGAGTGAACCGCGACCGGAGGGAGCGCCCCCCTCACAACCACAGGACCATGTGGTCTTCGTCGACATAGTGGCCGTCGACCTTCAATGCGTGCCGCTCGCGGCCGAACACTTCAAATCCCAGCGACTCGTACAATCGCCGCGCGGCTTCCTGGCCGATCGACACGCTGAGCTGGATCTGCTCCAATCCCGGCTCCACGCGCGCCCGATCGATCAGCGCGGAAATCAGCGCGCGGCCTGCTCCCTGCCCTCGCGCTCGCGAACGCACGTAGACGCCCCAGATGATTCCTTTATGCCGGCTCTTTACCCGCGGGCTTCGCGAGAAGCCGGCGATGCCGACCAGTTCCTCGTCCTCAAATGCTCCGACGACGAAGTTCTCTCCCGAACGGCGCAGGCGCGTTCGAATCGTTTCGAGCGACAGCGCGTCATGCTCCGCGATCGATTCCGCAAACGCGTGCGGTTCCTGATGCAGGCGTTCGCGGCGCAGGATGCGAAATGCTTCGGCGTCGGATTCCGTCAGGATGCGGACCTGCATCCTTCCCATGATCGCGTGATCGTGGCTCAGCGAACCTGGACGCTTGAAACCGACCCGTCCGTCAGCCGTACCACGCCGACGCTCGAATCGTGATCCTGGTAGCGGTAAATCTCGACCAGGTGGCCATCGTCATACATCGTGATGCGCGCGGCGGGCGCCCCGAGTTTCAGAACATCCTTGCGATTCATGCCCGCCACCAGCGTCTTCAACTCGGTCGCGGTGACCGGATTCGGCTCCGGCTCGACCTGCGGCGTCACCACCGGAGCCGGCGCCACGCGAGCCACCGGCAGCGGCGCGGGTTTATGCGCGGCGTGCTTCAACGGAGGAGGCGGGGGCGGAACCGAAGCGCGCTGCTTCGGAACGCCGGGTCCGACTTCGAGCAACGGATCGCTCGAAGCTGCCGCCGTGCCCTTCGAACCTTTGGCCGCTTTTGCCGTCTGTTGGTCCACCTTCTGGAAGATCGATGTCAACCCGTCGCTCACTTTCTTTCCAGCGACTCCGCCCACCGATCCGCCGGCGGCCGCGGCGGCGTGTTCCACCAGCGATTGTCCCGACGCCAGGGCTCCGCAGAAAGCGATTACAAACGTCAAACGCATACAGTACTCCCAGGCTTAGCGTAACAACGTAACTTGCTGATGCCTACGCATCGAACACCCTATGTCGCTTAGAAAATTTACCTCAGCACCACTATCCCGTGGGTGGAATTTGGAGTATCATTATGGACGCGATGCCAGCCTCTGTTTCGATCGGCCTTACAACCACCGAAGCTCCGTTTATCGAAGATGCCCGCAGCCACGGCGAATTGTACATTCGCCAGCCGTACGAGCTGTATTCGGAAGAGAATCACGAGGCCTGGCACAAGCTCTACACCCGCATGATGCCCCGGTGGGAAAAATACGCCAACGAGCACTTTTTAAAGGGAATCAGCTCGTTGTGCCTGAATGCCGACCGGGTCCCGAAGCTCGACGACGTGAACCGGTTTCTTTCTCCGCTGACGGGTTTCAAAGCGAAAGCCGTAAGCGGTTACGTTCCGGCATTCCTGTTCTTCGACTGCCTGCGTAACCGTGAATTTCCGACCACGATCACCATCCGCCGATCGGACAAGCTCGACTATCTGCCGGAACCCGATATCTTCCACGACATCGCAGGGCATGTTCCGATGCACACCGATCGCGCGTTTGCCGACACGCTGGTCCGCTTCGGGGAATGCGCGCACACCGCGGCGGAAATGGTGAGCGGAATTCGCGACAAAGACGAACAGATCCGCACGCTGACCAGCGTGATTAAAGCGATGGCTCGCTTTTTCTGGTTCACGATCGAGTTCGGCCTTATGCGCGGGCGCGACGGCCTGAAGGTCTACGGCAGCGGCCTGCTGAGTTCATATGGCGAAATTCAGCACTGCGTCGAGTCGCCTGAGGTGCAGCGCTATCCGATTCAGCTCGAATGGGCGATCAATCAGAGTTTCGAGATCGACCATTATCAGCCGCTGCTGTTTATTGTCGATTCGTTCGACCATCTGTTCGATTTAGTCGGGCAGCTCGAACAATGGATGAAGGCGGGCAAGCTGAACAACGTCGCGCCGGGGGAGCCGGGCGTCGACGAAGCGGATCTGCGCAGTTTTCTCGACGCGGCGAAGTAAGAACGGCTCGCTCTCTTTGCGCGAAATCATTCCTTTTACCGCAACCCTGACAATTTCCCAAACACTGACAAAGAGCCGCGACTGCTAAGGAGCGGGTGTCCGGCTTTGCGTGCCGCAGGTGAACTTACAACCAGACCTTGTCGATCGGCACGCCTTTCTTGCACAGGTCGCACGACGCGGCGTCCTTATAATAAGTCGCGTCGAGTTCTGCCAGATAGTAGAACGGCAGCGGATCGAAGCTCGGCGTGGTCGGGTTGGGCTGATAGATCACCACTGCGAGGCCGACAACTTCTCCGCCGCTGTTCTCAACCAGCTTTTTCAACTCGGCCAGTTTCTTTCCGGTGCGAAGAATATCGTCGACCAGCAGGACTTTTTCGCCCTTCTTCAGCTCGAGATATTGGCGGAAGCGCTGCGGCTCGTTTTCATTTTCGCGTTCGGCCCAGTAAACCTGGCGCGCGCGCAGAGCTTCGCAGACGCCGTAGGCGACCGGAAGTCCGCCCGTAGCGGGGGCGACAATGGAAAGCTCCGGGATCATCGCCCGGATTTCCGAATTCGCGCGCAGCTTGCGGCTCAGGCCGACACTAAGGATCTTCGCCGCCTCGTAGTAGCGCATGGTGAGCGCCACTTGCAGATATTCATTCGCGTGCAGGCCATTGGTGTACTCAAAATGTCCTTCGCGCAGGCCGCCGGTGCGACGGAGCAGTCCGACGACGTCTTCATGGGTAGGGACAAGATGCATTCTGTTTCAGTATAGCCGTCAATGAACGTCAATTATCTATTCATGTTCATTCACGTTCAGTAACGGCCGATTCTTATTTCTGCACGATTTCGAACTGGCCTTGCTTCTCCAGATCGCGGAAATACTGGATGAACTTCCCTGCCTCGATCGGGAAAAATTCGGCGCTGACGGCGTCGCGAATTTCGAGGATCGTTCGCTTTCCATCGGCAAACAGACGCGCTTCCTGAGCGCCGTTTCCGGGAACTGCTGTGGGCGCGCCGCGTCCTCCGAATCCCTGCTGCGCGGGAGCGCCCGGCTTCTTGCGCGGGATCAGCTTCGAGGCCTGTTCTTCGTCGGACGTCAGCTTGATGTCCGCCGATCCCACCGACTTCGCGTATGTTTCCAGACGCTTCAAATCCGCGGCACGACCGGTTTCGACAAATGTTTTCGCGAGTTCGTCGATCTTCGTGACCGCCTTCGCGTCGCCCTCGGCCAGCACCGACGGCGACCGGATCGCCTCAGCTTCACGGATGTATGCCTGCTCGACCAGATTGCGGGCTTCGCGATACGACTCATGATTGCCGACCATTTGCAGGGCGCGGCGCAGTTCGACACCGGTTCGCTCGGCGGCCTGGCCCTCGGTGGTTTCAGCGATGCGGACCGCCATCGGGCCGTCGGCTCCCGCCATTACGACTCCGCTGGCGAGGGCGATGAACACGGCGCGCTTGAGTTGAGTCGGATCCG
>JAIQFJ010000390.1 GCA_020073325.1 Terriglobia bacterium | reverse complement strand
AGGCGCCGCGGCGGGTTTCGAGCGCGGTCGAGCCGCCCCGCGCCGGAACGGCCTCCCGTTGCCCCGTCTCGCGCAGCAGCCGCAGCGTTTCGGAGGCGCTATCGAGTAAAGCCTCGCGGTCCGCCGCCCCCAGATCGAAATCCTCGCGCCGGTAATAACCCAACGCCGCGTAGCTCACCGATTGGCCGTAGTCTCCGGTGATCTCGCCGGAGGTCTGATAATCCAGGAGGCACGAAACCGAAAAACGCAGCCGCGGCATGCGCTGCAGCAATCCGCGCGTCAGCGTCGACTTTCCGGACCCCGAGGGCGCGGAAATGATGAAGATCATGCTCATTCTAGGTTCAGCGACTGCTCCCGGATTTTTTCGATTGCAGCCTTCGCCGCCAGCGCCAGGTCCGTGATCCGCAGCCCGGCTTCTCCCGCGCCGCTGGTTTTGGAAAGAATCGTATTACTTTCGCGATTCATTTCCTGCAGCAGGAAATCCAGCTTTTTCCCGACCTCGCCCCCGCCGTCGAGCAACTGCGCGAGCTGCCCGGAGTGAATTTTCAGCCGGGCCAATTCTTCGCCGATATCGCTGCGATCGGCGAGGATCGCGGCTTCCTGCGCCAGCCTCTGCGGATCGATCTGCGCGCCTTTCAGCAATTCCTTCAGGCGTTCGGAAAGCCGGTTCTGAAAGATCGCCGTGGCCGTGCCCCGAATTTTTTCCATTTCCGCCGCCACTTCGCCGACCCTCGCGTTATGCCCGCGCATTTCCGCCGCCACTTCCGCCCCTTCGCGCGCACGAAACGCGTTCAGCTCCTCCAGCGCCTTATCCAGCGCGTCAAGCAGCACGCCTTCCGTCTCCGCCGGAGCCTCGGCTTCGCCCGATTCCTCGAACATCCCCGGGATCCGCAGCGCCGCGTTCAGGTCCGGCGTCGAATCCAGCCCGTGGGCCGACGCCGCTTCGCGAAACGCCTTCAAATATTCTTCGAGCAGCGCGTGATTCAGCGCCTGCGCCCCTCCGTTCGACGCCGAATGCGGCAGCGACACGCGCACCTCGACGTGCCCGCGCAGTGTGCGGGCTTTCACCATCGCGCGGATCGCGCTCTCAAACGGATCGGCCGCGCTGGGCGCGTGCACCTGAATATCCAGCCCGCGATGATTCAGGCTTTTCAGGCTGACCACCAGCTCGCCATCGCCGAGCGGCCGTCGGACGCGGGCGAAGCCGGTCATGCTGCGAAGAGATTTCATGACTGTACGGAGTCCGGTTCCAAGAATTGTAATTCATGCAGCCGCTGATAAACTCCGCCGCGGCTGACCAGTTCTTCATGCGTCCCCGTCTCGGCGATCCTTCCGCGGTCGAGGACAACGATCTTATCAGCGCGCCGCACCGTCGACAACCGATGCGCGATCACGATCACCGTGCGATGCTCCATCAGGTTCTGCAGCGCGCGCTGCACAAGCATTTCCGACTCCGTGTCGAGATGCGACGTGGCTTCGTCCAGAATCAGAATCGGCGCATTTTTCAACAATGCCCGCGCGATCGCCAGCCGCTGCCGCTGCCCGCCGCTCAATTTTTGGCCGCGCTCGCCGATGATCGTGTCGAATCCGTCGGGCATCCGCAGGATGAATTCCTCGGCCAGCGCGTTGCGCGCCGCTTCGTGGATCTGCTCGCGCGTCGCATTCGGGCGGCCGTAGCCGATGTTGTTCGCCACCGTGTCGTTGAACAGAAAAGTGTCCTGCGCCACGATGCCGATTTTGTCGCGCAACGAAGAGAGGCGCAGATCGCGCACGTCGCGCCCGTCGATCTTCACCGCTCCGGCAGTCGCGTCGTAGAACCGCGGAACCAGATTGGCCAGCGTCGTTTTGCCCGCGCCGCTCGGCCCCACCAGCGCGACGATTTCGCCGGCCTTCACTTCGAGCCGCACCGAATTCAGCACGTGCCCATCGGGCGACGTGGGGTAGCGGAAGCTGACATCGTCGAATACGATCGCCTTTTCGAATCGCGCGAGCTTCGCTGCACCCGGACGCTCCTTGATCTGCTGGTCGCGGTCGAGATATTCGAAAACTTTCTGCGACGCGCCCAGTGCCTGCTGAAAAATATTGTGGATCCCCGCCAGGCGTTTCACGGGCTCGTACAGCAGCAGCAGCGCGATGACAAAGCTGGTGAAATCGCCGGTCGTCATCTGGTGATCGCGAATCTGGATGCGCGCGTAACTCAGCAGGCTGACGATCGTGATCGCGCCGAAAAATTCGATCAGCGGCGATGCGATGGCCTGTTGCGCCACGTATCGCAGATTCGACCGCCGCAGCCGCTGCGCGCGATCGCGAAACCGGTTCGATTCGATTTCTTCCGCCCCGAACGACTTCACTACCTGATTGCCGCTGAGCGTTTCCTGCAGAACCTGATTCACCTCCGCCGCATCGTCCTGCGCGCTGCGCGTGGTGCGGCGAATCCGACGGCCCAGCTTGATGGTCGGGATCAGCACGAACGGCAGCACGGTCAGGCTGACGATCGCCAGGCGCCAGTCGGTCTGCAGCACGACGATCAGCAGCGCCAGCGCCGTAAAACTCTGGCGCAGCCAGTCCGCCAGAATATGCGACATCGCCACCTGGATTTTTTCCAGATCGTTCATGATCGACGACATAACGCGCGCCGTGGAATTGTTTTCAAAAAAATTCGCGTCCTGATGCAGCACGCGCTCGAAGACAGCCTGCCGCAGATCGGTGACCGCGGAAAATCCGACGTAGTTGATCAGATAGTTGCCGCAGTAATCGCAGATTCCTTTAACCATGAAAACCGCCAGAATCGCGATCGCCACCATGCGCCAGACGTTGTGGATCCACGAAGGCAACAGGTCCGACAGAACGATCTGGTGCTTCATCAGCGTGA
The DNA here is from genome assembly GCA_020073325.1 of Terriglobia bacterium. Classification (GTDB taxonomy): domain Bacteria; phylum Acidobacteriota; class Terriglobia; order Bryobacterales; family Bryobacteraceae; genus Palsa-187. The sequence continues at coordinate 3,407 of JAIQFJ010000390.1, read as the reverse complement.
ACAACACCACCGGCGCGTCGGCCGATTGCGGATTCAGCACGCGATCGAAAATCGGCCCGATCAGTTTCGCCGTCAGCGCCTGCGCCGCGCCGACGCACATCATCAGGACGACCGATGCCAGCAGGTGCGGAACATATCGTCTGGTGTACCGCAGCAGCCGCAGCAGTTCGTTCATGCACGCACCTTTTTCAGCGCGTCGACGGCAGTCAGGACCTGCTCCGTGGAAATTTCCGCGATGGCATTGGTCGAGGTGAGCACTTGCGACTCGGTCCGCCACGGCGCCCACGTCACCGGATCGGAAGATCCGAAAATCACGACCACAGGCACACCAAACGCCGCCGCGATGTGCGCCGGTCCGCTGTCATTGCCGACAAACAGCGCCGCGCCCGACATGAGGCTTTTTACGCGCGCCAGCGATTCATTCTTCCAAACCTCGAATTCCGCAAACGGCGTGACATCGTCGTTAGGCCCGGCCAGAATCACGGGATTCGGCACACGTTTGGCGACCTCGACAAACCGCTCCGCCGGCCAAGTCTTGTCCTCTCGCGACGCAAAGGGGTGAATCACCGTTCGTGGCTCAGTACTTGAATCCGCAAACAACCGAGCCCTCGGAATCTCGACGGTCGGCACTCCCATCCAGAACACCGCCGACGCGAGATGTTCCGCCGTATGGACCCGCCGCTCGATCCCCAAGATCTCCTGCGCGCGCGGAATCCGATGCGTATATAAGAACGACAAGCTGTGATGACCGAATCCCGCCCGCAGCCGCGCCGGCAGCGTCATCCACATGCTGCGCGTCCCGCCATGAAAATTCAGCGCCAGGTCCGCCCGACGAGCCGTGGACCGTACCTCATCCACATCCGGATTGCCTTCGAACACCGCGGCGAAGCGGGGCTCGACGATCACGGAAATCTTCACATCCGACCGATGCGCCTTGAGAAGCGACAGAGCGGGCGTCGTCAGGACGCAGTCGCCGAGCGAACGCAGACGGATCACCGCGATCCGCGCACCGGACGGCAACCGATCCAGAAGTTTTGCCACGCCTTTATTCTTCGATGCGCGCTTCGTCGACCAGCATTACAGGAATGTCATCGCGAATCGGATACACGCGCTTGCACTGGACGCATTTCAGGCCGTTTTCGTCCTGTTTCAGCTCCAGCGGAGCCTTGCACAACGGGCAGACGAGTATTTCCAGCAGATCCTTGCTGATGGCCATAATTTATAGATCAGTGTATCATCGCCGGTCGCGGCCAATCACGAGCGGTGCGATTTGTTTCACACCGCGACGCGCATAACACATTCTGATTCAATGATTTACTTCTCTAATGTTACTTATTAATCGCTTCCCTTTCAGCGACTTACGTTGACGCATTCGCGGCAAACGTGATACGATCGGCACGATCGCGCGAGCCACGGCGCTCGTGCAATCGCGGTACGACGCACTAAACTAGACCATGGACTCCCGCCGTCACTTCCTGGGCAAAGTTGCATCCGGACTCGGCACGCTCGCCTCCGTTCCCGCTCGCGCCCTGGGAGCTAACGACCGCATCCGCTTCGGCATCATCGGCTTCGGCGACCGCGGCACCGAACTGTTCCATCTGCTGAAAGCCTGTCCCAACACCGAAGCCGCCGCCTTCGCCGACGTCTATACAAAGCATCTGGAGAAAGCCCCCGGCGCGCAATATCAGGACTACCGCCGCCTGCTCGACGACAAATCGATCGACGCCGTGATCGTCGCGACGCCGCAGCATCTGCATGCCGAACATTTCTGCGCCTCGCTCGATGCCGGGAAGCATGTCTACCAGGAAAAGACGATGGCGTTCACGGTGGATCACGCCAAGCGCATGCGCGCGGCGCATCGCGGAACGGCGAAAGTCGTCCAGATCGGCCACCAGTCGTGCTCGTTCGGCCAGATGAACGACGTCCGTGCATTCCTCAGCCAGCCCGAGCGCATGGGACGCATCACGGCGATCAATATGCGGATGTATCGCAATACTCCGCTTGCAAAACCGGCCTGGACGCGGCGCGCGCAGATCACCGCGGACGTGAATCCGCAAAACGTCGCCTGGGAATCGTTCCTGGGCGAGGCGCCGGCGCGCGAGTTCGACGCGAACCGCTTCATCCACTGGCGGCTTTTTGAAGATTATTCCGGCGGCAATGTGCACGAAAACATGTCGCACCAGCTCGCCTTCTGGTACAAGGCGCTCGATCTCGAAATTCCCAAGGCCGTCACCATGACCGGCGGTGTCTATCTGTGGAAAGACGGCCGCGAAGTGCCCGACACCATGACCGTCGCGATCGAGCAGCCCGAAAACATGCTGATCACCTGGACCTCCGGATTCGGCAACAACCAGCCTGGAGTTTCCGAAGATGTGCTCGGGACGCACGGGACCATCGCGCGCGATCAGCAGGTCCGCTATCTGCCGCAGAAGGTGAACCGGCCCACGGGAAATGAAATCACCGGCCGCGCGGGACATCCGCCGCAGGTGCATTTACAGAATTTTGTCGACGCGATTCGCGGAACCGCGAAGCCGAACTGCCCGTTCGAACTCGGCTACCGCGTTTCCATCGCGTCGAGCATGGCTGTCGAAAGTTTTCGTCTCGGCCGCACGGTTCGCTGGGACGCGAAGAAAGAGGAGATCGTTTAGAAGGTGGATTTCGGATACACGCCAGAACAGAATCAGCTCCGCAAGACCATCCGCGATTTCGCGGAGCAGGAAATGCGGCCGCACGTGATGGAGTGGGATGAGACGCAGCACTTCCCGCTCGAGGTTTTCAAGGAACTGGGCAAGCTAGGCGTGCTCGGGGCGATTTTTCCGGAGTCGCTCGGCGGCTCCGGCTACAGCTACGTCGATTACTCCATCATCATGGAGGAACTGGCGCGCGTCGATCCGTCGCTCGCGCTCAGCGCCGCGGCGCACATTTCGCTGTGCTCGAATCACATCTACATCGCCGGCAATCGCGAGCAGCATGAAAAATATATTCCGAAGCTCGCCTCAGGCGAATGGATCGGCTGCTGGTCGCTCACCGAGCCCGAAGCCGGATCCGACGCCGGCGGCACGCGCAGCGTGGCCGTCCATCAGGGCGATCAATGGGTTCTCAACGGCAGCAAGACATTCACGACCAACGCGCACATCGCCGACGTCTGCGTCGCCATGGCGGTGACCGATCGCGCGGCCTCCTCGCACGGCATCTCTGCGTTCATCCTCGATAAAGGCACGCCTGGATTCCGTCCCGGCAAAAAAGAAAACAAGATGGGGATGCGCTGCTCGCCGACCGGCGAAGTGATCTTCAGCGATTGCCGCGTCGCCGATTCGCAGCTTTGCGGCAAGCCCGGCAGCGGCTTCATCGACAGCATGCGGATTCTCGACGGCGGCCGCATCTCGATCGCCGCGCTCTCGCTCGGC
>JAIQFJ010000389.1 GCA_020073325.1 Terriglobia bacterium | reverse complement strand
CTCACAGAAGGCAAGGACGTCCAGGATGAGATCGATGAAAAGCACGTCATTGACATCGACCTCATCGACAAGGATGCTTCACCTATCGGTCAGCTCATCGAGAATGACGCGATTATCATTGATGATGAGAACGATGAGTGAAGCTCGCGTCAGCATAGTTACCAGAGCAGAGGATTGATGGCAAAGTCACATCAGGCTCGCCGAACTCGCGATCCTGCTCGAAGCGACCGCGGGCGACGTGGCGCGCATCGCGATCGAAATCGAAAAATTGAAACTGTTCGCGGGCGATCGCAAAGTCACGGCGGACGATATCGCATCGCTGGTTCCCGACGCGCAGGCGACCACGATTTTCGCGCTGGTCAATGCGTTGGGGCGAGGCCACCGCACCGAGGCTTTGCAGATCCTCGACACGCTCTCCCGTGAAGGCGAGTACATGCCGCTGGCGCTGACCTTCCTCGCGACGCAGTTCCGCATGGCCCTGGCCGCGCGTGAAGCAGGGCTCCGCTCGGCCAGCCAGATTCAGGGACACTTCAACAAACTCGGCGCCCGGATCTGGCCGGAGCGCGCGCGTCAGATCGAGCAGACCGTGCAGGCATTTCCCAAGGCGAAACTGGAGCGCGCCGTGGTGCGGCTTTTCGAGGCGGACCGCTCCCTTCGCGATGCGCGGCCCGACGACCGCATCGTGATGGAAGAAATGATTCTTGCGTTAACTACGTAAGATACTTACGCCGTAGCAAGTTTGCGCAGACGAAGCGTGAGCCGGCTCTTGTAGCGGGCCGCCGTGTTCTTCTTGATGATGCCCCACTTGGCGGCGCGATCGACCAAGGAGAACGTCTGGGGCGCGATTGCAGTTGCGCCTTGGGCGTCCTTTGCTTCAAGCAACCGGCGCATGGCGCGGATCTGGTGCCGTAAACGGGTTCTGCGAGTCCGGTTGACCGCAGTCCGCCGCTCGGCGACACGCACACGCTTCAGCGCGGATACAGTATTAGCCATTCGAGTTCTTAGGATATCGCAACGGCGACAGCGGGGTCAAATCACTTTCCGCTGTGGCACCCGACGCACTGCGTCTGATCGGCCGGCAGCGACTTCGTCTCCATCCACAGATCCGCGCGCTTTGCGTAAGCCGTACCCGGCAGATCCTGCTTGACCTGCTCGAAAATCTCCTGCGCCTTCGCCTGATCGCCCAGGCGGCTGTACCCGTCGGCGAGGCCCATCAGCAGCTCGCCCCGAGGATGCGTGCCGAGCGTCGCGAAGTACGATTTCTGCAGATCGAACGTCTTTTGATAATCCGAGACGCCGTCGGTCACGAGCGGCTTCGCCATCTGCGGAGGAACGAAATGCGAGGTCGCCAGCAGCACGGCTCCGCGCGGGATACGCACGCCGACGTTGTCCGGTTCCAGGTCGACCGCGGCCTGCATTTCCTTGAGGCCGCGCGTCCAGATCTCGATGCCCTTCTGCTGATCGCCGCTCTGGAACGCCATGCCGGCCTGATACAGCAATCCGCTGCCGTGCCAGACCATCGCTTCGGCGAACTTCGGATTTTCGGCCAGCGCCTCCTCGCATGCCTTCATGCCGCGCGCCATGGCGTCGGTATCGCCGGCGAATCCTGAAAAAAAGTCGTTGCGGACCTTCAAATCGAATCGCTGTTGCGCGGGCGCGCTCCGAATGGTCGATAAGAACCCGATCAGAAACGCGAGAGTGGCCGCGATGGCTGCCAGGGTGATTCTTCGCCGTCTCATGCAGTGATTACCTCTGGGATGAAGATAAGTTACCCCGCCCCCCAAAGCTCCGGCGAACCGGCGAATCGCGAAATTTTCCGGACGAATGACGGGTTTTGCAAAGTGAGCAAATCCCCGGCCTGAATCCGGATCGGTCGGATGTGCGTCTTATAGATGTAGATGCCTCAAAGAAAGACCGTCGCCCGGGCCGGTGGGCTCGCTGCGTTTGCTTACCGCGCCGCGCCTGCCTTCTTTGAGAGGGTGAAGCAGGATATCAAGCGGCCCGTCGAGCCTGTGGCGCAAAAGCCGCAGATCGCCTCCTGGTCGAAGGACGGGATTCACGCGACGTGGATCGGTCACGCGACGGTCGTGCTCAGTATCGATGGATTCACCATTCTGACCGACCCGGTGTTCAGCAAACGGATCGGCATTCGCGTGGGACCGTTAACCGTGGGGCTCAAACGGCTGGTGGAACCGGCGGCGGCGCTGGCTTCGATTCCGCATCCCGACCTGATTCTGCTGTCGCATGCGCACATGGACCACTTCGATATTCCGACGCTGCGGAGCCTGGAACATCGCGGCACGACGGTGATCACGGCGGCGAATACCAGCGACCTGCTGCGTGTCCGGAAATACGGCTCCGTGCGCGAGCTGCGCTGGAATGAGACCACCCAGGTGGGTCCCGCGGCGGTTCGCGCTCTCCAGGTGAATCACTGGGGCGCGCGCATGCACAGCGACACGCATCGCTCTTACAACGGTTATCTGATCGAGGCAGGGAAGTATCGCGTGCTGTTCGCGGGCGACACGGCGTACACCGATTCGTTTCGCGGTGTGCGAACGTCCAAGCCGGTGGATCTCGCGATCATGCCCATCGGCGCTTACGATCCCTGGATCCACGTCCACTGCAACCCCGAACAGGCCATGGCGATGGCGAATCATGCCGGCGCGGAATTCGTGCTGCCGGTGCATCACCGCACCTTCGAGTTGAGCCGCGAGCCTCGCCATGAACCGATGGAGCGGCTGCTGGGCGCGGCCGGATCGTCTACCGATCGCGTGTGCATCCGCGATTTCGGCGAGGAATTTCACGCCTCGTAACGACGATCAGCGCACTTCGACCTCCCACAGCTCGAGCGAGCCCTCGGCGCGGACCTCTCCTTGCGGCCGTTGATAAGCGAGCGTCAGCGTCACCAGTTCCCGCGGCGCGGTGAAATCCAGTTGATGATTCTTCAGCGGCGCGTGTTCGTCGCCGACGCGCCATTCGATTCCCGACATCTCCGGCTGCGCCTGCCACCGAAGCGTGTAGCGGCGTCCCGGAGTCAGGCGGAGCACGCGGCGTAGAAGTTCGCACGATTCGGCCTGGTTTCCATTGAGCGTGATGCGATGCATGCTGCGCGGCTGGCTGATTTCCAGATGCACGACGCCCGCCGATTCGACGCGCTGCCAGTCGAAGCCCCGGCCGATCTGCGGCGATTCGAAGGAGACGTCCTTGAATCCGGCCGCGAGCCACAGCGTCCAGGCCGCATCCGATAAATGCGCGCCGATCAGGCTGTCGCAGGCGGCGATCAGCAGATCGCGGTCGCCCGGATCGCGCGCCGCGGCCAGCTTCATCGCAGCGCCGGCAACCGCGCCGGGCCGCCGCGTTTCGAGCAGGTAGGAAAGATAAGCCGCGATCACTTCGTGCTGCTCCGGAATCGCCCGCCGCCAAATCTCCTCGGGATCGTCCGACCTGCGCCAGCACAGGTCGAAGGCGGGACTGCGGTCGGGGTAGGAAATCTCGAGCGCCTGATGCATCCACGTCCAAAAGTTCGCGGAGTCGTCGCGTCGGAAATAAAAATTGGCGAGCGTCCAGCGCGGCTCGAACTGCCGGTCGACGCGCGCGGCGTCGAGCAGCCATTTTTCCGCATTGGCGAAATCGCCGCGCGTTTCGGCGGCAAGTCCCAGGCGGATGCGCGGCGCGGAACTGAGCGGATTCAATTCGACGGCGCGCTCCAGAAGAGCGGTAGAATCCGCGCCTTCGTAATCAAGCTGCAGCGCGCGAAGGTTCAAGTATTCCGTATTGCCGGGTTCGAGCGCGACGGCCCGCGCAACCGCTTCCGGCGTGCGCTGCCGGAATTCCATGTCGGCGCGCGCGGATCGAAACGAAATAAGGGATGCCGCGGCCAGCGTCAGAACGAGCGCGATGCGAAGTGCGTAATACATTCCGATTACGACAATTTCTCTTGCCGGGTCATCCGGACAACTTTATACTAATGGGGAAGTGCTTTCAAACTCGCTCTTTTTCCTAAGATCGATCGCGCTCCTCTGCATCTCTTCCGTGGTCTTCGGCGCGACGCCCGCGATTGGAATCGTCACCGCCGCGGGACATTTCATGATCGAGAAGTCGCAGGTGTGGGGAAATTCCAGCCTGTTCGACGGCTCCACCATACAGACGGATCAGGCATCGTCGGACCTGGCGCTGCGCAACGGCGTGAAGGTGCAGCTCGGCGCGAAGTCGCGGGCGCAGATTTTCGAAAAACGGCTCGCGCTCGAAAAAGGAACAGGGCAGGTGAACGCGGCGTCGGCGTACGAAGTGGACGCCGCCGGATTGAAGATCACGGGGGAGCGCGTCCGTGTGTCGGTTTCCGATCGCGTGGAAGTGGTTTCGTTCGCGGGTGCGGCTCGCGTGATGAGCGGATCGGGCACGCTGCTGGCCGCGATTCCGGCCGGCCGTGCCATGACCTTCGCGATGCAGGCTGGCTCGACGGCCGCGATGACGCGTACCGGCTGCCTCGTCTATAAAGATGGACACTACCTGCTGCAGGACGAGAATACGCAGGAGGTCATCGAGCTGACCGGCCCGAATCTGGCGGCGAACACCGGCAATCGCGTCGAGGCGACCGGGACGGCAGCGTCCGGGCGTCCCTCCATCAGCGCGGCGGCGATGCTGATGAACGTCACGGCGATCAGCACCAAGTCGCAGGGCGGATGCCTCAGCGTGGCTTCGGCGCTCGATGCGAAGGCGGAAGCTCCGGCGGGCAGCGGATCCAGCGCCCCAGCGAGTTCCCCGGCCAAATCCGCGCCGGTTCCTAAAGCGAGCGGCGGCGGAATGTCGACCGGCGCAAAGGTCGCGATTGTCGCGGCGATCGCCGGCGGCGGCGCCGGCGCGGCACTGGCGGTATCGGGAAAGAAAAGCTCGACCAGTCCGTAACGGAATCGGGTCATAATGGTGTGTGTCCCAAGCCACCAACGCCTTCGTTGAATCCAACAAAGATCGCCTTCTTGAAGAACTGAAGGATTTTCTTCGCATTCCTTCGGTCAGCACTCTTCCCGAGCATAAGTCCGACGTTCAGCGTGCCGCGCAGTTCGTCGCCGACAGCCTGAAAACAGCCGGGCTCGAAAATGTCGAGATCATTCCCACCGCGAAACATCCGCTGGTTTACGCGGACTGGCTGCATGCGCCCGGCAAGCCGACCGTGCTGTGCTATGGCCACTACGACGTGCAGCCGCCGGATCCGCTGGAGCTGTGGAAGTCGCCCCCGTTCGAGCCGTCGATTCGCGACGGCAACATCTACGCGCGCGGATCGGCCGACGACAAAGGCCAGATGTACATGCACGTCAAAGCCGTCGAAGCGCTGCGCGCGGTGAACGGCACGCTCCCGGTGAATCTGAAATTTCTGATCGAAGGGGAAGAGGAGATCGGCGGGGAATCGGTGGCGAAGTATGTCGCCGAGAACGCTGCGAAGCTGAAGGCCGACGTCGCGCTGGTTTCGGATACCGCGCTTTACGCCGAAGGAATCCCGACGCTGTGCATCGGGCTGCGCGGGCTGGTTTACACCGAAATCGAGTGCCGCGGCGCGGCTCGCGACCTGCATTCGGGGCTGTATGGCGGCGCGGCGCCGAACGCGGTCTTCGCGCTGATCGAGCTGCTTTCGAAACTGAAGGACCACACCGGCCGCATCATGATTCCGGGGATGTATGGCGACGTGCAGGCTCCGTCGCCGGCGGAAAAGAAAAGCTGGGAATCGCTGCCGTTCAACGAAGCGGAATTCCTGAAGAACGAAGTCGGGTCGAAGGCGCTGACCGGCGAGAAGGGCTACACGGTTCTCGAAAAAGTATGGGCGCGGCCGACGCTCGAGGTCCACGGAATCGCGGGCGGGTTCACGGGCGCGGGAGCGAAGACGGTGATTCCGGCGACCGCAACCGCGAAGGTCAGCATGCGGCTGGTGCCGAATCAGAATCCCGACAAGATCCTTGCGACGTACAAGAAGTTCGTAAAGGACAACACACCTGCCGGGGTCGAGATGGAGGTGCGGGTATTGAGCGCCGGTCCGGCGATCATGGTGAATCCGGATCATCCGGCGATCGATGTGGCAGCGCGCGCGTTCAAGGATATCTTGGGCCGCGAAACGGTTTTCGTGCGCAGCGGCGGGTCCATCCCGATTGTCGGCGATTTCGCGACGCACCTGAAGATCCCCACGATCCTGATGGGCTTCGGGCTGCCCGACGACGGCCTGCATTCGCCCAACGAGAAGTACAAAGTGGCCAACTATTTTTCGGGCATCATGACCATCGCGCACTTTTTTGAAGAGTAC
>JAIQFJ010000388.1 GCA_020073325.1 Terriglobia bacterium | reverse complement strand
CTCGGGATCATGTCGATGGGCCGCTGGATCGCGTATTACGAGCCGCCGGAGGAGCAGGCTCAATCCGGCGTTCGGCTGGAAGCGGTTCACCCCGGCGATTATCCCAACAGGCCGCCATGGCCCAAGCTGGCGACTTCCCAGCCGGAGACGCGATAGCGGGCGAGCAGCGGCGGCAGGACCAGGTCGATCACGTTCGGTTTGGCGGAGCGGAAGCATCCCGGCGCGGAGACGACGGGGATCTCGTCTTTATAGTCCAACAGGAAAAGGTTCCCCGGTTCCACGGGAGCGAGGAATCGTTCGATGTGGCAGCCGGCGCGTTCCATGGCCCGGCCGATCACGTCGGCGGGACCGGCGGGAGCGGTGGTGGAAGCGATCAGGATCAGCGTGGGACGCGCGCGCAGCAGATGGTCCAGGCTGCGGGCCAGGGCGTTCTCTTCCTCGGCCGCGGTCAGGACGAATTCGGGTGGCGCCGAGAATCGGTCCAGGCGCTGGCGCATGACGCCTTCGAATAACTGGCGCGCGCGATCGGCGTTGACGGGATCGGTGTAAAGGACCGCGACGGAAGGATTGCGGATGGGGCGGCCTTGCAGAATCGGACCGCGCTCGCGCAGCATGCCGATAATCGTTTCGAGTTGCGCGCTGGAGACGGCGAAGGGCGCGCTTTTGACGGTGGCGACCCGAGTGGCGCTCTTGATCAAGCTGAAGTTTTCCGAAGTGGCGATCACCACGCTCGAAATGCAGTTGATCTGTTTCAGCAGCTCTTCGTCGACCAGCAGGCAGCAGTCCTCGTTCACGTAGAGATTCGCGCGTCCTCCGGCGGCCAGGCGGATTTCCAGGCAGCCGCAACCCAGTTCGCGCGAGACCTGGCAAACGGCATCGTCTTCGCTGACTTCTCCCTCTTCCAGTTCCGTTACCGGAACCTCGGCGAGCCCTTCGCCTTCGAGCATCCTCACATCTTCGGCGCTGAGGACATGGCCCTTCGCCAGCAGTTTCTTCCCCCCGGATCGAAAAATGGTTGAGCAAAGAATTCTGCCCGCCGATTGCCTGACGTCAATCGTACGTTCTATCATGGACACTCCGTCTGTTCTCTTGGAGCCCCGAGTTGCGGGCACGAAACCAATAGTATTTTGCTGTTCAGCACAATAGTAGAACAATACTCGGATTATTCTCAGGGAATTTTTCAACTAATTGTGCAATGTTATTTCCTGAGGACAGGAAGTCGCGGAATTTCCGAAATCTGCACGAAGGGCGTAGCCGGTACGGGTCCGGGCTTAAGACTTTTCAGCATGGCAATCTCGTCGCACGCCTGGAATTTCGGGCAGCGCAGGCAGTCTTTCCATGCTTTGAGCGGCAGCTCGCCGCGATCGACTTCTTCATAGCCGAGCTTTTGAAAGAAGCGATCCACGTAGGTGAAGGCGAAGATCGAATGTAGGTCGTGCTCGGATGCTTCCTGCTCCAGCGCTTCGACGAGTTTGCGGCCGATACCCTGTGTTTTCTGGGTCGGATCGACGGCCAGGCTGCGCACTTCGCCCGAAGTCGGCGTGTAGAAATGCAGCGCGCCGGTGCCCACCAGACGCCCATTTTCGACGGCGACCAGAAAATCGCGGATATTTTCCGCCATTTCGAACTCGGTGCGCGGGAGCATGATGCCATTCGCGGCATAGGTATTAATGAGGTCGAGCAGTGCGGGAATGTCTGACAACAGAGCCTTGCGAATTTGGATCATGACCGCACCACCCGCGTGCCGATCTGCTGATTTAGTATCAATCTGGATACGACACCCGCGCACGCCCCGGGAGCGATCACGATCTCGCGGACGCCCTGATCGAGCGCAGACAGAGCCGCTTCGAGCTTGGCTTGCATGCCTCCCGTAGCGATGCCGTCGCGGATCAGCCCGGTGGCCTCGGCGGCGGTCAGTGTGGGGCGGATCGCTCCGGAGGCATCGCGGACGCCTTCAACGTCGGTCAGGAAAATCAGTTGCTGGACCCCGAACGCGGCGGCGCAGGCGGCGCCCATCGGGTCGCCGTTCACGTTATAGGCCGCGCCATTTGCGTCGCCCGCGACGCAGGCAACCACCGGGAGATATCCGGAGTTCGTCAGCAATTCGAGCAATCGCGGATCGGAGCGTACGGGGCGGCCGACGTGGCCGAGCTCGGGATTCAGAGGCTCGGCATCGACCAGTCCCGCGTCGAGCCCGCTGAGTCCAACGGGCCGCGCGCCGGCTTTTCGAAACGACAGGACCAGTTCCGCGTTGACGCTTCCGGCGAAAATTTTGAGCACCGCGTCGAGGACTTCATCGGTTGTCACACGAAGTCCGTTCACGAAGCGGCTCTCGACGCCGCGTTCTTCGAGGAATCGCGTCATCTGCTTGCCGCCGCCGTGAACCACGGCGACCTGGTGATGTGACGAGACCTGGGCAATCTCCGCGGCGAGGCGGTCGCGCGAAGAGGGCGAATCGAGCAGCGTGCCGCCGAGCTTTGCCAGAATCTTCACAGCAGGCCCGCCGTTTCGGCAAATCCGAACATGAGGTTCATGTTCTGCACGGCTTGTCCGGCGGCGCCTTTGACCAGATTGTCGATGGCGGCGACGATCACGGCGCGGCCGGTCTTCGCATCGAAGCGCACGCCGATGTCGCAGAAGTTGGTGCGCTGGATGGCGTGAAGATCGGGCACGTGGCCCGCGGTGTAGAGGCGAACGAAGGGCTCATTCGCGTAGCGGCGCTGATAGATGGCGAGAAGATCGTCGGCGGAAGCGGTGTTCTTCGCTCGAAAATAGATGGTCTCGAGAATCCCGCGGTCGAGCGGCAGAAGCTGGGCGGTGAAGCTTAATTCGCGCTCCTCGAGACCGGATGTGCGCAGAATTTCCGGCACATGGCGATGATTAAGGATCGAATAAGCGGAAAAATTCTCAGTGACTTCGCAAAAACTCGTGGTCAGCGAGGCTTTGCGTCCCGCGCCGCTGACGCCGCTTTTGGCGTCGCAGACGATACCTGCGTCGCGATCGATCACGCCGGCGTCGACCAGCGGGCGCAGCGCGAGATTCGCGGCCGTCGGGTAGCAGCCGGGATTGGCGACCAGGCGCGCGGCCTTGATGCGATCGCGGCAGAATTCGGGAAGGCCGTAGGCCGCTTCGGAAAGAAGCTCGGGCTGGGTGTGCGGCTCCTTGTACCAGTGCTCGAAATTTTCCGGGGTGCCCAGGCGGAAGGCGCCGCTCAGGTCGATCACTTTGGCTCCGGCTTGGAGCATGGCCGGGGCGAGTTGCATGGACACTTCGGGCGGCGTGGCGAGGAACACGGCTTCGAGTCCCTCGGCGCGGACAGCGTCGGCAGTACACGGCAGTCGATGTGGTTCGGACTGGCCGATGCGGCGCGGCGCCTCGTCCTTTTCGCGATGTTCGAGCAGCACCGGTGTCGTGTGCGGATGGCGGGCGAGGATTGAAACGAGTTCGGCTCCGCTATACCCTCGAAATCCGGCGACACCGGTCCTGATTGAATGATTATTCATCGCTCTGAATAATTATACTATACGGCTTCGTACCCGTGCGCGGGGACTTCGGGGTGCAGAATTTCAGCGGTCGAGCCATGCCGCAGGAACGCCTGGCGGAAGAGTTCGCAGACCTCGTCGTGACCGCGTTCGTGGAAGACGAGAACGGAGGGACCGGCTCCGCTGAGTGCACAGCCGAGCAGGCCGGGGGCGCGGAGGCGCGTCATTTCCTCGAGGCCGGGCACCAGCGGGAAGCGATAGGGCTGATGCAGGCGATCGTCGAGGGCGGCGGGAAAAACCGAGGTCGCGCCGGTGGTCAACGCGGAGATCAGCAGGGCAACGCGCTGCAAATTAAAGATGGCGTCGGCGCGGGAATAGGAGTCGGGCAGAACCTGGCGCGATTTTTCGGTGGGCAGGACGAAATCGGGGACGACGACGGCGACGCGGTAATCGGGATGCAGGTCGTGGCGGACGGCGCGGACGGCTCCGGTGCAATCGATGGCCGCGGCGACGAGTCCGCCGAGGATGCAGGGGGCGACGTTATCGGGATGTCCTTCGATGCGGGCGGCCTCGTCGAGGATGCGGGTGCGGTCCCAGCGGAGCTCGGCGATTTCGGCGCCGATGACGACCCCGGCGGTGACGGCGGCGGCGCTCGATCCCAAACCTTTGCCGATCGGGATGGCGTTGTCGATTTCGAGTTCGATGGGCCCGGTGGCGCCGACGCGCCGGGCGATTTGCCAGATGAGGTTATCGGCGGCGGTGGAGATCAGGCCGGCGTCGAGTCCGGTGGCTCGGATGGTGAGCGTTTCCGAGGGCCGGAAGCGGCATTCGAGATAAACGCCGAGGGCGAGGCCGAGGGCGTCGAAGCCGGGACCGAGGTTCGCGCTGGAGGCGGGGACTCGGATGGTGCGCCAGTCGTGCATCGCACTATTTTTGCATGGGGGTGCTGTCGTGGGGCAGCGGATGCGCGCTGCTGTGGCGAAAAGGGTTGGCACCGAGCTGCGAAATGTTCAGGAGCGGTCCCTGCTGCTTCGGCCTGCCGCTTGCTGACGCGCGCGGTTCGGTGTTGGGATGGCGGATTCGGGCTGTGCGGGAGGAGTGGCGTCGGCAGCGAGCGGCGAGTGTTGGAGGCTGTGTGAAAAGCTCCACGAGCGGCGCGCCGGGGTTCGGAACAATCCGCAGCAGCCGGCATGGCTGCCGGCTCGCCGCTCGACGAGCGGCCCCACGTTCTGAGTTTCACGCAGTCTTTGCTGCTTCGTGGGCGGCGCGGCCCGCTTGCTGACGCGCGCGGTTCGGTGTTGGGATGGCGGATTCGGGCTGTGCGGGAGGAGTGGCGTCGGCAGCGAGCGGCGAAGTGTTGGAGGCTGTGTGAAAAGCTCCACGAGCGGCGCGCCGGGGTTCGGAACAATCCGCAGCAGCCGGCATGGCTGCCGGCTCGCCGCTCGACGAGCGGCCCCACGGCGGGGGTAGCAGTGGCTAAAATAACGCTTATGGATGCCAGTAGTAGTATGGCGGACCTCCCGCAGTCGCTGGAGTTGCCGTCGTGGAAAAGCGTCGTGAGCCATTTGGCGGCGCTGGCTGTCGCGACTCTGTTTGTCACGGCAGGAGTCTGGAAGTCGATCGACCCGTTCACCTGGTCGAGGATGGCGGAACAGCTCCTGGTTCCGGTTCAGTTCAGCATTCCTTTAACGCTGCTGCTGGCCGTCGGGGAAACGTTTGCGGGCGTCATGGTCCTGGTGCCGAGGTTCCGGCGGTGGGGAGCATGGGTCGCGTCGCTGCTGCTGCTCGTGTTCATGATCTACATCGGGATCAACTACCACGCGCTGATCGGGCGCGATTGCAGTTGTTTCCCGTGGGTGAAGCGAGCGGTGGGTCCGATGTTCTTCGTGGAAGACGCCGCGATGCTGGCGGCGGCGATTCTGGCGGGATGGTGGGCGCGTCCGTCGATCAGCCTGCGGAGCGCGGCCGTCGTGCTGGGTGTGGTGGCGGTGTTCGCGGGCGCGAGCTACGGGGCGGCGATCACGCGGCAGACGGGCACCAAGGCTCCGGAGTCGATCACGGTGGACGGAAAACCGTACTCGCTGCAGCATGGCCGGATTTTCGTGTTCTTCTACGACCCGAATTGCAGCCATTGCGACGCGGCGGCGCGGGCGATGGCGAAGCTGCACTGGAAAGACGACGTGGTGAAGATCGGAATCCCGACAACGATGCCGCAGTTCGCTCCGGCGTTCGTGCGCGAGACCGGGATGACGATGCTGACGTCGCTGGACCTGGCGAAGATGAAAGAAGTCTTTCCGTTCGGCGATCCGCCCTATGGCGTGGTGCTGGAGAACGGTCGCGAAACGGGTCCGGTGCCGCATTACGAAGACGTGGAACCGGCTGCGACGCTGCGCAAGCTCGGACTGATCGAATAAGACTCCATGAATGAAATTACGCGGATTCGCGGGCTGTACAAGTCTGTCTGCGTGGGACCGGCGTGGCATGGTCCGTCGCTGGCGGAAAATCTCAAGGGCGTCACGGCGCAGCAGGCGGCGGCGCATCCCATCGCGGGGTCGCATTCGATCTGGGAAATCGTGAACCATATTTCGGCCTGGGAATACCACGTCGTCGCCGCTCTGGCAGGCGCGGGTTGTCCCACCTTGCAGGGGGACGACGACTGGCCGCCGGTGACGGATCCGTCGGAAGCAGCTTGGGCGGCGGCGGTCGCGAAGCTCGACGCGGGGAACAAGGCGCTGGGGGCGGCGATGCGGTCGTTTCCGGAAGAGAAGCTCGGCGAGACGGTGCCGGGTCGCGACTTCCGGTGGTATGTGCTG
>JAIQFJ010000387.1 GCA_020073325.1 Terriglobia bacterium | reverse complement strand
CCACGCTCGGCCTGGCGTTCAGCCCCGGAGATCTCCCGCTGAGCCTTTGGTAGCGGAATGCCCGCCCAACGGCTATTGCTTGTGGATGACGAGCCGGCGCTAGCGGATCTTCTCAAAAAATATCTGGAGCGGCTGGGATACCAGGTGGATGTCTGCGGCTCAGCGGAGGAGGCGCTGCCGCGCTTTGAGGCCGATCCGGCTCAATACGACCTGGTTCTTTCCGACCTCACGCTTCCCGGCATGAGCGGAGAAGACATGGTGGAGCGCATGCGCGAAATCCATCCCGAGCTGCGCGCCATCGTAGCCAGCGGCTATCCTCACCGGCCGCGCTCGAAGCAAACCAGCTTTCTGCAAAAGCCGTTCCTGCCGAAAATGCTGGTCGATCTCATCGAGAAAAAATTAAAAAGTTAGTTGAGCCCACACAGATCGGGCGTCTGGCACATTCCGCCCGGGCACGACGGCGCCTCTGAACGGGCGGCCTTTCCGTTGGCGTGCGCTGAAAATGTGGAAAGCTGCGTGGTCAGATGGCTTTCCCCGCATTTCGGGCACAGGACTTTATCATCGCGGCGAACCAGTTTTTCGAACCTGGTCCCGCAGTCGTCGCAAAGGTATTCGAAGATCGGCATGTGTGCTACTCCAGAAGGGCTAAAGCTATTTTATCAATCCAGGCGCGGACCTCGGCGGGCGGAGCCGAAAAATCGTTCACGATGATCGAAAAGGCCAGGCGGCCGCGCGATCTGCTGTCGGCATAGCCCGAAAGCGCGATGGCGCGCGCCAGCGAGCCCGTCTTGGCGCGGATCCCTTTGGCGTCCACCACGCAGCACAGCCGGTGCGCCAGGGTCCCGTCCTCGCCGCCCACGGGAAGCAGCGAAACCCAGTCGTCGCGATACTTGCTGCCGTGCATGAACACCAGCAGCCGCGTCATCAGGCGCGCGGTGATCATCGCGTTGCGCGACAAACCCGAGCCGTCTTCGAGGCGCGATTCGTCCTTGGGCGCGCCCAGTTCCGAAAGGAAGGTCGCGAGTTCTTCCAATCCGGCCTCGCGCGTGGCCTGATGGCGCATTTCGCGGCCGACCTCGCGCAGCATCAGCTCGGCGAAGAGGTTCTGGCTGACTTTATCCATCGTCTGCAGCAGGTACTCGAGCGGAGGCGAGGTGCGCGTCGCGATTACGGGTCCTTCGGGAGCGATGTAATCGTCGGTGGTCAGCCGGTGCCGCGCGACAGCGCGTCCCGCAATCGCCACGCCGCGGCGGGTCAGCGCGTCGTACAGCGCCATGGCCGCATACAATGCCGGATCGTCGATCGCCAGCGATTCCACCACCGCCGCGTGCCCGGCGGGAATACTTCCCCAGATGAGCACCTGGCGCGATCCCGGCTGGCGCGACATGCGGATTTTCGTTTCACTTCCCCGCCCGACGGTCACGATGCGATTGTCGATCGCGTAATATTCGAGCGCCGGATCGAGTGAAATAGTCGCGGCGTCTCCGGCCTTTTCACCGGGACGCACGAAAATCGCCAGCGCATTATCGTTCACCGAAAGCGCGCTGACCGGGGCGCCGAAGTCGCGCAGCATGTCGTCCTCGGTCCAGCTCGGCGCGTAGGGAGCCCAGGGATAGAGCCGGTCGTCCCCGACGATATCGCCGTCGATGCGCTGAACGCCCGCGGCGACGATCTGATCGGCAAGGTCGGAGATGGGCTTGAGTGCCGGTCCCGACGCCGCGTCTTTTTGGTACGGAAACACGCGTCCGGAAAGCGAGGGATCGCCGCCGCCCAGCAGCACCAGGTCGGCGCCTTCGCGAATCACCTGCGTGGTGAAGCGATGATCCGGCCCCAGGCGCAGCAGCGCCAGCGCGCTGGTGAACAATTTCGCATTCGACGCAGGCAGCAGAAGACGGTCCTCATTGCGCCGATAGACGGTTTTCCCGGTGGCCAGATCGACCACGTGGATGCCCGCGAAGCCGCGTCCGCCGGGCTCGGCGAGCTGGTCGAGCCGATGTTCCAGATCCGCGGCTTGAATTGTCGAAATGGCAAGGCAAGCCGCGAGGAGCCGCATATGTTTCCGAGGATCGCACACGTGGGGCGGGTCGTGAGACCCGCAAGCCGGTCGATCGACCGGCTGGTCTTTGGTTTCTCGGTCAATGACTCGCTTGGACCGAAAAACCCGTCAGCCGGTTTGGCAACCGGCTCGCCGGTCTGACGACCGGCCCCACGTCAGTCCTCGAAGTTTTGAGGGTACGCCAGTAACTTAGAATTACTTCGTCGCGTGGCTCAGCCGAGCTTCGAGAGAGAGCAGCAGCAGCAGCACGAACACCACGGCGGACCCCGCCAGCGGCAATCCCATGACGACGCGCACGCCCCACAGCGACGCGAAATATCCGAGCGTCGACGGCGCCAGCATTCCTCCCGCGATCGCGAACGAAAAAATGCCGTTGTAGAAGCCCGGATGATAATACGGAAAACGATTGCCGATCTTTTCCACCACCAGGGGATAAATCGGCGCGAAGGCTCCGCCCAGCAGCAGAACTCCGCTGACGGCGCCGAATCGATTGTCGGTCGAAAGCAGAATCACGCATCCGAACATCGCCGCGAGTACGCTGCACGACAGCAGCTTTCCGTGGCTGACGCGCGGAAGAATGGCCTGCGAGGCCACGCGTCCCACTAAGAGCGCCGCCCAATACAGCGCCAGCATTCCGAGCGATGTCGCGGGACTGATCCCCAACCGCTGGCTCAGGAACAGAGGCAGCCATCCCGCCACCGCCCACTCGTTTCCGAATTGAAAGAACAGCAGCAGGCTGAACAATACCGCGCCCGGGCTGCGCAGCTCGGTCAGAAATTCTTTGGGCGATGGATGATGCGGCACCGGCTGCGGTGCGAATTTCGAGCGCACGTAGAACCACCCGAACAGGGCAGGGATCGCCGCAATCCAGGTCTGAATCGCCGGCGCGGTGTACACGTAATAGACGCCCGAAACCAGCAGCGCGACCGTCAGGCATCCCAGGCCGAATAAAATTCCCGCAAGATTGATGGTAGCCGCCGGATCGTGGCGATACATCGGCGAGATTGCGTGAAAAATCGCCGTGTGCAGCACACCCGCCGCGAGGCCGATCACCACCAGTCCGCCGACGCGCCACCAGGGCGAAAGCGGTGGCGACACGAACGCCAGATAGAGCAGCGCCGCGGCCGCCGTGCCGCAGGAAAACGCCAGCGTCCAGCCGATTCCTTTTCTTTCAAGCAGCGGCGGCGAAATCCACACCGACCCCAGGATTCCCGTCATCAGGCCGAAGAAATACGATCCGATGGTCGAGTAGTCTTCGGTGAGGTGATGTCCCCACGGCGGCAGGATCGCGCCGAGAAATGCCAGCAGCAGGCCCGATACGAAAAATCCGGCCAGTGCCTTTCGCGCACCCGCCGAGGCGAGCGTGCCGTGATCGATTCTTTCCTCGTGTGCCGTCAATTCGATCGCCTACTGCGGATCCTTGCTTACTGCTGCTCCTCGGGCGCTTCCCCGAGTTTCACTTTGACGTTCATCGACCGGCGATCGCGATAGATCGTCAGCTCCAGAATATCCCCCGGCCGTTTGCGCGCCAGCGCGCGTGTCACCGCGTCCGGCTCGCTTACGGACTTGCCGTCCACCGCCGTGATCAGATCGCCGCCCACTCCGAGCCGCGCATTGCCGACGCGCACCTCGTCGCTTGCGGGACGCAACCCCGCATCGGCCGCAGCCGAACCGCGCGCCACGGTCTGGATCAACAGGCCGCCACTCGACGGAAGCTTCAATGCCTCGGCCAGATCGCCGGCGATAAATACAGTCTGAACGCCCAGCCGCGCGCGTCCGAAACTCTTGCCGGCATGAAAATCGTCGAGCATCAACTTCGCGCGATTGATCGGCATCGCGAATCCGATGCCGACGTTGCCGCCACCGGGACCATAGATCGCCGTGTTGATGCCGATCACGTTGCCTTGCGAATCGAGCAGCGGACCTCCGCTGTTTCCCGAATTGATCGCGGCGTCGGTCTGAATCGTGCCTTCGAGCGGCTGATTATTGTCGCCCTGAATATTGACGCCGATCGAGCTGACCACGCCGACCGTCAGTGTCCCCTTCAATCCGAACGGCTGGCCGATCGCCAAGACTTTTTGCCCCACCTGCAAATGGTCCGAATCGCCCAGCGTGAGATGCGGCAACTTCTTGCGCGGCTCGATCTTGATGAGCGCGAAATCGTCCTGCCGATCCCGCACCAGAATTTTCGCCTTGTAGGTCGTCTGATCGGGCAGCGTCACCTCGACGTCGGAGCTGCCGCTGATCACGTGATGATTCGTCAGAATCTGTCCTTCGGGATTGATGATGAATCCCGAGCCGAGCGCCTGTCCCTGCTGCACGAAAAAGAACGTCCGCTGATAGACCGTGCTGGTGATGTAGACGACGCTGTCTTTCGCGTTCTTATAAATGTCGATGTTGTTCAGCTCGTCGCTGCCGAGGCCGGCCGAATGCGCCACCTGGGGTCCGCTCCATAGCGGCTCGTCGGAGCGGATGCTGCGGCGCAGAAACGAATCCGGCCTGGCGGTGATATAGACGAATCCAACCACGAGAGCGGCGGCAACGATCAGCGTGCGGAGTCGCATACAATCACCCTCCGTAAGTCTTCAAACACTTTACGAGTCTGGTCGATGGTGCGTTCCTTGGTTCCAGACGTATCGATGACGTAGTCAGCGTATTTCACCTTTTCGGCGAGCGGCATCTGGCGGCTGAGCCGGTCGAGCACTTCTTCGCGCGTAAGATGGTCGCGCGCCATGGCCCGCTCGATCTGCTGTTCCGCACTGCACACAGCCACGATCAGGCGGTCATACCTTCGCGAACTGCCGGTCTCTATCAGTATCGCAGCTTCGCTCACCGCGATGCCATCGGGATGATCTTTCGCGAAGTCGTCGATCAGCTTCTGGGTGCGCGCGCGGACTGGAGGATGAACCATCGAGTTGAGCTTCGCAAGACGCTCCGGCTGATGGAACACGATCGCGCCAAGCTTGCGGCGGTCGATCGTTCCGTCGGCATTCAGAATGCCGGGGCCGAACTCCGCGATCACGGCGTCGTAAGCCTCGCCGCCCGGTTCAAGCACCTGATGTCCCAGTTCATCCGCCTTGATCAGTAAACATCCCAGCGAGCCGAGTTCGCGCCCGACAAAACTTTTCCCGCTCGCAAGTCCGCCCGTGAGTCCTACGCGCAGCATGGACGCTTATTCATTCACGGCCTGATGCTTTTCGGCAAGCTGCACCGTATTCGACATCAGCATGGCGATCGTCAGAGGGCCCACTCCTCCCGGCACGGGTGTGTAAGCTCCGGCGCAGTGCATGGCGTCGATCGGGTTCACGTCGCCCACCAGCGCCGATCCTTTTTTGTCGAACTCGGCGGCCTTGCCGAATCTTTCCGCCAGCGCGCGATCCTCGATCCGGTTCTGGCCGACGTCGATCACAATGGCTCCGGGTGCGATGAAATCGCGCGTCACGAAACCCGGTCTGCCGATCGCCGCGACCAGAATATCGGCGCGGCGGCACTCTTCCTCGATGTCAACGGTCCGCGAATGGCAGATCGTCACCGTGGCGTTTTCCTGCAGCAGCATCAGAGCCATCGGCTTGCCGACGATGTCGCTGCGGCCGACCACCACCGCGCGGCGTCCCGCGAGGGGGATTTGGTAATACTTCAGCATTTCCATGATGCCGGCCGGTGTACAGGCGCGCGGCGCCCGGCGTCCCGCGACCAGATGACCGACGTTGACCGGATGAAACCCGTCGCAATCTTTATCCGGCGCGATCGATTCGAGCACGCGCCGCGAATCCACCTGTTTCGGCAGCGGCATCTGCACCAGGATTCCGTCGATGTCGGGACGATGATTCAGCTCATCGATCACGTCGAGCAATTCCTCCGTCGTGATCGATTCGGGCGGCGTCAGCTTTTCGCTGAAGATTCCCAGTTCGCCGCAGGCTTTGATTTTTCCGCGAACGTAGATTTCGGACGCGGGATTGTGGCCCACCAGCACCACGGCGAGCCCCGGAGGCCGCTTCAGGTTCGCGATGCGCGGCTTGAGTCCGGCAAGAATTTCGGCACGTACTTTCGTGCCATCGAGGATCTGCACGTCACCATTGTAGAGCCTGACACTACTAGCCCCCGCCATGACGAGTCTGTGTGAAAATGATCGGCGTCGGCCGCTTCCTTCGGTCGCGGTTCCTTAAACGGCTGATTCAGCGGGATGCCGGCAATGAACCGCGACCGCAGGAAGCGGCGAACGTTCAGTTTTCACACAGACTCT
>JAIQFJ010000386.1 GCA_020073325.1 Terriglobia bacterium | reverse complement strand
CCTTGCAGCAGCGTCTGATAAGGGACTTCGAGCGAAACGCGGTCGTAGATCAGGCGCATCTGCTGGTTGCTGGTGAATAAGACGAAGGCTCGGCCGCGGCTGAGGAAGAGAAGCTCCATGATCTCGCGGGCGGCGGCGGCGGTGAAGGCGGGACTGCGCGGGTCAGGGAGACTCTGCGGGACGTAGAGCAGGGCTTGTTCGGCGTAGTTGAAGTGACTGGGGACGACCAGCGTGCGTGCGGCTCGGAGGCCCAGGCGCACCTTGGTGAACTCGAATTCTCCGGCGACGGCGAGGGTGGCGGAGGTGAGGACGACGCTGTCGATGCGGTCGAAGAGTTTTTCGTCAAGGATGTTGGCGACGTCGATGGGCGTGGCTTGCAGGAAAGTCCCGCGGCCGCGGCGTTCGATCCAGTAGACGTAGCGGCGGTCGCTGCCTTCCATGAAGAACTGGAGTCGTCGCGCGATTTCGCGGGCGCGGTGGACCAGCGGGATGGTCTCTTCGGGGGCGGCTTTCAGAAGCTCCAGTTGGAGGGCGATGAGTTCGAGTCCCGCGAGGACGTCTTTGTAGGTGTCCTCGTACTTGATGAGAAACGCTTCGTGCGAACGAAAAGCACTGCGTCCGTCGGGGGCGTTGAAGAGCGAAAGAAAGTAGACGGCGCGCTCGCTGACTGTGATCAGGATGCGGTCGAGTTCCTGGGAATGAAACTCCTTGCGGCTGGCAATCGCCGCGACGTCGCGGATCAATTCGTCGAACTGGTAATTGGAAACGGAGACGCCGAAGTATTGGCCGGCGACTTCTTCCACTTCGTGCGCCTCGTCAAAAATGACGGCGCCGTATTCGGGGATGATGCCGGCGACGTCGGAATCGCCTTTGACGGCGAGGTCGGCGAAGAAGAGATGGTGGTTGACGATGATGATGTCGCTTTCGAGCGCCTTCTGATGCATGCGGGTGATGAAGCAGCGCTCGAATTGGGGGCATTTCTGACCGGTGCAGCGGTCGCTGCGGGCGTCGATCTTGGCCCAGGCGCCGGAGGATTCGGGCAGAGTTTTGATCTCGGCGCGATCGCCGGTTTCGGTGGTCTTTTCCCAGTCGCGGATGATCTGAAAGTCAGCGACCTCTTCGAGTCCTTCGAGAACGGGCTCCTTTTCGGCGTCGTAAATTTTCTGGCGGCAGGCGTAGTTGCCGCGGCCTTTCATATAGCAGGCTCGCAGGGGGCCGAGGTGTCGCTCGAGGAAGGGGATGTCCTTGAAGTAGAGCTGTTCCTGAAGATTCTTGGTGCCGGTGGAGATGACGACGCGTCGTCCGGAAAGGATCGCGGGGACAAGGTAGGCCAGGGTTTTGCCGGTGCCGGTGCCGGCTTCGACGATCAGGTGCTTTTTGTCGGTGAGGGCGGATTGGATGGCTTCCGACATGTCGAGCTGGCCTTGTCTGAATTCGTAGTTGGGGTGCCATTCGGACAGGAGTCCCTTGCGGCCGAAGAATTGGCGGACGGTCAGGGTTTTGGCGGGGGCGGCCACATTCGATTTTACCGTGGGAATTTGATAGGTTCCTGCGACTGACACCAAAATCCCGCCAAGTTGCCCCCTACATCGCAGCCGCTATCGGAGGAGTCGCGGGACTTCTATGCGTTTTCATGCTTTCGATTGCCGTAGGTCTCTACACCGAGTTCACCACCGCAACTCGAATCTTGACCCTCGTCCTCTGCCCAGGTCTTCCGTTAACTTTTCTATTTCCGGGAGCCTGGGTTTTTGTCATTGTTCTGAACGCAGGACTCCACGCCGCAGTCGTACATCTGGCCGCGAAACTCCTATCGTCGCGAAGGATCGCTCGCGACCGGTAATTTGCAGGTTCGCGTGGGGCCGGTCGGCGACCGGCGAGCCGGTTGTGAAACCGGCTGTGCTTTTGGGGTTCAGTGGCCGATTGCCGGAAAAGCAAGACCAGCCGGTCGACGACCGGCTTGCCGGTCTGACGACCGGCCCCACAGTGCTCTTTGAATTTGACTGTTGATGGGCGATGGTATCCTGACGCTTAGAAAACCTATGAGAGAAGCCGTTGTGGTTGCCAGCTCGCGGACTGGACTTGCGAAATCTTACCGCGGGTCGTTTAATATGACGCGCGCGGATGATATGGCCGCGCATTGTATTCAGGATGTCCTGAGGAAGACGCCGCAGCTCGATCCGGCGGAGATTGAGGACGTCGTTCTTGGCTGCGCGCAGCCGCATGGGTCGCAGGGGGATAATGTCGCGCGTGTCGCGGCCATGCTTGCGGGGCTGCCCACGACCGTTGCGGGGACCACGATCAATCGGTTCTGCTCGTCGGGGCTGCAGGCGATCGCGGTGGCGGCGCATGAAATTATCAATGAAGGCGTGGATGTAGCGATCGGCGGCGGGTTGGAGAGCATTTCGCTGACGCAGCGGAATCGCGAGCCGAACCCCAAGCTCGCCGAAAAGATGCCCGGGATCTATATGGTGATGGGCGATACGGCGGAGGTGGTCGCCAAGAGATATAAGGTCAGCCGGCTCGCGCAGGACGAGTATTCGCTCGAAAGCCAGAAGCGGACGGATCGCGCGCAGCAGGAAGGTTTTTTTGCGGGCGAGATCGCGCCGATGAAGGTGACCAAGGCGATTCTCGACAAGAAGACCGGCGAGAAGATCGGGACGGAAGAAGTGTGTTGCGATCGTGATGAGTGCAACCGGCCGGATACGACGCTCGAAGGGCTGCTCGCGCTGAAGCCGCATTTCGATCAGACCAGCGGCGAGGGGAGTGTCACGGCGGGGAATTCCTCGCAGCTTTCCGATGGCGCGTCGGCGACTTTGCTGATGTCGCGCGAGCGGGCCGACAAGCTCGGGATTCCGTATAAGCTGATCTTTCGTGGATTCGCGGTCGCCGGGTGCGAGCCGGATGAGATGGGGATCGGGCCGGTGTTTGCGATTCCGAAACTGCTCAAGCGGCAGGGCATGAAGATGTCGGACATCGATTTGTGGGAACTCAACGAAGCGTTCGCGGTGCAGGTGGTCTATTGCCGCGACCGGCTGGGGATCCCGCAGGAGATTCTGAACGTCAACGGCGGGTCGATTGCGATCGGGCATCCGTTCGGGATGACGGGGTCGCGGATGGTGGGGACGATCGCGAATGAGATGGCTCGGCGCAAGGCTCGGTATGGAGTGGTGACGATGTGCATCGGCGGCGGGCAGGGTGCGGCTGGGTTGTTTGAGAGAGCCTAGTGGCCATTGATCCCTCGGCGGTGATTGCGCCGACGGCGCGCGTGCATCCCGATGCGAATATCGGGCCGCAGGTGATCGTCGGCGAGTTTGCGATTGTCGAGGCGAATGTCGATATCGGAGCGTATACGCGGCTCGAGCCTTACGTGTACGTCAAGCGGTGGACGACGCTCGGCCAGCGCAACGAAATTTCCGCGGGAACGGTGCTGGGGACGGATCCGCTCGACAAAGGATTTACGGGCGAGCGGAGTTATCTGAAGATCGGCAACGGGAACAAGATTCGCGAGCATTACACGATTTCGCGCGGGACTGCGCCGGAGTCGGAGACGATCGTCGGCGATGAGAACTACATCATGACGAGCGGGCATATCGCGCACAACTGCAGGATCGGGAGCCGCACGGTGATCGCGAGCTGCGCGCTGGTCGCGGGTTATGTCGAGGTGGAGGATCAGGCCTTCATTTCAGGCGGCGTGGTGATTCATCAGCATTCGAAGATCGGACGGCTGGCGATGATCGGCGGGAATACGCGTGTGAATCTCGACGTCCCGCCGTATTTTTTGTGCTCGGAGTTCGATGTGAAGGCTCGGGGGTTGAATATCGTCGGGCTGCGGAGGGCGGGATTTACGAGCTCGCAGGTTGCGGCGTTGAAGACGGCTTACAAGATTCTTTATAAATCGAATTTGAAGCTGGAGGATGCGCTGGGGCGGATTGAGTCGGAGGTTCCTACGGAGCATACCGCGCATCTGGTTTCGTTTGTGAAGTCGTCGAGGCGGGGGATTTGTCGTGAGTAGTGCGGTGTTTGACCGGGAAAAGCATCAACCGGTTTGACAACCGGCTTGCAGGTCTGACCACCTGCCCCACAGGTTGGATTTATAGAGGGTAAGAGCCTGTCTACTACTGGGCCAGCAGGTTCTTCATCTGGGTGAAGATCAGGATCACGGCGGGGCCGAGCGTCACCAGGATCACCGACGGGAAGATCAGGAAGAAGACCGGGAAGATCAGTTTCACGCCGACCTTGCGGGCTTTTTCCTGAGCCATCTGACGGAAGCGGATTCGCAAATAACGCGCGTGAGATTTCAGCGCGGGGCCCAGGCTGGTGCCGAAGCGGTCGGTGTCGATCAGCAGATTCGCGAATTTGCGAAGCTCGATGTCTTTGCTGCGTTCGACGAAATTGCGCAAGGCCTCGGCGCGCGTGGTGTTGGCTTTGAGTTCGAGTTGAAGCTGCGTGAATTCGGAGGCGAGGTCGGGATAGGAAACACGCAATCCGCGGCTGGTGTCGAGGATGGCGGCGTCGAGTCCCTGGCCGGCTTCGACGGCGAGCACCAGCAGGTCGAGCGCGGCGGGCAGTCCGCGGCGCAGACGTTCGACGCGGCGTCGTGCGAGTTTTTCGAGCACGCGGTCGGGCAAAAGATAACCGAAGCCGAGTCCGCAAACGCAAGGCAGGAACGCGCTGGCCGACGTGCCGAAGGTGAAAGCAGACCAGAGCGCGGCCATCGCGAGCATCACGGCGCTGGCACACTTGATGCCGACGAAAATCGAAACCGCGGAGGGCCAGCGGAATCCGGCGGCGATCAGGTCCTGGCGAATGGCGCCGGCTTCGACGATGCTTCCGGGCACGGCTTCGCCGATCAGGCGGAACAGATCGACGATGGCGGCTTGCGCGGTGGGCAGGTCGCGATCGTGCGCGAGCGGCGCGGGAATTTCTGCGCCTTCGGCGCGCGATGGGCGCAGCACGAAAACGTACCCGGCCGCGCTGACCGCGGCGAGGATGAAGAAGAAAAATGCAAACAGCAGTTCGCCGGGCGTCATACTTTGATGTCCACCAGTTTGCGGATCACGAAGTGCGCCAGCACCAGGCACACCACGGCGGCCGTAATCAGATTCTTGCCCCAGGGATGATTGAACAGCACCTGCATGTAGCCGGGGCTCACGATCATCATCATGATGGCGATGCCGATCGGCAGGATGGTCAGGATTGCTCCGGTGAGTTTTCCGTGCGCGGCAAGGGAGCGAACTTCGCCTTGCAGCGCGATCGCTTCCCGCATATTTTCGGCGAGCCCGCCGAGCACTTCGCTCAGCCGGCCTCCGGTGCGCGCGTGGAGCTGCACGGCGGAAGTGAACAGGTGCACTTCGAGCAACGGCATGCGTTCACCGAGGTTATCGAGCGCGCGATTCCAGCCCATGCCGAGGTTCGCTTCGGTCGCGGTTTTGCGAATCTCGACGGAGACCGGCGGAAGCGTCTCGGACGCGATCATATCCATGGACGCAGAGAGCGGATAGCCGGCGCGCAGCGCGCGGGCGAGCGAGTCGAGCACGTCGGGGAAATTTTCGCGGAATTTCAGGAATCGCTTGTTGCGCTTGCGCAGGATGTAAGCGTAGGGCGCGAAGGCGGCGGCGAGTCCGCAGAGAATCGCGGCCCAGGGCGCGACAAATTTCAGCAGCGCCAGCAGCGCGACGGTTCCGCACAACAGCATTGCCGCGACGACGCGGCCGACCGACCAATCGAGTTCGGCTTGGGCGATACGCGCGCGGATGATTTCGAAAAAGTCGAAGCGGTTGAGCAGCGAATCGACGAAGTTTACCGTGCTCAGGCGTTCATTGCGAAACAGCCCGGAGCCTTCGTCGGGAATTTCCACCTCGGTGAGCGCGGCCTCGGATTGTTCGGCGCTGCGCTTGAGGAATCCCATCCACGCGACGGTGACGGCGATGGTCGCCAGCAGAAAAACGAAGGTGAAGAATGCGACGACGGAGACAATCAGCATGATCCGCCTCCGTTACTGATCGGATTTCGCCGTGCCGCCCGTTGCGCGCATCACGCCGGGGAGTCCGATGGCGGTGCGGCTGCGCGTTTCCTGGTCCAGAGGATTGCGCAGCGCGAGACGGACGCGCGCTCCTGAATCGGCGAGCGCGAGAACGTCGGACTCGTGCGGATTCGCGAGCAGCGTCACGACCGGAAGGGTCGCGCCCTGCGAGCTGAGCTCGGCCTGCGGAGTGACGGAGAGAACTTTCAAACCTTCGAGCGCGGTGCGAACCTGCGTGTCGCCGCGATCGCCGCGGCCGGTGACCACCTGCACATCGACCTTC
>JAIQFJ010000385.1 GCA_020073325.1 Terriglobia bacterium | reverse complement strand
TCCGTGTTTTCTGAAGAGATCATTGTTCCGCCAGATGTATGGGAAACCGTTGTATCGTTCCGCCGCCGTGCACCTCGATTAATTGCAGCGAACGCGAACTGGTGCGGAGACGAAGATCGCGAAGGCAACGTTGTTTTAGCGACATGAAATCGGCGCAGGATTCACGCGAGAAGCTCGACGGCATCGCGCCATCGGCTACGCGGCATAGGAACTCGAACCGTGGCAGTGTTAGGGTGAAGCGAAATTCCTTACCATTTGAGCGGACAACAATTTCGGGGGCGCAGCCAACATCTTGGCGCACGATTTCAAGCCCCGGCGGCTCAGCATCAAGTTCGACCTGCGACAAATAGACGTCGCTCACCGCCGAGGTGGTCAGATCGAGGCCAGTCGTTAGGTATACCTCGTTGGCATGATCGGCCAGAAGAAGGCCGGTCCAGATTCGATTTAGGCCCGACGCAAGTTTACGCAGGTGAGAACGCCCAGGAGACCTTCCTGATTCAACCGGTGCCACAACCTCATCGAGAAACTCCCTTGCATGGTGGAAGACCGAGGTTTTCCACAGGGAATACGTACGGAATTGGGCGGGTGTCGCCTGAACGAACACCCGCCGCCTCTCGGTTGAAAGCTCTCTCAGAAAGCCCCTGGTTTCTTCGTCACTGTTCATATCGCCGCGAATGTACCGCCGGAGCACATTGTCGAAATCCGGGTTGCGCTGCGAAAAGGGGTCGGCGGCCACCAAATCGTCATAGGAGGTTCTTAACTCCTGATCCCTCGAACCGAAGACGAAGAGTTCGTCCAGGTCATTCGTCGTCTCCTCACCGATATGGAGCATGGCGAGAAACCGATATATCTCCCGTTTGCGGCGGATGGCGGGCGTGAGATTTTCGCCGAAAAGATTGCGGTGGAAAGCCCCCTTATGCGCAGTTCCCGATTTAGCTATAGCGTTCACCTCGGACCCGGGCCGCAACACCCGGTCCTTCGCATCGGGATGACCGAGCAAGGCATTCGATAAAAGACAGAGTACGCCGCGAATCGGAAGATGGTGTCCGGTTACGTCCGCGATCCGCGCAAGAGTAGTAAGCTTTTCGCGTATTCCGGGGGTATTGAGCGTCCGAAAGTTCCTTGCGAGGGAAAACGACGACGCAAAGAGGGGATTGTCACTCTCCTCATCGAAACATATCCATTCCGCACGATCGAGCACCGCGGCGAGGCAAAGCTCCATGATCCGCTCGCTTGGGACCATGCTGAGATTGACTAGCCGCAACCGGTCGCCGCTATCTCTTTCGTTCCTCGCGTGAAGGCCAATAAGACTGCTTTCCAGCCTTCGAACCAGTTCCGGAGCATCCGGCGGCAGCGCCCGAAACAGCTCATGCATCTGACCGTCGTTGACGGCTAACACGAAGAACTCGTCACTTGTTTCGAAGGAAGATCGGGCCATCCTCTCCAGCAGCGCTACATCATCGCTGCTGATGATATGGCCGTCTGTTCGTTTTCTCCAGGCAGTGACATCGTAAATCAAAGTCACCGTTCGGGAACCGGCACCTGTATTCACCCGAACTTCCTCGACCCCGTTAAGACCTTTGGCGGGATGGCCGGAGAGTTGAGAAACAAGTTCGAAGCACAGTGACGTTTTACCGTCCCCGGCCGTGCCAGTTAGTACCACGTTGCGAAATGCGCCGCTGTCTAGAGGAAAACAGTCGAGAAGCAGTTTGCGAGCGGGATGATCGAAAGCGAGCTTAGGAATGCCGTAATAGTGGGCGAGTTTGTCCACTTGCTCGCCCTGCATGGCTTCGTTGTCGGCTACGGGACCGTAGGCCCGCAGCAATCGAATCCATTTTTCGCCATGTGTCCGGGCTGCCATAATGTCTCAGCGGTGACAAAGCAAGCAGCCTTGTTGATTTTGCTGGATAACTTCGAGCCCACCCAGGGTTTCAGCAAGCGTCTTGTTTTTCTGACGCTTCAACATCCGGGCCTGCGTCTTGGCCCAATTATCTTCGATCTGCGCCATCCGCTCGGGTCGCTCTAATTCGGTCAGCGGTTCATCGTCAGCCCAATAAAAGATGTTGCCATTGACGCTGTTGGGTTTTTCGTATGCTTTGGCCTGCTCATAGAGATCGGGATAGCGCTGTTTGAGGCGAACCCATTCGATCTTCTGCTGATAGAAACAGAAGAAGCAGCCGCTTCGCGTGCGCCCCCATTCTGTATAGGGAGGCATGCCAAGTCCAGATTCCTCCAAAATACGTTGAACGCCGGCATAGTCAATCCCGTCTTCACGGAAAGGAAATACTGCGCGGATATTGGGCTTGTGGCTAATGTAACCCACCCGGTCTTCGTCGGCGCGGATGCCCACGTAGTTAACGCAAAAGTCGTCCCCGATGTAATTCTCGAAAGGCTTCAGCTTCATCATCTCCGTGCACCAGCGGCGATGATTTGACGGCAACATCCCTCCCTTCATCCGGAGGATGCTGTCGAATGTGGTGCCGAACGTGGTACGGGTTATCTTTCGCCCTAGATAGCCTTCCAGGCGTTCGAGGTATTCATAGGTGTCCGGCAGCTCCTTCGCCGTATCGTGAAAAATATATTCCATGTTGGGCACGCGATCACGCATGTGGACGGCAAGTGCGGCGCTGTCCTTACCCCCTGAAAGGCTCAAAATGTGGCGGGCCCGCAAACCAGCTTCGGGCCAATCGGACGTTGAAACAAATTCTGTCATATTTGTTTTATGATTCCTTAATTCTATCGTTTGCGTCCAGTTGTGCCCAAATGGCGCGAAGCGCGGCAGCCATGCCATGCCTCCCGTGCTGCGTGAGGATCTTCTGTATCTGACCTTCGACAGGACTAATCTTACTTTCGTCCATCCCTTCCCAATTGATCAGGTCTCCTACTTCATTTCCGTCGCTCTTTGTCAACGCAATGCGGCAGGCGTGACCGTTCAGCCGCTTCGATGTTCCGATGCGGGCCAGCTCAGTGCGTTTGAAACGGCCAGCTGCGATTTCCAGCTGGTGATGAAACTCCGTCTCATCGGTGTCCAACCAGCGCTCACATGACTTCCGGGTGAGAAGATTCGCAATCGACTCCACCCACGCCCTGTCCTCGAGCGCGGTATCAGCAATGCGAATCACAAAGGCCTTTAGTACGGGTTCGGTCAAGACTACGGCGAGCTGCGCGGCGCGTCCTGAAATCAGGCTGCGCGCATTCTTGTTATTTTTATCGACGTCGAACGCAGCGTAAATAGCCATCTCCAGCCGGTGGATCAATGTTGGGTACGCGATACGGATTTCATGCAGCGCGCGCCGCAGGCGTGAAGCTAACTCTTCGGGATCTTTGATCCCTTCTGTGCCAATCGGCGGCAACCCACAAGCCTCAGGAAGCATCGTGAAAACGAGCTTCACAGGGTCCCGCGCGTCGAGCAGCGCACGTCGCAAGGTTACTGCCATGGACGAAAGCGTGTTTGTCTTTCGGGAGTAATCCGGCACTTCCCGGCTGATGAAAATCGAGAGCGGCCGTACGAGATCGATGAGGTCGGTCCGCGCGGCGTCCCGGGGGTCGATTTGCAGGAGCCGCAGCAGCTTGCTGAAAACGTCGGCTCGAACGCCATCGATTTCGCAATACTGCACGTGGAAGGCTTGAGGTTCCTTCATCAGGCGCAGGAACACTTCTCCGCGCACCTCCGGCAGAAACGTACCGTCCTCATACAGCGCGACGCGCTGATGATGGGTAGCGAGATAGATAGCAAGGATGAAAGGCTGCAATCCCTCGCGGATGCCGTAGGGAACCTGGGACAGGCCTTCAAAGATGTCGGTCACCGGGACCATCACGTCCATCCCCGGTCTCTGAAGGAGTTTCGTGACGCGGTGCATTGCTGGCAGGAGGTTGCATGCGTCCTCTTGCGGTGTCGGCAACACAAATGACCAGCTGCCGTTCTTCTCGGAGTGGAATCCACCTTTTCTAAGAACGGACAGGTATAAGGCCATTTCCGGCGGACGTTTCGAATCGTCCATGTCGAGGCGGGGCTTGTCCGGAGCCGCAGCCATCGCCTCAGCAAGCTTCGTACGTGCGGCTACTGCGGCGCTGCTCGGATAGCGACGATTGATCAGTTCGTTGAGGACATGAGGAGCCTCTCGGTAAATATGATCGCACTGCTCGCTTAAAAATTGAAGGAGCTCGCGACCCGGCCTGAGTTGCCTTTCACCTGTTGCGGAACACCAAGTCATCGCTTCACCCACGGGAAGCTCAAGGTTGTCCATTCCCGCCAGACGCTCACGAAAATAACGCTCGGCGCGGGCTACCTGTCGAGTCACCTCTTCGCGCGCGTGGCGATCTCCCGCCAGAGCCGGCGTATTTGCTTGCACCCATTGCCACGTCACCAGGTCGGAAAGCGCTGCCAGACTGTTCGTAGGCGGCTGGGCGATGGCTATAAATAGGCCTTCCGTAAGATCCTGCCGACGTTCCCGCAGAAGCTTCGCCGCATCGCGCAGCTGCGACTGGCTGGCAGGTAAGATCACCCGCAAATAAACGTCCGCACCTTTTCCGTTAAGCACCGGTTGGTGGTCGATTAGGTGTGCCAGCGCGGTCGCTGGTACAAATTGGACTTCACCATAGCGGAGTGTGCCGGAGCGAAAGTAATGGCCCCGAGGAACAATTTGCTCAGGGGGTAGCTGCTTGCACAGCAGGTCGATGCTATCGCCGCTGGTTCGTGTCGCGAGCTCTCCGCGAGCGAACGCTTCGTCAAGATTGACCGAGGTATGAGGCCACAGACAGAGCGCTTTGGTTGAACCCCTTTCATAGAGGAACCCCCGACTCTTCATGTCGGATATGGCCTTGGTGACCGCGCGGTGATTGCCGCCATCATCCAAAGCGAGATGTATGAACTCAGCGGATGCCGGAAGGTCAGGGCTATCCAGAAGCGTCAGCAGAGCCACTGTCTTGAAGACGTTCTCTTCCTCCTGACTGCTGAGCGGGGTTCCCGACAATAACGAATCGACAAAACTCCAATGAATATGGGAGTTGCTCACAGTTATCGCGGGCAACAGATTCTGCCGCACATATTCAAACAGGTGGTGGATGCGGTAGGGTTCCAGTTTTGATCCGGAGGCCTGGATGTGCTGCTGCAGTCCCATCGGCTCAAATGCCGACATGAAGCTGAATAGCGAGCGCTCATTCTGGCCGAACTTGCGCATCGACCGCACGAGTACAGGAAGGACCGTAGGATGAAATGGGAAAATCTTCGGCCCGAACTGACCCAGGCTGGAGGCTGCCGCGGAACCATACACGCCGGCTCGAATCGCGGCCAGCATCGCCTTCCTGGCGTCATCCGAAGTTCCTCTGGGAAGTGCTTCCTGCCGAACGTTTAACGTGGCAGAAACCAGCGGCACGAGCTGCTCCAATGGTTGCGCGTACACGATTTCTTCGAACCGCCCCGCAACCTTGTCCCATTCGCGGCGAGCCGTGCTATCCAGTCCCGACGCATACGCCGCGACGCCTTGATGGAGCATCACGACAATCACCAACGGAGATGCATTGCTCCGCGCGGCTTCTTCAGCCAAACGCTGCAAGAGGAAAATATCGTCGGCTTCCGGGTTCTGGGCTGCAAATTCCAGATTCTTGCCCAGTTCATCCAGTACCAACAACACGCCCTTGAAACCCTTGCTCCGAGCTGCGTCAAGTGCCTTGGTCGTCTTCGCCAGCACTTCGTTCGTTGAAGGCCTTGACCAGTGGGGCACTCGAACGCCCAGGGCGCGCAGAACGGTTACAGCTAAGGGCTCGTGATCTCCGGTTGCGAGGTGGGGACGCATGCGATTGCGCCCGCAAAAAGTGCGAAGCTCCCTGGGCAACGCGTTCGCATAGCCAGCGGCAACCCGGGCCAGCGCGAGGCCGAACGCGCTCTTGCCCGACCCGTAGTCCCCTGCGATTCGGAATGCACGTTGTGTCGAATTGCTATAGAAGCTTCCGCAGATTCGCGTAATAGCATTGTGGGCCACGGGCGTGAGAATGTAGCCCTGAGAAGACGACGCGTCGCTCATGTCGCGTTCCAGATGAACGGATCGCATGAACCTCGGGCGGATCTGCAGCAGCCTGTCCATCGCCGACTTGTGCTGATCCGTAGGACGCTTGGTTTTCGTGCTCATATGAATCTCGGCGCTCGATAGGCAGCTTTCAAATCGCTTAATCCGTCGCTTTTGTGAAGTCGGTTCAGCTGGCGCAGGTTCGTCGACTCGACGATCTGGAACACTTTGGGTTGACGCACCGCCAGTTCGGTGACGCGTTGCAGGATCTCCGACTCCTGCATCTTGAGGAGGCGGCCAGGGCTGTGCTCGCCCATTACAATCTCCCGC
>JAIQFJ010000384.1 GCA_020073325.1 Terriglobia bacterium | reverse complement strand
GCGCGGGCGATGCCGACGCGGCGGCGCATGCCTCCGGAAAGCTCGCTGGGGAATTTGTCGAGGGTCTGCTCCAGTTCGACGAAACGTAACGTTTCGCGCACCTTTTGGTCCACACGGCCGTTCTGAGGGCGATGCATCGCGCGCTGGTTCCTCAACGGATAGGCGACATTGTCGGCGATGGTCATGGAATCGAAAAGGCCGCCTTCCTGGAACAGAATGCCCATTTTGGCGCGCAGGTCGAACCATTCGATTTCGGGCAGACGTGTGACGTCCCGGCCGAAGACGCGGACAGTTCCGCTGTCGGCGGTGACCAGCCCCAGCGCGACTTTCAGCAGCGTGGTCTTGCCGCTTCCGGCGACGCCATAAACGATGCGCGTTTCTCCCGCGCCGAGCTGGAACGAGACGCGATCGAGCGCCTTGGTGTCGCCAAAGCTGACGCTGACATCTTCGAATTCGAGAACCGGGGAGTCGTCGGGCATTTTCAAAGCCGGGCCATTTTCAAAGATTGATGAAAATCTGTCCGATGAAAAACGTGGTCACGAAGATCCAGATGGACGAAACGACCACAGCCTTGGTGGTGGCGCGGCCGACGCCTTCGGTTCCGCCGCTGGTGCGCATTCCGTAGAAACATCCCACTAGCGCGATGATCATCGCGAAGATGAAGGGCTTCACCAAGCCCTGAACGACGTCGTTATATTCCAGGATCTTCCATGCGGGCGTCCAGTATTGCGCGAAACGGATGTCGAATTTGAACCGGGCGATGACGTAGCCGCCCCACAGGCCGAGGTAATCGGCAATGATGGTCAGCATCGGCAGCGTGAAGGCGGTTGCGATCAGGCGCGGCGTGACCAGTTTCTGTACAGGATCGGTCCCCAGGGCGCGCATCGCGTCGATCTGTTCGGTGACTTTCATCGATCCGAGTTCGCTGGCGATGCCGCTGGCGTTGCGCCCTGCCACCAGCAGCGCGACCAGCACGGGTCCCAGTTCGCGGATCAGCGTGAGCGAAACGATGGGTCCGATCTGCCCCTGCGCACCGTAGTTCGAGAGAGCGCGGGCCATCTGCGCTCCCATGATCAGGCCGCTGAAAATTCCGATCAGCGTGACGATGGGCAGCGAGCCGAAGCCGATCGAGTCCATCTGAATGAGAATGTCGTCGACGTAGTGGGGGCTGCGAAAAATATTTCCCATCGCGCGGAGGCTCAGGACAATGAAATCCTGGAACGACTCGATGGGCCGCTTTAGGAAATCGAACAATTTTGGGAGTCCCCCGACATTAATGTCGATGCTAACATGTGGCTATCATGAAGGGCCTCACCGACATCCCCGGCATCGCAGTGGGCCACGCCTCCGATTATGACGGATTGACCGGGTGCACCGTAATCCTGTGCGAACAGGGTGCGGTAGCGGGCGGCGATATTCGCGGCGGCGCGACGGGGACCCAGGAATGGGACCTGCTCAGTCCGATGAACGTGACCGACCGGATCCACGGCGTGTGTCTCGCCGGGCGCAGCGTGTTCGGACTCGAGGCGGCAAGCGGCGCGCGCCGTTTTTTGGAACACAAAGGCGTGGGATTCAAGTTCGGTCCCGTGAAAGTTCCGCTGGTCGTGGGCGCGATCCTGTTCGATTTTGCGGTCGGCAAGCCGGCGATTCGTCCCTCGCGGGAGATGGGCGAAGCGGCGGCGGCGGCGGCAACCGATGCGGCCGTCGAGGAAGGCGCGGTGGGCGCGGGAACGGGCGCGACGGTAGGCAAGGCGCTCGGCATGAAGAACGCGATGAAGTCGGGGATCGGGTCGTACACGGTGGATCTTCCCGGCGGCTTCAAAGTATCGGCACTGGCGGCCGTGAATGCGGCGGGCGACGTGAAGGATCCGGCCACCGGGAAAATCGTCGCGGGTGCGCGAAAGACGCCGGACGGCATGGAGTTCGCCGACGGCGCGCGCTTGATGAAGCTGCGCGCGGTGCAGCCTGCTCCGGCGCGCGAGAATACGTCGCTGGTGGTCGTGGCGACCAATGCATCGCTGACCAAGGTGGAGGCCAACAAGCTGGCGCAGCTTGCGTCGCTGGGGATGGCGCGGTCGATCGATCCGGTGAACACGATGAACGATGGCGATCTGGTGGTCGCGTTGTCGCTCGGCGAAAAGCGCGCGCCGGTGGATGCGTTGGGCGTCGCGGCGGCGGAGGCGGTGGTCGGAGCGATCCTGCGGGCAGTGCGGCTGGCTCCGACGCTGGGCGGGATTCCCGGGTTGAAGAAGTAAGCCAGAAGAAGTAATACCCTGTTTCCATGAAGCTTTGTGTCTTGTTCCTTGCGGCTGCGGCCGCATTCGCAGCCGAAAATGTGTCGACATTTTCGATCGTGGCCTACGATGCCGCCGCAGGAGACTGGGGCGTCGCGGTGGCGTCGCGCTATTTTTCCGTGGGCTCCGTGGTGCCGTGGGCCGAAGCAGGCGTCGGCGCCGTCGCGACGCAGGCGAACGTCAATGTCGGCTATGGTCCGAAGGCGATCAAGCTGTTGGAACAGGGGCTGTCGGCGAAGGAAGTCTTGAAGCGGCTGCTCGATGAGGACACGTTCGAGGGCAAGGACGGGCGCCAGGTGGCGATCGTCGACGCGAAAGGCGGCATCGCGGCATTCACGGGTCCCAACGCGCCGAATTGGGCGGGCGACCGGCAAGGGAAGAACTGGACGGCGCAGGGGAATATTCTGGTGGGTCCGCAAGTCCCGGAGGCGATGGGCAAGGCGTTCGAAGCGACGCAGGGCGAACTGGCGGAAAAATTGTGGGCCGCGCTCAAGGCCGGCGACGATGCGGGCGGAGACTCGCGCGGAAAGCAGTCGGCGTCGATGCTGGTGGTGCGCAAGGGCGGCGGGCGAAATATCAATAACGATCGCTACATCTACATCAACGTCGACGACGCGCCCAATCCTTTTCCGGAGCTGCGGCGGCTGCTCGACATCAATCTGGGGCTGCTGTATCAGGAGAAAGTCGGAAAACTGCTGACGTCGAACGATCCGAAAGGGGCTCGCGACGCGGCGATGAAAGTCGCGCACTACATGCCGCAGAATGGGCAGGCCCAGATGACGGTCGGGCTGCTGAGTTATCTCGCGGGCGACAAGCAGGCCGCACTCGACGTGCTGCGTAAGGCGAAGGCGGCGGATGCTGAAAACTTCAAGAGGCGGTTTGACCAGATCACGCAGCGTCCAGGGTATAAGGCGATCCTCGACGACAACGAGTTTCTGGCAAAGCTATTTTCTTAATGGTCTCGCGGTTGTTTGACCGAGAAGGCGAAGACCAGCCGGTCGGGCGACCGGCTTGCCGGCAAGGCTGCCGGCCCCACAGCTCATTCGTAGCGCAGGGCGACCATTGGATCGACTTTTGTTGCGCGGCGGGCCGGAACATAGCATGCGGCGAGCGCGATGAGCGAGAGCAGCGCCGCGACTGCGACGTAGGTCGGCGGATCGGTCGGCTTGATCGCGAACAACATGGTGGCAAGAGATCGCGAGAGGCCATAAGCGCCGAGCACGCCCGCCGCGATTCCGGCGGCGACGCGCAGCATTGCATGGCCGATCACCAGGCGCAAAATATCGCCGCGAGCCGCGCCCAGTGCGATACGGAGCCCGATTTCGCCCGTGCGCTGCGAAACCGAGTAGGCGATCACGCCATAAACGCCGACCAGTGCCAGTCCGAGCGCGAGCGCCGCGAAGAGCGCGAGCAGGATCGTCTGGAAGCGGCGCTCAGCGGCCGAATCCGAGATGACCTGGTCGAGCGTCTTGACGCTGGTCACCGGCTGATCGCGATCGATGGCCCAGATCTGCTGCTCGACCGCGACGATCAGCGCTTTCGGATCGCCCGAGGCGCGAAACGCAAAGTCGGCCAACCGGACCGGGTACAGATTGGTCTGCGCGGCGGGAAAATAGATTTCGGGATTCACGGCGCCGGCTTTTCCGTCGCGGCGCAAATCGCTGACCACGCCGACAATGGTGAACCAGGGAGCGTCCTTGTGCCGGCGCGCACGGCGGCCGAGCGGGTCCTGGCCGTTCAGCAAAGAGCGGACAAAGGCCGCATTGACGATGGCGACCAGAGGCGCGCCGTTGCGATCCGCAGGAGTAAGCAGGCGCCCGCGCGTCAAAGAAAGGCCCAGC
Organism: Terriglobia bacterium; assembly: GCA_020073325.1. Classification (GTDB taxonomy): domain Bacteria; phylum Acidobacteriota; class Terriglobia; order Bryobacterales; family Bryobacteraceae; genus Palsa-187. Next base: position 2,218 of record JAIQFJ010000384.1, on the reverse strand, counting down.
GTCTGGAAATATCCGGGACTGACCGCTTGCAGGTCGGCGTCAGAGTCGTCATTGAGTCCTTCAATTTGAAAACTGCCGCTCCAGCCACCGCGCAGCGGCATGCGATTGCTGACGCCGGCGGCGATCACTCCGGGCAGCGCGGTCACGCGATCGGTCAGATCGTCGAAGAAGGCGGCGCGCTGCTCCGGAGTTTTGTAATGCGCATCGGGCAGGTTGACGTTCATCGCCAGCACGTGCTCGGTGGCGAATCCCAGATCGACCGCGTTCAGCGCGACGAAACTTCGCAGCAGAAGGCCCGCGCCGATCAGCAGCATCATCGAAAGAGCGATCTCAGCCGACATCAGGATGCTGCGCCACCGCAGGATGGCTCCGCCGGCGACGGATCGCTCGTTCGATTTCAGCGACTCGACAGGCCGCGCTGTCGAAACTTGAAGCGCCGGGAAGAGTCCGAAGAGAATTCCCGTGAGGCACGAGAGCGCGAGGGTGAACAGCAGCACTCGCGAATCGATTCCGGCGGAATCCAGGCGAGGAATGCCGGACGGCGCCAGGCGCACCAGAAGCTGCCGCGTCCAGTTGCCGAGCGCGAGTCCCGCGGCGCAGCCGAAGGCGGAAAGCACCAGGCTCTGGATCATCAATTCGACGATGATCCGCGCACGGCTGGCGCCCAGGGCCATGCGGATGGAAATTTCGCGTTGGCGGCCGGCCGCACGGACCATCAGAAGATTCGCCAGATTCGCGCAGGCGATCAGAAGAATCAGCCCGACCGCGCCCAGCAGCACCAGCAGCGAAGTTCGAACGCCACGCGCGATATCGTCGGCGAGCGGCGCCATGGCCGTCTTGATCCCCGTGTTCGATTTCGGAAACTGCTCGGCGAGGCGCTTGGAAATGGCGTCGAGTTCCGCTTGCGCCTGGGGGATGGTCGCTCCTGGAGCGAGTCGCGCGACGACGTTGATCTCGTGATCGCCGTGGCTCGCCAGCAGATCCGCGGGATAGGCGGCGGGAACGAAGAATTGAAGGTGATCGGAAAATCCAAACTGCGCGGGCGACTGGAATCCGGGAGCCATGATGCCGACCACGCGGTACTTCACGCCGTCGAGTTGGATGGAATTGCCGATCAGGTTCGGATCGAGCCCGAAGCGGCGCTCCCACAGCTCATGGCTGATGACGGCGACGTTCGGCGCGCCCGGGCGATCTTCTTCGGCAAGAAGGCCGCGGCCGAGCTGCGGTTGGACACCGAGGACGTCGAAATAGTTCGACGTGATGCGTTCGCCCCAGATTCGCTCCGGCGATCCCGCGCCGGTGAGATTCATCGCGGCGAAATCGTGTCCGGCGATTCCGGCGAACGCCTTGGCGCCGGCCTGGTAATCGACCAGATTCGCCGGCGACACGGTGGTGCGCCCGGGACGCCTGCCCGCTCCCGAGCTCTTCATGACCGACGGCATCTGAGTATAGGATTCCCAAATTGAGACCAGACGGCCGGGGTCGGTGTAAGGCAGCGGGCGCAGCATCACGGCGTCGATTATCGAAAAAATTCCGCTGTTGACCCCGATTCCGAGCGCGAGCGTGACGATGGCCGTCAAGGTGAACCCGGGGCTTTTCGAGAGCAGGCGAAGGGAGTAGCGCAAGTCGTTCATCAGATTTAATACGCCTCACATGCAAAAAGGTGACACTGAAAGAGAGGACGATACGGGCAGCAAACTCGTTCAATATCTGGAACGCACCGCCGCCCTGGATGCCGAATTCATCGTCTGGGACGACGGCTATCGCGGACGAACGTACAGTTATCGCCAGGTGGCGGCGATGGCAAACGCGGTGCGCGGCCGGCTGCGCGACGCGGGGATCGGCAAGGGCGATGCCGTGCTGATCTGGTCCGAAAGCCGGCCGGGGTGGGTGGCGGCGCTTTGGGGATGCCTGCTCGAAGGTGTGGTGGCGGTGCCCGTCGATCCGCAATCCTCGCGGAATCTGGTAGATCGAATCGCGGCGAAGGCGCGGACGAAGGTCGCGCTGATTGGCGATCGCGTCGGGGCGATAGATGGAGCGTGGCGGTTGGCGGAAGTAGAACAAAGCTCCGCGGCGGCGGCCGCCCCGGCCGAATTGGATCTCGACGATGTCGCCGAAATCGTATTCACGTCGGGCACGACCGCCGAGCCGAAGGGTGTCGTCATCACGCATCGCAACCTGCTGGCGAACCTGGAGCCGGTGGCGCAAGAAATTGACA
>JAIQFJ010000383.1 GCA_020073325.1 Terriglobia bacterium | reverse complement strand
CCTCGAAAATGCGCGCCTGCTCGAAGAGGAGCGCGCCAAGCTGCGCATCGAAGACGAGTTGAAAATCGCGCGCGAAATTCAGCAAGGCTTGCTGCCCGCGGCGCTGCCTTCCACCGGCTGGTTCCGAGCCGCCGGGTCGAGCGTGCCCTCCACTCAAGTTGGGGGCGATTATTTCGACGTGCGCCAGATTTCCCCCGATCTGTGGGGCGCGGTGGTGGCCGATGTGTCGGGTAAAGGCGTCAGCTCAGCTCTGCTCGCGAGCCTTCTGCAAGGCACCTTCCTGATGGCCGCCGGCGACATCGAATCGATTCTTCATCGCCTCAACGATTTTCTGCTGGAGCGCACGCACGGCGAAAAATACGCGACGATGTTTTGCGCGATGCTCACATCCAACGGCGTGCTGAAATACGTCAACGCCGGCCATCCCGCGCCGTTCCTGGTCAGCGCCGACGGCCGTCTTCGCAAATTGCACACGTCGGGCATGCCGGTCGGGATGCTCGAGGGCGCGCCTTTTCAAACCGTGGAAGCGCAACTGGCGCGCGGCGATAAAGTCGTCATCTACAGCGACGGTCTCACCGAAGCTGAAAATGCCGAAGGCGCGTTTTTCGATACCGAGCGCCTGCGCGTCGCTCTTCGCGAAAACGCAGCGCTCGACGCCGCCGGATTGCACGCGGCGCTGCTCTCCGCGCTCGACCGTTTCACCGAAGGCGGCGTGGTTCGCGACGATATCACCGCGCTTGTGATCGAGTATTCGCCCGCGTGATCCTCTACGTCGCCGCACACGGCGGCCCCGCGCGCGAATCGGTTCCGCTGGGGGGAGGCGCCGCGGTTTTCGATCATCTCGTCGCCGAATGGACGCGCACCGGCGTCGATTTCCGCACGATCGTTCCGAAAATCGCGGGCCGCGACCTGGTCCGTTTCAGCGAACGCCAATACGCGCAATTCTGCCGCGAGTTCGAACACGACGCCACGGAAGAAATTCTGCGCTACGATCCCGCGACCACGCCGGTCCTCTGCAACGACGTCTCGGAAGGACCCGACTTCGAAAAACTCGCTGCGCGCGGCTTTCGCATCGCGACCATCTATCACGTTGACGTGGTCGCTTATGTGGCTGAGATTTATCTGCGCGGCTGGATCGCTCCCGAAACGACGGTCCGCTGGGAGAAACGTCTTCGTTCCCTGATGCCGCCGATCATGCGACTGATCTGGGAAAAGCAGGAAGCCAGCGTTCGCCATTCGCGCGCGTTGATCGTTCCATCGGATGGAATGCGCGAGGTGCTCTTGCGCTGCTACCCCGATTGCGCGTCGAAGATTCACGTGCTCCCGTGGGGATCGTGGAATCGGTTTAAGCCTGTTTCGCCGGATTCGCTGCGAGCCGAATACGGCGTCCAGCCGGGCGATCGCGTTTTGCTGACGCTGAGCCGCATCTCTCCCGAAAAAGGCCAGGATCTGCTGCTCGAAGCGCTGCTCGACTGGGATCCGCACTTATGGCTCTTCATCTGCGGCGCGCCCGCGTTCATGCAAGGCGAAAAATTCCTGGCGAAGCTGCAGCGGCTCGCCTCGCGCCTGCGCAACACGCGCGTAATTTTCCCCGGTCACGTCACGGGCGATCGCAAACGAGCTTTCTTCGCGCTCGCCGATCTGTACATTTTCCCCAGCCGTCATGAAAGCTACGGCCTCACGCTCCTCGAAGCCCTCGCGGCAGGACTCCCCGCAGTTTGCCTCGACACGGCGGGCGCCAGAAGCGTGATGCGTCCCGAATTCGGAGCCGTGGTCGATCGATCAGGCCTGCGTCCCGCGATCGCAAAACTGCTCACGGACGATCCGCTCCGTCAAAAGATGTCGGTAGCCGCCCGGGAATTCGCACAGTCGCAAGAATTCTCCGCCACGGCCCACAATCTTTGCGCTCTTTGCGAGAGATCTTAGCGTCTTTGCGTGAACCCATCGCTACAACCCGTTCACAATCCTCGTAATCCCGTCTTTGATTCTCACCACATTGAAGTTAATCAGCAGTCCCAGCTTCAGCCTCGCCAACCGCAGATAGGTCAACACCTGAGCCTTATGCACCGGAGCCAGGCACTCCACCGCCTTCACCTCGACGATCACAACCCCCTCCACTATCAGATCCGCCCGAAATCCGGTGTCGAACTCCAGCCCGCCGTACTCGATCGGAATCCCTTGCTGGCAGCGAACCCTCAGCCCGCGACGTTCGAGATCCTTCGCAAGCACAGCCAGGTAGACGCTTTCAAGCAGGCCGGGGCCCAACTCGACGTGTATGTGATACGCCGCGTCGACAACCGCGTGGGCGACTGCGTTCTCCTCCACAAAGTCTTAGTTCACGCAAAGGCGCAAAGTTCTCACGCAAAGAATGCGAAGTTTAGCGTTCCGCGATCCGCCGATTCGCCAGCTCCGCGCACTTCTTGCAGCACGCGCTCATCTGAATCGTGATGTCCCGCAGTGTCGACCCGTGGAATCGCAGCCGCGGCGGCTGCTGGTGGTCCGGACAACGGACGTCCCGCATCTTGCGAAGCGTCTGTTCTTTAAACTCCTCCACCGGAACCACCAAATCATTTTATCACGCAAATGTTTCATTTCCGCGTGGCACAATTTTAGAACATGGCAGGACGACTTCTGTTCCCCCAGGAAATTCACGATTACCTCTCCTCCGTCTCCGTGCGCGAGCCCGCGGTGCTTCGCCGGCTCCGCGAGGAAACCGCGTCGCATCCGCGCGCCACCATGCAGATCAGTCCCGATCAGGGACAGTTCATGGCGCTGCTCATGCAGCTCATGGGCGCGCAACGCACGCTCGAGGTCGGCGTCTTCACCGGCTACAGTTCGCTCGCCGTCGCGCTCGCGCTCCCCGCCGATGGCCAGATCGTCGCGTGCGATGTCAGCGAGGAATACACCGCCGTCGCGCGCCGCTACTGGAAGGAAGCCGGTGTCGATCACATGATCGATCTCCGCATCCGCCCCGCGCTCGAGACTCTGCACCAGCTTCTTTCCGACGGCCGCGGCCACACTTTCGACTTCGCGTTCATCGACGCCGACAAGACCAATTACGAGGGCTACTACGAATGCGCGCTCGAACTTCTGCGGCCCGGCGGACTCATCATGATCGATAACGTTCTCTGGTCCGGCCGCGTCGCCGATCCCAACGACAACGACGCCGACACGGTCGCCATTCGCGCATTCAATAAAAAACTCCACTCCGATTCGCGCATCACCCTCTCCATGCTTTCCATCGGCGACGGTGTTACCCTCGCACTGAAGCGCTAGGTTGAATAAAAGCTGTATGGATTCTTTCGTCGAACACCTGAAGTCCTCCATCGACATCGTCAAGGTGATCGGCGACTACGTCCGCCTGAAGCGCGTGGGAGCCACCGGGCGCTACGTCGGCCTGTGACCCTTTCATCAGGAAAAAACGCCGAGCTTCTCCGTCAATCAAACGCGCCAGTTCTACAAGTGCTTCGGATGCGGCGTCGGCGGCGACGCGCTGAAGTTCGTCATGGAAATCGACGGCCTTACTTTTCCCGAGGCCCTGAAGCAGCTCGCCGAACGCAACGGCATCGCGATGCCCAAGCGCAACGAGTATGGCGATCCCGAATCGAAGCTCCGCACCGCGCTGCTCGAAATGCACGAAATCGCCGCGCAGCTTTTTCAATCGAACCTGCGCGGACCCCAAGGCGCCGAAGCGCGCGCTTATCTGGCCAAGCGCGGCGTCTCGCCCGACCTGGCCGATCACTTCATGCTCGGCTATTCCGACTCCGGCGGTCAGTCGCTGACTCGCCGTCTGGCACAGGAGCACTTCACGCCGGAGCAGCTTGACGCCTCAGGTTTAGTGCGTAGGCGCGACGATGGAAGCCTGTACGACTCTTTTCGCGGGCGCCTCATGTTCCCCATTCACAACGAGTCGGGCAAGGTGATCGCGTTCGGCGGTCGCGCGATGCGCGACGAAGATCAGCCGAAGTATCTCAACTCGCCTGAAACGCCGGTCTATCGAAAAACATCAGTACTCTACAACCTGCATCGCGCGCGAGACACCATGCGACGCGCGAGCCGGGCGGTTCTGGTCGAAGGATACATGGACGTGATCGGAGTCTACGCCGCAGGTATCAAGGAAGTGGTCGCGAGCTGCGGCACGTCGCTCACGAATCCGCAGGTGCGCGTCATCCAGCGGCTCACCGCCGACGCCAACGTGAAGGCCGGGACGGTCATCGTCAATTTCGATCCCGATAACGCGGGGGCGAATGCGGCCGAAAAAGCGATCCAGCTTTTCCTCGACGAAGGGATGCACGTGCGCGTGCTCTCGCTCGACGGCGGTCTCGACCCCGATGAGTACGTCAAGCAGAACGGACCGGAAGCGTATCGCGCGAAACTCGACTCGGCCAGCGGCTATTTTCACTGGCTGGCCGACCGCGCTCGTGTACGCTTCGACATGAAAACGTCGGACGGCCGCATGGACGCTTTCAAGTTTCTGCTGCCGTCGGTACAGAAAATTTCCGATAAACTCGAACGCGCGGCGATCGCGAACGACCTGGCCGGATATATCGGCGTCGACCCCGGCCTGGTGCTCGATCAATTCAAGCGAGCCGCCGCGGAGCGCCGCACTCCCGCGCCGAAGGCTCCTGCGAGGCCGGCGATCCCCGGCATCGAAAATCTGCTGCTGCAATCGCTTCTGGCCAGCGACGAAGTGCGCGCCCAGGTGCTCCCCGTGCTGAACACGGAGGGATTCGCCACGCGCGAGATCTTCGATGCGATGCGCCATCAGCAGGAATCCGGAGCGCCCGTAACTTTTTCATCCATCGAGGCCCGGTTGAGCCCTTCGGCGCAGGGCCTATTGCATGACATCGCCTCTGCCGATGAGATGATTGAGGACGCAGTTGCACGCGAACAGGCGCAAGCCTGCCTGCGGCGTCTGGAAGCGGATCACAGGAAGAGGCAGGTCGACGATTTGCGCGCTAAAGTGAAAGCGGCGGAACGCGAGGGCCGGATCAAAGAGGCGCTGGGTATTATCGCAGAATTGGAGCGCTTGCGGAAGGAAATGAACGCGGCCGGAGTCGATTGAGCGCCTTGGGCGCTGTTGTACACTCAATGTAACCGGACGCGAGGCGCTCAGAAGGGGATTCGGAGCACGAGGGTCCACTGGGGTATCGTGGCACTTGAAGAAAAATTCGGCCGTCTGAAGCAACTCATGGACACTGGGAAAGAAAAAGGCTACGTCCTCTACGACGAAGTCAACGATCTCCTGACCGAAGAATACCCCGGCGGCCGGGAACTCGACGATCTGCTCACGGAGTTGGACACGGCTGGCGTCGAGATTCTCGAAGAGCCCAAGCTCGAGTTCGACAAGAAAATCGAAGAGGGCGAGGAGCCGCTCGACCTCGATCTCGCACAGGATTTCAGCGATAAAACCAACGATCCCGTCCGCATGTATCTGCGCGAGATGGGCACCGTCCCGCTGCTGACGCGCGAGGGCGAAATCGAGCTGGCCAAGCGCATTGAACGCGGCCAGTACGCGGTGCGCAAAGCGCTTTCGCGGTCGCCGCTGGTGATCCGCGAAATTCTTGCGCTGGCCGAACAAGTGCGCCGCGATCCGCTGGTGGTGCGTGAAATTCTGATTATGCCGGACCTGGTGGTGACCGATGAAAACATCGCCGACCAGACCAACGAACTGCTGGAAGCCATCACGGAGATCGAAAAGCACTACAAAAAGGCGCAGCAGTTCCGGCAGAAACTGCAAGCCATTTCGCGCGGCATGAAGCCGAAGATGCATCGCACGCTGCGCTGGAGCCTGGCGCGCGCGATGGTCGCCGTTTCGCGCCAGATTCGCCGGATCCATTTCAGCTCGTCCACGCGCCGCGCGCTGGCCGGCCGCCTGCGCCGCGCGGTCGACGATCTGAAGCCGATCGAGCGCGAGATCGCGCGCATCCAGCGCAAAATCGAAACGCCGATGAACGGCGGGCACGGCGGCGCCGCCGCCATGCGCAAGGAGATGCGCCAGCACAGCCAGCGCATCGCGCAGCTCGAAGAAGAATCCGGTGCCAGCGCCACCGAGCTACGGCGCACGCTGCAGATTGTCGAACGCGGCGAACTCGAAGCGGAAATCGCCAAGAAGCAGTTGATCGAAGCGAATCTTCGGCTGGTGGTGTCGATCGCGAAACGCTATACCAACCGCGGCCTGCAATTCCTGGATCTGATTCAGGAAGGCAACATCGGATTGATGAAAGCGGTCGATAAATTCGACTACCTGCGCGGCTACAAATTTTCGACCTACGCGACGTGGTGGGTACGGCAGGCCATCACGCGCGCGATCGCGGATCAGGCGCGGACGATTCGTATCCCGGTCCACATGATCGAGACGAT
>JAIQFJ010000382.1 GCA_020073325.1 Terriglobia bacterium | reverse complement strand
AACTGGGGCTGCGGCGATTTCACCGATCTGCGCGAGATGATCGACGCGCTGGCGCCCGCGGGCGTCGCGTTCATCGCGTTGAATCCGCTGCATGCGCTGGCGAACCGGCAGCCGTATAACATCAGCCCGTATTTGCCGCAGTGTTCGTTCTACCGGAATTTTATTTATCTCGATGTGGAGAAGGCCGGAGGTTCAGCGGCGGGAGTCGAGGAACTGCGGGCGAGCGAGTTTGTCGAATACGAGCGCGTCGCGAAGTTGAAACTCGCGGCGATGCGCGAGGTTTTCCGGCGATTTGCGGGATCCCCCGATTTTGATGCGTTTTTAGCGTCAGAAGGGGCCCTTTTGCACGATTTCGCGGTGTTTTGCGCGCTCGACGAAGAGATGCATCGCCGCGATGCGAACGTGTGGTTGTGGACGGAGTGGCCAGAGCCATATCGCGATCCAACGTCGGCTGCCGTGGCCGAATTCGCGCGCGAACATTCGCGCGATGTTCTGTTCTACAAGTTTTTGCAGTGGCAGATCGACCGGCAACTGGCGGAGGTGCAGGCGCACGCGATCGCGCAAGGCATGCGGATCGGCCTGTATCATGACCTGGCGCTGGCGACGGATCGCTTCGGCGCGGACCTGTGGATGAATCGCGGGCTGTATAGCTCGGGCTGCCGCGTGGGCGCGCCGCCGGACGATTTTTCGCCGGACGGGCAGGACTGGGCGTTTCCGCCTCCCAATCGCGAGGCGCATCGCGCCAACGGATATGAGATGTTCGCGCGGCTGATCCGCAACACGGCGCGGCACGGCGGGGCGCTGCGAATCGATCACGTCATGCGCTTCTTCCGGCTGTGGTGGATCCCGGACGGCCTGCCGGCGAGCGGCGGCGCGTATGTGCGCGATTCCCATGAAGACCTGCTGGGCGTGCTGGCGCTCGAGAGCGTGCGCGAGAAATTCATCGTCATCGGCGAGGATCTGGGCACGGTGACGGGCGAGGTCCGGCGGGCGCTTTCCGAAGCGGGTGTGCTGAGTTATCGCGTGCTGTGGTTTGAGCGCCACGCCGACGGCTCGTTTCGCGGCCGGACGGAATATCCGGCGCAGGCGGCGGCTTCCACCACGACGCACGATCTGCCGACGCTCGCCGGATTTGCGGCGGCGCGCGATGTCGAGGCTCGGCGGGCGGCGGGGATCCTCGATGAGAATGAGTACCACGCGCAGCTTGCGTCGCGTTATGAAGAGATCCGGCGGCTGCACAAGATGCTCGCAGAGTCGGGATTTGATGGCGATCCGTTGGCTTTTCTTTTGTCGACGCCTTGTGAGGTCGCGATCGTCAATCAGGAAGATTTGACCGGGGAGACCGAGCAGCAGAATCTTCCGGGCAGCACATGGCAGTATCCGAACTGGCAGAGAAAGATGCGGGTCGCGGTGGAGGATCTGGGTCAGATCGCGGATCGATTGCGCGGGATGATCGCGGCGAGTTCCAGGTAGCTTGAGGGAGCCCCGCGATCACCCGCGGGGCTTGCGCACTCGTGATGGCGGGGGTGCTATCTTCAACGATGAATGCCCGTCGGAGTCTTTGATCTTTTCAAAATTGGAATCGGCCCGTCGTCTTCGCACACGGTCGGCCCGATGAAAGCGGCGCATCTTTTTGCGCGGAATCTGCAGGACGTCGCGCGGATCACGGCGACTGTTTATGGATCCCTTGCCTGGACCGGAAAGGGCCACTCGACGGACAAGGCGATCACGCTGGGGCTCGCCGGGATGGTTCCCGATTCGATCGATCCGGACGAGGCGGAGGCGCAGTACAAAGAGATCGCGGCGGCGAAGCGGATCGGCGACGTGGAGTTCGATCCCGCGCGCGACATCGTTTTCGATTTCAAACACGTCTTTCCCGAGCATCCCAACGCGATGCGCTTTGAGGCTTATGACGCCGCGAACCGGTGCCGGGCGCGCGAGGTCTGGTTCTCGGTCGGGGGCGGATTCGTGGTGCGCGAAGGCGAAACGGCTTCGGCGGCGTCGTCCGCTGCGGCGCTGTTTCCGTTCGAAAGCTCGCAGGAGATGCTCGCGCTGGGCCGCGCGCATTCGAAGACCATCGCGGAAATGGCGCTGGCGAACGAGCTTGCGAGGCTGACGGAAGCGGAGGTGTTCGCGGGAATCGATCGCATCGCCAGTGTGATGTTCGGCTGCATCGAGCGCGGGCTGTGCCATGACGGCGAGCTTCCCGGGGCGCTGAAGGTGAAGCGTCGCGCAAAATCGCTGTACCAGCGGATTCGTGCGAACAGCAAAGGTCCGGCGATCGACGCGATGAACTATGTGTCGGCGTTCGCGATCGCGGTGAATGAAGAAAACGCCGCGGGCGGACGCGTGGTGACGGCTCCGACGAACGGCGCGGCGGGCGTGGTTCCGGCGGTGCTGCGCTACTATCGCGATTTTTGCGCGCCGTCCGACGACGGTATCCGGAGCTACTTCCTGGCGGCAGCGGCGATCGGCGCGATCATCAAACAGAACGCGTCGATTTCGGGGGCGGAGATGGGATGCCAGGGTGAAGTGGGATCGGCCGCGGCGATGGCGGCCGCGGGGCTCGCGGCGGCTCTCGGCGCAACCAACGCGCAGATCGAGAACGCGGCTGAGATCGCGATCGAGCATCACTTGGGAATGACTTGCGACCCGGTCGGCGGGCTGGTGCAGATCCCGTGTATCGAGCGCAATGCGTTCGGCGCGGTGAAGGCGATTCAGGCGGCGTCGCTCGCGATGCTCGGAGATGGAACGCATCACGTCACGCTCGATCAGGTGATCGAAACGATGCGGCAGACGGGGACGGACATGCAGACGAAGTATAAGGAGACGTCGCTCGGCGGGCTCGCGGTGAACGTGATCGAGTGTTGAAGTTCGACGTGAATGAACGTGGATGTCGCCGGGATGCCGGGGTCGAGAGGTTTGATCGACGATGGGCGGGAAGAGCTAGGATCGGGATTCGCGTTTACTGGCGATTGACCGGGCGAGAACGTTTTACGGGCATCCTCGGGGTATGAGCCCCCGCCATGACTGGCGGGGCTGGGCGGGCTCGCGGTGAACGTGATCGAGTGCCGTGAATGAACGTGAATCAGACATTCATGTTCATTCATGTTGATTAACGGCTAGAGAAAATAGTCCTTCACCTTATCGAAAATCCCCTTTTCCGACGGTTCATTTTCCGCGGGAAGCATTTCGTGAAGCTGTTCGAACAGTTTTCTTTGCTCGCGATTCAGCTTGGTGGGGATTTTCACATCCAGATGGACGTACAGATCGCAGCGGCTCGATCCATGCAGGTGCGGGACGCCGAGGCCTTTCAGCCGCAGCCGCTGGCCGGCTTGCGAGCCTTCGGGGATTTTTACGGTCTGCAGTCCGTCGAAGGTCAGAATATCGACGGACGCTCCGAGCGCGGCCTGCGCGATGTTGATCGGGACGGTGCAGTGCAGATCGCTTTCGTGGCGCTCGAAAATGGGGTGCTCGGCGACTTTCAGGACGACGTATAAATCGCCCGGAGGACCGCCGTTCGCGCCGGGCTGTCCTTCGTTCGAAAGACGCATCTGCGTGCCGTTGTCGACACCGGCGGGAATGTTGACCTTCAGCTTGCGTTCGCGGCGCAGGTAGCCGTCGCCTTTGCATTCCTTGCAGGGACGGCGAATGATCTGCCCGCGTCCGCCGCATTGCGAGCACGTGCGGCGCACCGAAAGGAACGCCTGCTGATAAATCACTTCGCCGCGGCCGCGGCAGGTGGGGCACGTGGTTAAGCCGTCTTCGGGCTCGGCGCCTTTGCCGTGGCAGCGCGCGCATTCTTCCAGGCGCGGAACCTGAATGTCCACCGACAGGCCGCGCATGGAATCCTCGAATCCGATTTCGAGATCGTAGCGGACGTCCTCGCCGCGCGCGGCGCGGTTGCGGCGCTGGCGCGATCCGCCGAACATGTCGGAGAATCCGAACACGTCGCTGAGAATGTCGCTGAGGTCGGGGAAGCCTTCGTAGCCCTGCGCTCCGGCGGCGGCTCCCTGGACGCCTTGATGGCCGAAACGATCGTAGGCCGCGCGTTTCTGCGGATCGCTCAGCACGCTGTAGGCTTCGTTGGCTTCCTTGAATTTGTCCTCGGCCGTGTGATCGCCGGGGTTGAGGTCGGGATGGAACTGCCGCGCGAGTTTCTTGTAAGCAGTCTTCAGCCCCTGCTCATCGCAGTTCCGTTCTACGCCGAGAACCTCATAATAGTCGCGTTTCGTCACGCTCATTTCGACGCCGGCTGGACGGCTACCTTCACCATTGCGGGACGCAGCAGCCTGCCCTTGAAGTTATATCCCCTCTGAAATTCGTCGAGCACCGTGTGATCCGGCGCCTCTTCAGTTTCCACCATGTCGACGGCATGATGGATCTGCGGGTCGAAAGGCTTGCCCTTGGATTCCATCGGCTCCAGGCCCAGCTTCTTTAGTGTTTCGTAGAAACGGTTATAAATCAGCTCGATCCCGGCGCCGTATTCCTTATCCGAACTGGGGGTTTGCATGGCGCGCTCGAAATCGTCGAGCACGGGCAGCAGCACGCGCACGGCTTCCATACTGGCGTATTCGAACAGCTCGACGCGCTCGCGCTCGGTGCGTTTTCGAAGATTCTGAAATTCGGCCTGGCTGCGCAGCAGGCGGTCCTGGAGTTGATCGCGCTCTGCAATCAACGTGTTAACGTCGGACTCGGCGGCGGAAGACGGGCTTCCATCGGCGGGGTCCTGGCTGCTTAAATCCACTTTATCGACTGACACAGGGGTCTCCAACAACACTAGATTACCATTCGGTTCAAACTGTTCTATCGTCTGAACTGGACGAGGCCACCCGTCGGGTCGACCGTGTCAACGTGCCAACCCGCACTCATCCATGCGACCGCGTGCACATGGCGTCGATCGTTACCCCACCAAGCGCGATACTTGTGCGCGGACTGCGGAAGACGCACCCCGATGATCGCCTCAATTTGGGAGAAGCCGATCGCTGCGGTCCTTTCGTCGAGAGCTGACAGATAGCGTTCAAGCGGATAGTATTTTCCCATTTTATCGATGATCGCCGCTCCCTTTGGTCGCGGTTCAATCACCTTGTGAACCGCGACCGTAGGGAGCGGCGAATGCCGATGCAACATCGCTACGCCTTCTGGAACGCCCAGCCGACGTGCTGGACGGCGCTCATCACGCGGCCGTAGTTCATGCGCACCGGACCCAGCACGGCGACGACGGCGGAAAGCCCGTTCGGCAACTGGACCGGCAGCCCGATCAGCGACAGCTCGCGCATGGAGGGATGCATTTCGCCCAGGCCCACATGGACCGCGATTTCGCCGGTCTGTTTTTCCAAAAACCGGTCGAGCAGTTCGAGCACGCGCTTCTTTTCTTCCAGCGCGCGGAACAGTTCGCGCATCTTTTCTTTGGTCAGATGCAGGTCGAGCCCGATCAGGTTGCTGACGCCGTCCATGTGGATCTCCGGATCGGCGGCGACATCGAGCAGGCCCTTGGCATACAGCAGCGTGAGTTTTTGCAGGATGACGTCGTAGGCGGCGCTGGCGTGCTCCAGGCGGCCGGCGAGTTCGCGCCGCACGGCTTCGAGCGTCCAGCCCGAAAAATTGCGATTGATGTAATTGCGGATCGACGCGAGTTCATCGCCGGTCACCGCCTGATCGAGCGCGACAACGCGATTGCGCACCGCATGATCGCGCGTCATCACCACCATCAGGACGCGATGGTCGGGTAGCGCGACCAGCTCGATCTGATCGAGCGCCGGGCTCGCCTGCGGGATCGTGGCGGCGATTCCCATGCCCCGGGTCATTTCGGTGAGCGTGCGCGAAGTGTGCTCGACGCGCGCTTCCACGGTGTCGAGCCGCCCGAATTCGGCTTTCAGTCTTTCAATTTCGACCGACGCCAGGCGGCGCAGGGTCAACGACTGCACATAGCTTCGATACGCCTTTTCGGTAGGGACGCGGCCGGCGGAGGTGTGGGGCTGGCAGAGGTAGCCTTCGTCGTCCAGGTCCGCCATGATGTTGCGAATGGAGGCGGCGCTGAGCGGGTCTCTGCGGCGGCGCGCAATGGAGCGCGATGCCACCGGCTCGCCGGTTTCAATATAGGCCTCGACGATCTCGTGCAGAACTTCCTTCGTCCGCGGCGTCATTTTGAGACTTCCCCTAAAACAAGTTTAGAGATCCATGACGGTTTCTACAAGCCCGCCCGTGACGGCCGGGGCTTGTGGCTTGGCAGGATTGCCCCCCGCCATCACAAGTCTGTGTGAAAATGATCGGCGTCGGCCGCTTCCTGCGGTCGCGGTTCCTTAAACGGCTGATTCAGCGGGATGCCGGCAATGAACCGCGACCGCAGGAAGCGGCGAACGTTCAGTTTTAACACAGACTC
>JAIQFJ010000381.1 GCA_020073325.1 Terriglobia bacterium | reverse complement strand
GGCAACAAGGAAGACTTCGTCAGCATGGGACAGACCGCGGCGTTAAAGCTTCAGCAGGTGGTGAAGAATACGCGCGCGGTGCTCGCCATTGAAGCGCTGACAGCGGCTCGCGCACTGGACCTTCTCGCTCCGTTGAAATCCGGCATCGCAGTGGAACAGGCTCGCGCGAGCCTGCGCATCGCTTGTCCGGCGTGGGAAGGCGATCAGACGCTTTCCGATCGCATCCTCGCGGTCGATGAGTGGATCCGGTCCGGCGCGCTTGATGGCGTCTGAGGACGTAACCCGCTTGCTGACGCGCGCGGCTCGGTGCGGAAGGATCGCATGAGACTTCCGATTGACGATCTGCTGCCCGCTATTGTCGAGACGGCCGGCAAGTCGAAGTACCTCGTCATCGAAGCTCCTCCCGGCGCGGGAAAGACGACGCGTGTGCCGCCGGCGCTTTTGCCGTTCGGCGATGTCGTGGTTCTGGAACCGCGCCGACTGGCGGCGCGAATGGCTGCACGGCGTGTCGCGAGCGAACTCGGCGAACGTGCGGGCGAAACGGCCGGATATCAGGTTCGCTTCGAAGACGTCACCGGACCGCGCACGCGGCTGCGTTTTCTCACTGAAGGCGTCCTCACACGCCGGCTGCTGTCCGACCCGAAGCTGCGCGGCGTCGCGACCGTCGTGCTCGACGAATTTCACGAACGGCATCTCGACACCGATCTCGCCCTCGCGCTGGTGAAGCGGCTGGAGCAGCGGATCGTCGTGATGTCGGCGACGCTCGACGCCGCGCCGATCGCGAAGTTTCTGGGCGATTGTCCGATCCTGCGGTCCGAAGGAAAATTGTTTCCGCTGCGGATCGACTACACGCCACATTCGGCGGCTCCGCTGGAAGAGCAGATCGCGACGGCGCTGGAGCGGCTGATCAAAGAAGGACTCGACGGCGATGTCCTGGTGTTCCTGCCGGGCGCCGCTGAAATCCGCCGCGCGGCGCGCGCGATCGAGCGATTCGGGTTGCTGGTGCTGCCGCTGCATGGCGATCTTTCGCCGGCCGACCAGGATCGCGCGGTGGCTCCGGCGGATCGCCGCAAGGTGATTCTTTCGACCAACGTCGCCGAGAGTTCGATCACCGTGGAAGGCGTGACGGCGGTAATCGACAGCGGACTGGCTCGCGTCGCGGTGGATTCGCCGTGGACCGGATTGCCGTCGCTCAACGTGCAGCGCGTGAGCCAAGCCTCGGCGACACAACGCGCGGGTCGCGCGGGACGTACGGCGCCGGGACGCGTGATCCGTTTGTACACGGCGGAGGATTTTCATCGACGGCCCGCGGCGGAGGCGCCGGAGATCCGCAGGCGCGAGTTGTCGCACATCGCGCTCGAGCTGCGCGCGATGGGAGTCGCGTCAATCGAATGGCTGGAGGCGCCTCCAGAAGCGGCGTGGCGGGCGGCGAATGCGCTGCTTGATCGGATCGGTGCGACGAAAGAAATGGCTGCGCTGCCGCTGGCGCCCCGGCTGGCGAAAATCGTGACGGAGTCGGCGCGGCTTGGGGCTTTTGACAAGGGATGTGCGGCCGCGGCGGTGTTGAGTACGGGAGAACGCGGCTCTGCGGATCTGCTGTCGCTGATCGATGCGGAATGGCAGCCTCAAACGAAGCGAGTTTACGACCAGCTTCGAAGGTCGGCTCCGGGGAGAGGGGATCGCGGAGGCGATGCCGAACTGCTGCGCGCCGTGCTCGCCGCGTTTCCCGATCGCGTCGCCCGGCACCGGCGCGACGGCGAATTGCTGCTGTCGTCAGGCGGATCCGCGAAATTTCCGGGTTGCCGATGGGATTTTCTGATCGCCATCGATATCGAAGAACGGCGCGAACATGGGCTGCCGATGGTGCGGCTGGCCGCGCCGATCGAGCCGGAATGGCTGCTGGATCGCGCGACGGAATCGAGCAGGCTCGAATGGAATCGCGCGGCGGAGCGCGTCGACCGCGTGACGTCGCTGATGTACGATCAGCTCGCGATCGAAGAAACGCGCGCGCCGGCGGCGGCATCGGAGGAAGCATCGGCTCTGCTGGCGGCGAAGGCGGCGGAGGCGGACATCGGCCGATTCGCGGACCGCGACGAACTGGAGCAGCTTCGCGCGCGGGCTTTGTTTGCGGGAATCGAGATCGATGTCGGGGCCGCGCTCATCCGCTTGTGCCAAGGCCGGACGAGTTTCGCGGAATTGAGCGGATTGCTCGGCGAATTGCGTCCGCCACGGATCGACCAGATCGCGCCGGAGCGTTTGAAGCTACCGGGCGGGCGGCAGGTGAAGGTCCACTACGAAGCGGGAAAACCGCCGTGGATCGAATCGCGGCTGCAGGATTTTTTCGGCATGAAGGAGACGCCGCGGATCGGCGGAACGAACGTCGTGGTGCACCTCCTGGCGCCGAATCATCGGCCGGTGCAGGTGACCAGCGACCTTGCGGGATTCTGGGAGCGCCTGTATCCGCAGGTGCGGCGCGAATTGTCGAGGCGTTATCCGAAGCACAAGTGGCCGGAGAAGCCGTAGTTATTCCACGACGCACGTCCAGCGGCCGTCGTCGTCGCGGAACCCGGATAGAATGCGGCGTCGCGCGACGCGCACGAACTCCGGGTGTAGTTCTTCGATCACCGATTCGTTGATGTTCGCGACCGCCACATCGAACGCGCCGCTGCGCACCGCATCGACGCTGCCGATGAAGAACGGAGCGACTTTGGCGGCATCGGGGTCAATGTCGCAGGCGACGACGCGGCCCGCGCCCAGCAGCTTCGCCGCGATCGACAAAATTCCGGAGCCTGTACCGACGTCGAGCACGGAATCGCCCGGCTGAACGATTCGCTCCATCGCTTCGAGACACAACTGCGTGCAGGGATGCTGACCGGTGCCGCACTGCATACCGGGATTCAGTTCCAGGCGGAAGCGGCCGACGGGAGTCGGATCCTTGCGCCATGGCGCCACGACAAAAAACTTTTCGCCGACCAGCAAGGGCGGCCACGCGTCGTAGACGTGCTGCTCCCAATCGGTCTCAGGACAAACGATGGGCTCGCCGAAACGCTCCGCGATTGCGCGCTCCTCGAAAAACGCCTCGTACCAGCCGTCGTGTTCGACGATGCCGGCAGGTTCCGCATCGTACAATTCGGCCAACCGGTCCTCTTCCACCAGAACGATGTACATCAACCCTGAACGCGCTTGCCTAACCTTGTACCCGCTTCTCTTTGCCCGCCCAGAATTTTTCTTTGAGCACCATCTTGCGGATCTTTCCCGTGCCGGTCTTGGGAAGCGGCTCGTCCGAAAAATCGACGATGCGCGGCAACTTGAATTTTCCGAGCCGCTGCTGCAGAAACGCCAGCAGCTCGTCCTCGCTGAGCTTTTCACCGGGCTTCAGCACGACGATCGCGGCGGGAACCTCGCCCCACTGATCGTGCGGCGCGGCGACCACGGCGCATTCGAACACGGCGGGATGCGAGAAGATGGCGCGCTCCACTTCGATCGACGAGATGTTTTCGCCGCCCGAAATGATGATCTCCTTCTTGCGGTCCACGATGAAGAGATAGCCGTCTTCATCCCAGACGGCCATGTCGCCGGTGTGGAACCAGGGACCGCTCATCACCGCGGCGGTCGCCTCCGGTTCTTTGAAATATCCTTCCATCACGTGATCGCCCATCGCGACCACTTCACCGATCGTCTGCATATCGCGAGGCACGTCGTTCATATCGAGATCGACGACGCGAATCGTCACACCCGGGATCGGCCATCCCGCGCTCGCCTGGCGCTTCAGGCGGTCCTGATCGGATTCGTAAGCGAGCCCTTTCGATCGTGACGACGTCAACACAGGGCACGTTTCGGTGAGGCCGTAGCCGGCGATGCACTCCGCGCCGGGGATCGCTTTTTCGACGCGATCGGCCAGTTCGGGCGAAGACGCGGCGCCGCCGATCATCACGCGACGCATGCTCGAAAGATCGAACTGCTTCAGGTCCGGCGCATTCAGCAGCGCGTTCGCCATGGTCGGCACCAGGCACATGTCGGTCGCCTTATGTTCCTGAATCAGGTTGAAGACGAATGTCGGCTCGAAGCGCCGCACCATCACCTGCTTGATCCCGTGCATGGTCGACGCCTGCGGGCGGCCCCAGCCGTTGGCGTGGAACATCGGAATCGTGTGGAGGTCCACCATGGACTCGATGTCCTTATAAATCGCCGCGACGTCGAGCGCGTGGACGTACAGAGTCCGGTGCGCCAGCGTCACGCCCTTGGGCGTCCCCGTGCTTCCGCTGGTGTAGAACAACTCCGCGACGGCGCGCTCGTCGTAAGAAAAGATGTCGGCGCGCTCGGGATGACCCTCCGCGATCACTTCGTCATACGTCAGGTCGGCGACGGGAATCTTCTCGTCGAGCGCGATCCAGCGCTGCACGTCGGGGCAGTTCTTACGCAGCTTCTCGACCATCGGCGCGAAATCGTTTTCGAACATCAGGATTTTCGCGCCGGAGTGATTGAGGATCACCGTAAGCTCGGCTTCGGACAAGCGCACGTTGAGCGGCATGACGATCGCGCGGGCCTGCACCACACCGTAGTAGCCTTCGAGGAGCTGGTGATTGTTGAAGCTCAGGTACGCGACGCGATCGCCCGGCTCGATGCCGAATTTCGGCAGAGCCGTCGCGAGCCGCTCCGAGCGTTCGGCCAGCTGCGCATACGTGAACTGGCGCTCACCCGAAACCACGCCAATCTTGCAGCCGAACAAATCAACAGCGCGGTGAAGGCACCGCAGGGGAGTAAGGGGAACAAACATAGATTCCTATTGGCGATGTTCGATGCGATTGGCCATGTCGCGATCCGCATCGTAGCCGGCTTCGTCGCCCAGATTTCTTCGCGACAAGCCGCGCGCGCGATAAACGGCCGGCGCGTCGGGCAGTTCCACAATCGCCTTGTCGTAATCTTCGATCGCTTTTTGATGCTCGCCCAGCAATTCGTAAGTCTGGCCGCGCTCGAAAAGTGCGTCGACGTTCGGCTTGGCCGCCAGCGATTTGGTGTACGCATCCATCGCGCGCTTGTAATCCTTGCGCGACCGGTAGATCGATCCCATGGCGGCGTAGGCGCGGTACAGGTTGGGATTCACATCCGCAGCTTTTTCGAAATCGGCGAGCGCATCATCGTCGCGATTCAGAATCTGGTAGGCGTTGCCCCGCTCGAAATACGCATCGGCCAGCCCCGGCCACGTCTTGATCGCGCGGTCGAAGCTCTCAATGGCGAGTTGATAATAGCCAGGCTTCATCATTCGCATCGCATCGTCGTATTGCAGTCTGGCGCGCTGCGGAGCGCTGCCGATATAGATATAAGTCCAAGCGCCGGCCCCGGCCAGCACGATGGCGGCGAAGGTGTACCACAGGATCCGCCTCTGCTTGCGCGAGAACCCAAAAAGGCCTGGGGTCCTGTCCGCCTGCAACGGTCTCACCGCGTTTTTTTGCGATGAAGGCATCAGTTCTCGAATTATAGCCGAAATTCGATTCGGGTTACGCTGGCAGAGCCGAGTTCGTACTCGATCGCGACTGGCAGATGAAGCGCGCCGCACGGCAGTTCGAGGCTCGCCGAAGCGGCGTTCACCAGTTCGATTTCCGATGGACGCAGGAGCAGCAGAGTGAGCGACTCGCCCGAGCCTGAACGCACCTCGATTCGCGGTGGCGATGCCTCGCAATCGAAGCGCTGAAGGATTCCTTCGACGCGCGCGTCGCGGTGCCTCGGCTGCCACGAGGGAGGCGTCACCACACCCGCGCGCCTTCGCGGCGAATCTTCTCGCTCCACGGCGGCCAGGGCCTCCGCCATTTTCATTTCCGAATCGTTTTCCGCGGTCGCCAGCGCGCGGCGCGCGGATTGACGCGCCGCGGCGACGTCTCCCGCCTTCGCCTGCGCATAGCCGAGCGCGTGCCACCACGTCGATTTTTCCGGCTGAGCGCGAACCGCGGCGCGAAGATGCTCGATCGCGTCCCGTAAATTGCCGTCGTCGGTTTCACGAACGCCGAGCAGGAACAGAGCGTCGCCGAAACCGGGATCGATGGCGATCACTTTGCCCAGCAGTTCCGCATCAGGACGTCCGCTTTCGCGCTCGAGCATCGCGTATTCGAAATACAACGCCGCATCGCGATTGCCGAGCTGAATCGCGCGGTCGAGATGACGGCGCGCTTCGTCGCGGCAATCGCGAGCCAGCGCGACCGACCCGCGCATCGCCTCGGCTTGCGCAGTTTCCCCGAGCTTTTCCAGCAACGATGCCGCCAGCTCCGGATGCTTCAGATTCAGGGCCAGCCCGGCCCGCGCGATGGCCGCGTCGTCAGCGCTGATTTTTGCGGCGGTCACGGGCCGCGGCGCCTCAGAGAAAGCGGGCAGCGCCACCGGCCGGATGGTCTTCAAGTAAGCAGGAAGCTCGGCGAGCGCTTCGGCGAGGGTGTGGCCGAAGGCCTCGCGAAAAGCCTGT
>JAIQFJ010000380.1 GCA_020073325.1 Terriglobia bacterium | reverse complement strand
CCGGCACCTGTGCCGGTCGCGGTGGAGAAGCCGCCGCTGGCGGATGCGCAGGAGTTGCTGGCGAAAAACGGCCTGGATGCGCGGCTGGAGGATCGCGGACTGGTGGTGAGCCTTCCGCAGGCGATCCTGTTTGCAGCGGGCGAGGACCGCATCAGCGAAGACGCCAAGCCGGTGATCGGTCAGATTGTCGACGTGATCGGAAACATGCCGAATCACATAGTCGTGTGCGGGCACGCGGATTCCACGCCAATTCACAACCGGCGATTTAAAGATAATTGGGAGCTGTCGGCGGCTCGCGGATTGCGGCTGCTGGAACTGTTGACGGAGCGCTATGGGATCGACGAATCGCGGCTGACGGTGTCGAGCGACGGGACCAACCGGCCCGTGGCGTCGAACGAGACCCCGGACGGTCGGGCGAGCAATCGGCGGGTGGAGATTGTGATCGAGAAGTAGGCTCCCGGTGGGGTGACTTCCCGGTGGTTTGACAGAGGCATGTGGGGCCGCTCGTCAGAGCGGCGAGCCGGTTGCTAAACCAGCTGAACTGATCCGTCAATAACAGCCGCTCTGACAAGCGGCCCTGATTTGTACCTAGGATGATTGGCTACCCGGGATGATTTTCTGCCTCGACAATTTGCTACCTGGGATAATGCGAGAGTATGCGCATTTTTCTGTTCGCTGTTCTGATACCGGCCGCCTTCGGGCAGCTTTTTTCGGCGGGGATTAAAATCGGCGCGCCAATGACCGACTCCTTTGCGGACGTCACGTTTCCCAGCATCAATACGGGCGGATCCGTGCGGTCCTTTAGCGACGCCAAGAAATTCATCATCGGGCCGCAGGTGGAGCTGCATTTGCCGTTCGGATTCTCGATCAACGCCGACGGGCTGTACCGGCCGCTGCGGCTGGTGGTCGCGGCGTCACCCGCTCCGGGCGCGGCGCCGGGGATCGACTCGGCGAACTATGCTTCGTGGGAAGTGACTCCGGCGCTGCGCTATCGATTCCTGCACACGCCAATCGTGAAACCGTTCGCGGAGGCGGGGCCCAGTTTCCGGTGGGTGGAGTCGCCGCTCGATCATGATTTGTCGGATCGGGGATTCACGCTGGGGGCGGGCGTCGAGGTGAAGCTGTTGAGGCTGCGGGTCACGCCGGAGGTGCGGTTTACGCGCTGGGGAAGCGATCACAACGTCAATCTGACGTTCCCGCTGCAATCGGGGCAGAATCAGGCGGAGTTTCTGGCGGGATTCAGTTTCTGATCCGCAGTATACTGGGTAGTTTCGAGGCTCCATCATGGTCGCGCCCGAATCACGCGACGCGATCGAAGCGCTCGGGCGAACCATCGTGAAACGGCCCGCCAAGAAACAACCTGACGTGCGTCCTGCCGCGACTTCTTCGCGCACAGGTGACGTGTGGATTTACGCGGCGCTGCTGGCGGCGGTCGCGGCGATTTATGCGCGCGCGCTGTCGTTCGACTTCGTGAACTTTGGTGATCCGGCCGAGAATCCGCACGCGATCGCAGGATTCACGCGCGACGGGCTGGCGTGGGCGCTTTCGACTCTGCGGGGCGGATGGATTCCGCTGACGCGGTTGTCGCAGCTCGCCGATTGCCAGATTTTCGGGCTCAACGCGGGGATGCATCATCTGGTGAACGTCCTGATTCACGCGGC
The DNA here is from genome assembly GCA_020073325.1 of Terriglobia bacterium. Taxonomy (GTDB): domain Bacteria; phylum Acidobacteriota; class Terriglobia; order Bryobacterales; family Bryobacteraceae; genus Palsa-187. The sequence goes on along the minus strand of JAIQFJ010000380.1, from coordinate 4,823 downwards.
GACTTCCCTGCTCCTGTTCGCGGTGTTGAAGCGCGCGACCGGAGCGCGATGGGCGAGCGCGTTTGTGGCGTTCGTGTTCGCGGTGCATCCGCTGCAGGTCGAAACCGTGGCGTGGGTGGGGCAACGCGGGGTCCTGCTGGCCGGACTTTTTTCGGTGCTGGCGATTTTGGGCTATGTACGGTCGGACCGGCGGATGACGATCGCGATGTTTGTATGCGCGGTGCTGTCGCATCCGGCGGCGGCTGCGCTTCCGTTGCTGCTGGTGGTGCTGGATGTGTGGCCGCTCGGGCGATTCTCGCGCGCCTCGGTGATGGAAAAAATCCCGCTGACGGCGATTTCGGCGGCGGCGGCGATCGCGATGCTTGTCGGGCATGGCGCGGGGCATCCGAACACGGTGGTCAGGGCCGCGATGGATGTCTGGAAGGTGATCGTGCCGGTGAAGCTTGGGATATTCGATCCTTCGGCGATCGTGCCGGCGTGGCAATGGGCGGGGGCCGCGGTCGCGATGCTCGCGGTGACGGCGGTGGCGTGGATCGGCGCGCGGTCGCGTCCGGAGCTGGCGGTGGGGTGGCTCTGGTTCGTGGCGGGGCTCGCGCCGTTTACGGGGAATGTGTATTTTTCGATCATCGGCCTGGCGATTCTGATCGCCTGGGGATTTTCGGGATTGCCGGGTCGTGTGCGCGGCGCAATCGCGATCGCGGCGTGCGCTGTGTGGAGCGGCGTGTCCTGGATCGAAGCCGGATACTGGCAGAACAGCGCGACGCTGTTTCAACACGCGATCGAGTCGGGAGGCGGGGCCTTCGCCTACGACCGGTTGGGCGAGTCATTCGAGCGCGACGGACGCCTGACGGAAGCGGTGGCAAATTTCGATGCCGCGGCGAAGTTGCGTCCGGACGATGCGGCGATCGAGGCGGACCTCGGTTCGGCGATCGCGGCTTTGGGAAAAGATCGCGCAGCCATGCCGGTTCTGCAGCGCGCGGTGCAGCTCGGGCCGGATGCGGCGAGGGCGCATGAGGCGCTCGGGTCGGCCCATCTGCGCGCGGGACGCAAGGAGCAGGCGGCGGCGGAGTTTCGAAAAGCGCTCGCGATCGAGCCGGGGCGGATCGAAGCGGAAGCGGGATTAGGCGTAGACGCCGATGGTGGCGACGACCTTATTCTGCTCGGCGTCAATCACGCTGATGTTCGACGAGCCGGTGTTGACGACGTAGACCTCGTTGCGCTTGGGGTTGGCCGCGATTCCGGTAGGGTCGGAGCCCACTTGGAGAGTTCGCACCGGCCGAAAGCTGCGCAGGTCGATGACCGTAACCGTGTTGCTCTTGCCATTCGAAATGTAGGCGAATTCGCGGTAGAGCGGGCCGTAGCCGGGGAGAGTGCGCTGGTGGAAGTAGTACCATCCGGCGGCGAGGACGAGCGGGACAAGGACGGCAAGTAGAAGAAATTTTCTCAAGGACGATGGGGCCTCGCTGCAGGCACGAGATTATCAGATGCGGTCAGGCCGGTTGTCCATGGTCAGTCCGCAGCCTTCGCAATCTCGGACCGAACTGGGGCCGCTGCAGGGATACTGCGTCCCAGGACCGCCGCGATCTGCCGGACCTGCTCCATCAGCGCGTCGAACTGGTCGGGGAACAGGGACTGCATGCCATCCGACAAAGCGCGGTCGGGATCGTGATGAACTTCCACAATCAGCCCATCGGCTCCCACGGCCACGGCGGCGCGGGAAAGTGGCGTCACCTTGTTGCGCTTGCCGGTGCCGTGACTGGGATCGACGATGATCGGTAAATGGCTGAGGCGCTGGACTGCAGGCACAATACTGAGATCGAGCGTGTTGCGGGTGTGATCGGCAAAAGTGCGGACTCCGCGCTCGCAGAGCACGATGTTGTAGTTGCCCTCGCTCATGATGTATTCGGCGGCCATGAGAAATTCTTCGAGCGTCGCCGAGATCCCGCGCTTCAGCAGGACAGGTTTGCGGGCGCGGCCGGCGCGCTTGAGCAGCGAGAAGTTCTGCATATTGCGGGCACCGATCTGGATCATGTCGGCATACTGATCGACGAGTTCCAGAGATTCATAGTCAACAGCTTCGGTGACGACGAGCAGGCCGAAGCGATCGCGGATTTCGGCCATGATCCTCAAGCCTTCTTCGCCGAGGCCCTGGAAAGAATAAGGAGAGGTGCGGGGCTTGTAGGCGCCGCCGCGGAAGAACTGGGCTCCGGCGCGGGCTACGCGCTCGGCTACGGTGAAGGCCTGATCGCGGCTTTCGATACCGCATGGACCGGCGATGATGGCCAGGTCGCGGCCTCCAATGGTGACGGGCGAACCGGCAAACTTGATGACCGTGTTGTCGGGCTTGGTGTCGCGGCTGACCAACTTGTAAGGCTTGGTAACGCGGATAACTTCCTGGACTCCCGGCATTTCTTCGAGCGTGCCGGATTCGACCTCGCCCCGGTTGCCGGTGATGCCGATAGCGGTACGTTGCGCGCCGGGCATGGAGTGGGCGCGATATCCGAGCAATTCAATTTTCTGGCAAACGGCGCGGACTTGCTCTTCGGTGGCCTGCGCCTGCATGACGACTAGCATAGTGAATACTCCGGGACCATTAAGTTTAGCGGGTGGCCGGGAACGGGGCAAATGGAGGGTGGAGAAGGCGGTCAGTTTCCGGACGGGCCGTCACTCGGACCCGCCCCGCCAGACAATAGGACAACTATCCTGACGGGCGCGGTCCGCTCTTAGTGGCTGGCCAAGGCATTAAACACATCCTCAGTGCTCCTGTCCTTCACCTCATCCGGCTCCCCCAGCCTTTCCAAGGCCGATTCCATCACAAACCGGCCGAGCGCCCGATAGCTTTCGAATTGCGACTCATCGAACCACTGGTCGGCGGTCGTTTGATGAGGGAACTCAGGATGGCAGGCTTTGTAAGCAAGCACGTCCTCAGGTTCTTCCCCTGCAATGGAAGACTTGATGTAGAGCAATTTGCCCTCTTCTGCCGTACCGGGATAGTGAATCGTTCCCACCGCGTAGTGCGCGGTGCTAGTCTCGCCGGGAGTCGCGGGCCGGATGGCATCCGCGTTCAGCTCGATTTCCACGCCGAAATCACTCCGGCATTTCCGGATGGCGTTCCCTAAGTCACCGAATTTCATGTTCGCGTCGGCCCCGGCATCGCTCGCGACAATGTATTTGCAGCCGCGCCGCACCAGTTCATAGATTCCCAGGTTTTCGAAGTGCCCGCCGTCGGAAACGTAGATGAACTGGCTACGATCGCTGGTATTGGCGAACAGCTCAAAGAGCAAGTACAGCAGGCTGAAATAGGGAGATGCTTGCTCCTTCGCTCCCCGTCGTGGATTGCCCAGCCACCAACCCAGCCGGACGTTGAAAATGGTCATGAGAAACGCCAGCGCCGCGGAGGTGTGATATCCCATGTTTGGGCTGGCAGCTGCTCCCGAGATCGCGAACGCGGTGCCGAGATAGACCCCTCCCTTTTTGTACGCATAGGACTCGGTTGGACAATAGCCCCCATCCATCGACGCCATCCTAAAGAGCCTTGGTATTTTGTCGTGCTCTTCTACGAATTCATATCCACAGTACATCGGGGTAAAAACGAACGACTCTGCCTTACGCTCTTGCCACGCCAGCTTCTCCCCATGAGTAACATTAAGCGTGCTGCTGATAATGGGATAGGGTCCGCCATAGTTTTCGCCCTTGTCGGCCCTAAAGTTCTTAAGCAAGACATCATCTGCGGGATCGAAACCGGTAAACCGTTGCGCATCGCGGGCCTCGTTCGACGCTCCCAGGTAGCACCGAACTAGCCGATTGCGGTACAGAAGATGCATCGAGAACTCATTGATGTCGACGCGCCACGCCAGCACAAGCACCACGACCGACAGACCCAGGAACCAGTAAATGATTGATGTCAAGAGGGGGCGGTTGGAGGGATTAGAATTGCGGCGGCAAAGGCTCAATAACTTTTCAACCCACCGTGCCAAAAGAGAAGGAGATGTGGCGGATGTCGGATTGACAGCTTTGCATCCCGCGCAGCTGTTATCTTGAACGCCCTTGTCCCTTCCCTCCCATCGCTCCCAGTAGTGATCTCTTTCGGATGGCAGGTTTTCCTCGTCACTCGTGGTCGCAGCGATCTTGATGTCTCCAGTCAGCGCGGGGCTTCCGCCGCCGGTTCCGGCGACAGTGACGTCGATATGACCGCTGGGCTGCAAACGGAGGACACGGTTTTCTGCAACAGCAAATGGAGTGCCGGGAGGCACGAGGTAATAGATACCGTAGGATATGGCGACCAATAACCCTGCCACGAACACATAAGGAGCAACCACCGCCACGAGTTCCAACGGGCTGTTCGCTCCCTTTTTTCCAGAGGTTTGGGCGCTCTTCCCTGCCGCGACGCCTGACAAGGTCGATAGTACCCATGCGCCAATGAGAGCCGTCTTGCTTTTCACCCATCCCGATAGCGCGATCACACCGAAGGGGGCATAGATCGAGATCGCAAAAAATAGAGTCCAAGCCAGGCTCCCGATGAGGAGCCACCCGCTAAGACGGGCCCACCATTCCCGCCGCTGGTTGACAAAGGGCAAGCCCATCAATCCGATGTGCAAGACGCCTGTTAATAAGACGATGAGCACCAGCAACGGTGTTCCCCAGGTCGCAACACGCGAGAGTCCTGCGAGCAGGGGCGGGGCCGACTTGGTCCAGTGGCAGAAGACCACGGCCAGTCGCTGTACAAGAAACCCGCCGAATGCCCCCGCGCCAAGAGCCGTAACGAGAACAAGACCGGCATACCGTGCTTCTTTTTTCCAGAGACAACGATTATTCCTGCCGAC
>JAIQFJ010000379.1 GCA_020073325.1 Terriglobia bacterium | reverse complement strand
TACGGCCGCTTCGGACTCAACTGGGGCTACGCCTCCAGCCCTCTGCTTTACGAAGACGCGCTCTTCGTGCAAGTCCTGCACGGCATGAAGACGAGGGACCCGTCGTATCTGCTGCGCATCGACAAGAAGACCGGCAAAACCGTCTGGCGCATCGAGCGTCATCACAACGCCGTCCTCGAATCGCCCGATTCCTACTCGACGCCGATCATTGCGAAAAATGGGGCCGAGACTCACTTGATCGTCCTCGGCGCGGATATCGTCACCGGCCACGATCTCAGAACCGGCGAGGAACTCTGGCGCATGACCGGCTTCAACCCGACCAACGACCGCAACTTCCGCACCATCGCGTCCGCCGTCTATAGCGACGGCATCGTCTTCGCCCCCACGCGCGAGCGCCCGCTGCAAGCCTTCCGCATCGGCGGCCGCGGCGACATCACCAGGTCGAATCTGCTCTGGCAGTTCAACAACGGACCCGACGTGCCCACGCCCCTGGTCGACGGAAAATATTTTTATTCGATCAACGACCGCGGCATCGTGTATTGCCTCGACGCGAAAACCGGCCAGCAGATCTACGGAGCCAGGCGGCTCAAACCCGGGACCTATTCCGCCTCGCCGATCCTCGCCGATGGAAAAATCTACGTCACCGATGAAGACGGCGTCACCAGCGTGATCAAAGCCGGTCCGAATTTCGAAGTGCTCGCGGAAAACAATATGAACGATTATTGTCTGAGCACGATTTCCGTCTCCCAAGGCCAGCTCTTCCTGCGCACCGCGCAATCGCTGCACGCGATCGGCACTCGCCGGCCTGCGAAGTAGCTTATATACTGATCGGGTATGAAACCAGCCGCCGTCGCCCTGTTTGCGAGTCTCGCCGCGCTCGCGTTCGCGAAGAAAGCCCCCATCGAACTTGCCGCGACAGCCTGCCGGACGCCGCCTCCGCTGCATTGTCCCGATAAGGATTGCCCCGGCCCGACGGTGATCGAGCAGGGCAGCACGCTCGAGCCCAAGACCAACCGCAAATTCTTCCTCGACTATCCCTGCGATCTGAAGAGCGGGGAAAAGGTGACGTTTATCCTCGCCCTGCACGGCGCCGGATCGTACGGCAACTGGCAGCGCAATTATTTCCCGTTGATGGATTTCAAAGAGAAATACCGCCTGGTGATCGCGACGCCGAACGCTCCGGCGCGCGTCTGGGCCGCCACCGATGACGAATACCTGCAGAACATCGTCACACTCGTCGACGCTGAACTCGCCAGAAACAAGGTGAAGGTGAAAGCGTTTTGGCTCGCCGGACATTCGCAGGGCGGCATGACGTCCAACCGCCTGGTCCGCACCGATTTTTTCAAGCAGCGTGTGAACGGATGGGTGAGCCTCTCCGGTGGACGCCTTGGCCCGACCCCGCCCATTCCGGCCAGCTTCTTCGCTGGCGCGCGCGGCGGCGCCGCTCCCGGTGGGGCCTCCGGCGCGACGCCTCCTGCTCCCGGGCGCGGCGCCGCTTTCGCCGCGCTGCGCGAACCCCCGGCCGCCGATTTCTCCTTCATCTTCGAAACCGGCCAGCATGAATTGGGCGATCAGCCCATTCCGGAAGAGTCCACCTGGGCGAAAAAATACGCCTGTGGTCCGCGCACGCGGCTGAAGGACGTGATCGACACCAGGCCCGGCTACGTTTACGACGGCACGCGCCAGAACCCCGGCTCCGAAGCGTGGGGCCACCTGCCGCGTCCCGGCTCGGCCGAGGTGTTCGAATACTCGAAATGCAAAGACGGCCGCGTCGTCGCCGATATCGTCCGCATGGGCAAAGGCCACACCGAAGGCCTGGAGCCGAACGTCACCGAGCAGATCGTCAAACTGATGCTATCGGCGAAATAGGCGGCCTACGGGAGTCCCGCGCCCGCCACATCGACCCGCACGCGCTCGATTTTTCCCGACCTCGCCACCACCGTCTTCTGCGGCAGATGATTTTCCGCCGTGCAGAGATAGAGGTCGCGCCGGTCCGCGCCGCCCAGCATGCACGCATACGAATGCCGCCCTGCATGCTCGATCTCGTGCGTCCTCTTCCCGCCCTCGACGACTCGAATCGTGCTGTGCCCGTCCGCCGACGCGACCCAGACCCCGCCGTCCGCATCCAGGCAAATTCCGTCCGAAAAAATTCCCTCGACCGGAGCCCACACGCGACGATTCGCGAGCGACCCGCCCGCCCCAATGTCGAACGCCGTCAGCCGCCCCGCGAACGTCTCCGCCACGATCAGCGTTTTTCCGTCCGGCGTGATCACCATGCCGTTCGGAAACCACATATCTTCGGCGACCGCTCGCGCCGATCCATCCGGCTCCACGGCGATCAGCACCGTCGGCGCAGGCTCCGCGCCCGCATTCAGGTCGAACCCGAAATTCCCCACATACGCGCGCCCTTCGCGATCCACCACCATGTCGTTTGTGTTTCCCGTTGCGATTCGCGACAGATCCGCGAACTGCGCGAGGCCGGACGCCGTCGCGCGCAGCACCCGCCGGTCTTTCATCGACACGATTTGCAGCGTCCCATCCGGCAGCCAGCCCAGCCCCGCGGGAAATTCCGGAACGTCGTAAATGTTTTCCGCCTTGCCCGACGGCGCGATCCGCCATACTTTGCCATCGTGCATGTCGGAAAAATACAGCGACTCATCGTGCCAGCGCGGGCACTCCGGAAATGCGAGTCCATCGAGGACAGTCTCAAGCGGCATTCGTATAAGTTATCAGGATTACCGCGAGTGCAAAAACCACCGGTCGATCACGACGCTCCCCGCAAACCATTTCGTCGCGATCACGTGGTCCGCAATCAACCCGCGCGGCAGCGCCGCCCCGATACGCCTCAGCCACGTCGACGCTTTTCCGAACCGCGCCGCGAGCCGCCGCGGATACTCCGCCGTCGATCCTCCGTTCGCGATCACCTCCGCCGCCATCAGTCCCGATTCGATCGCCGGCAAAATTCCTTCGCCGCTGAACGGATACGCGAGCCCCGCAGCATCTCCCACCAGCATCCAGCCATCGCCCGAAATCCTCCGCGGCGACGAGCCATACAGGAAATACGCGTGCCCGCGCGGATCCGGAATCGCGAACGGCACTTTCCAAGCCACAAATTCGCGAACATGCTCGCCCAGTCGATGCCGGTCCGCGCGCCCCAGCCCGACGTTCAGCACGTCACCCTTGCGAAAGCACCAGCCGTACCCCAGCAGGTCGCGCGAAAAGTACAGCTCCGGAGTGTCGCCGCGCACTTCGCATTGCGCGATCTGCGGCGCCGTCATCTCGAACTCCGATTCCTGCGCCACCACAGCCTCGCCCGCGTTCCCGCCCAGTTTCTTCGCGACAGGACAAAAATGTCCCCCGGCTCCGATCAGCATCCGTGCGCGGATCGATCCATTGGCGATCCAGTCCTGGCCTGACCGCTCGAGCGACTCCAGCGCCGCGCCTTCCACGACGCACGCCCCCGATCGCCTCAACAGGAATTCGTCGAACTCACGCCGCCGGATCCCGTAACTCACCGGCCGCCCATATTCGACGCGCACACTCCTCCCGCCGATGACCCCGACTCGAAACGCCGTGATCGGCTGCATCACCCGCGACGCGCGATACGCGGCTTCGTCCACTTCCAGTCGCGACAATACCTCCGGCGTGATCCATCCGCCGCAAATTTTATCGCGCGGAAATCGTGCGCGATCGAGAATCGTCACCTGAAGCCCCGCCCGCCGCAGCCGCCACGCGCACGACGATCCCGCGGGCCCTCCGCCGACGATCAGGACATCGCAGGAATGCATGGGCTCTTCTGGTACAAATGTTCCCGCGACCACGGAATCTTTTCGCAGCGCGGACCTGCAAACGTGATCTGGAAAAGCTGCAGCGTATTCGTCCGGAAGCCCGCAATCGACCCCGCCAGATACAGCCGCCACGCGCGCTGAAACCAGTCGTCGTACATCCCGACCACTTTACCGCTCGACCGCTCATACCGGTCCAGCCAATGTTCCACCGTCCGCGCGTAGTGCAGCCGCAGATTCTCGACGTCGAGCACCGCGTACCTGTGCGGCTCGAACACATCCATCGCCTGCCGCAGCGTCGGCGCGTAGGCGCCCGGAAAAATTCGTTTGCGGATCCACCGGCTGAAACGTAACGGATAACTCCGGCCGATGAAGTGAATCAGCCCGCGTCCCGAGTCACCCACGGCGCCATGAATCACGTCACCGAACTCGCGGTAGTGCGCCGGACCCACGTGTTCCAGCATTCCGACCGATACGAAGGCGTCAAAGCGCCCCGAGATGTTCCGGTAATCGTCTTCGATAAATTCCACCCGGTCTTCCAGCCGCTCCTCGCGTGCCCGTTCCCGCGCATACGCAATCTGTTCGTGCGAAATGTTGTACGCCTTCACGCGCACGCCGTAATTCCGCGCCATATGTAACGCGAACGCGCCCCACCCGCAACCCGCTTCCACCACCGTTTCGCCCGGCTCGAGCTGCAGCTTGCGGCACACGTGATCCATCTTCGAAATCTGCGCGTCTTCCAGCGTCATCTCCGGATTCGGAAAATACGCGCAGGTGTACAGCATCTGCCGGTCCAGCCACAGCTTGTAGAAATCGTTGCCCAGGTCGTAATGGCGATGGATATTCTGCCGCGCTTTGCTCGGCGAATTGTCCTGCACGAACTCCATCCATTTCGACGCCGCGCGCGCATACCAGCGCGGCTCCTTCATGGTTTCGTAGACGCGCACCAGAAATTCGACAAAATCGCCGTCGACACGCAGCCGTCCCGCCGAATACGCTTCTCCGAACCCGATCTCCGGGTCGCGTAGCAGCTCGAACAGAGTTTTGCCGTCCTGGATGCGAACCGTGAACTGCGCCGCGACGCCCGGCCTCTGGTACACATCGCTCCCGATGACGATGCGAACCGGCGCCGGCCCAATGGCGTCGAAAATACGATCGGCCAGCCAGTGCTGTAACCGGCGGCCTTTGAGATTCGAGTTCACCATGAATCTCGACCTCCTCGGGTTGTCCTACTTCCCAGTTATCACATTTTTAAGAAGCACGCAGGCTTCCATTGCGGAGCTACTAAAATACAACTATGAAGCGGTCCGGCCACGCCGATCTTCCGCTGCACGGCGGACGCGTTCCCGCCTGGCTCGCCGACCGTATGACGCGACTCGGCACCGCGATCGCCGAAAGCATCGTCCTCCACTCCGGCGTCCCCGAATTTCTCTCGCGGCTCAGCGATCCCTTCTGGTTCCAGGCCTTCGGATCGGTCATGGGAATGGACTGGCATTCCTCCGGAATTACCACCTCCGTTCTCGGCGCCCTCAAGCGCGGCCTTGCCCCGCGAGCCTCCGAACTCGGCATCTACATCTGCGGCGGACGCGGCCGTCATTCGCGCAATACTCCGGACGAACTGCGCGCCGTTGCCGAGCGCCACAGCTTCGACGGCGAGTCGCTGGTCCGCACCAGCCGCCTCACCGCGCGCGTCGACAACAACGCCATCGGCGACGGATTCCAGATCTATCTCCACACCTTCATCCTCAGCGACGCCGGCGATTGGGCCGTCGTCCAGCAAGGCATGAACGAGCACACCCGCCTCGCCCGGCGCTACCACTGGCATTCGGCCTCGGTCCGCGATTTCACCTCGAACCCGCACACCGCAATCGTCGGCGAGCCCGCGGGCGTCATCATGAACCTGGTCGACGCACACGCGAAGCCCGCACAGAACGCTCTGCTCGAAATCGCGCATGAGCATCCCGATAAAACGTTAACCGAAGCGCGCCGCCTGATAATGCCCGCACATCACGACGTCCGCGCCGAAAATGTCGACCTGAAGCGCCTCGGCGCCGTCCTCGCTGCCGCATACGAAAAGGATTTTCGCGATTTCGCCTCGCTCCTGCTGCTCGAAAATCTCGGCCCGCGGACGCTTCAATCCCTGGCCCTGATCGCCGAGGTGGTGCACGGCACGCCCAGCCGCTTTTCCGATCCCGCGCGTTTCTCCTTCGCCCACGGCGGCAAGGACGGCCATCCTTTCCCCGTGCCGCTCAAGACTTACGACGAGTCGATCTCCGTCCTCCGCACTGCCCTCGATCGCGCCAAACTGGGCGACCCCGAAAAGCTCGACGGCTTCCAGCGCCTCGACCGCTTCGTCCAGGCCATCGAAAAACGCGCCGCCCCCGCAGCCGATTTCGACGCGATCCTCGCCCATGAACGCGCCATTTCACCCCAACTCGACGGCCGCACCGTCTTCGCCCGCAAATCCAAGCCTCGCCAGCTCTCCTTGTTTTAGGGTGTTGCGCTCCCCTGCGAAATGTATTATTATTCAATTGACTGAATAAACATTCAGCGAGGAGAGCCCGTGGCCACGCCCATTTCCACCTTCGCCGTCCCGTTTGCCCGGCACCTTGCCAGCGACTTCGACCTGACGCCCGACTCCACTGCCGATCTGCTCGATCTGGCCGCGCAGGTGAAGCGTACGCCCGCGCGATTCACGCAGCGCCTGGCCGG
>JAIQFJ010000378.1 GCA_020073325.1 Terriglobia bacterium | reverse complement strand
GGTGTTATCAAGCCTAGCAGCACGTACCTATTTCTTCGGAGGTCCCTTGGGGTCGTCGTCGGCAGGCGCGGGGGGAAAACAGAAATTCGCGGCGGGGGCGCCCGTCGCGGGGAAACAGAAGTTGGCGGAAGCGGTACCGGCGGCCGGACCTTGGGGGAAGCAGAAATTCGGATTCGGATTCGGGAAGCAGAAGTTCGCCTGCGGCGGGAAACAGAGATTCGCCGACTGCGGGAAACAGAAGTTCGCCGGCGGCGGAAAACAGAAGTTCGCCGACGGCGGAAAACAGAAGTTCGCCGACGGACCGAAACAGAAGTTCGGGAAGCAGAAATTCGCACCACTGGGGAAGCAGAAATTGGGAAAACAAAAGTTCGCCGAGGGCGCGAAGCAGAAGTTCGGAAAACAGAAGTTGGGGAAGCAAAAGTTGGCGGGAAAACAGAAATTCGCGGGCTGACTCCCCGCCATCGGCGCGCCGGCGCCGGGAGCCGGGATCACGACGAAGATATCCTCGGCCGTATTCTCGCAAATGTGGATGCTGACTCCGGGCGGCGTCGCGACGCCTTCTTCGGCCAGCGCGCGCGCCGGATTCTCCAGCAGGCGCTTCTTATATTCCGGATCCGCCCAGACTCGCGCAACGATGCGAGCATAATGTTTCGACTGATCATTTGCCATCGCGTTCCATCCTTAATGTTGTGACGATCTCAATCGCTTTTCTACTTCGCCTGCCGCGCGCACGCCTGAGCTGAGCGCGCCTTCCATCCAGCCCGGCAGAATCGAGGTGTGATCGCCCGCGTAGTGAATCCGGCCGTCCGGCTTGGCTACATGTGGATAAAATTCCAGAAATTGCCCCGGCTGATAATCGGCATATCCGCCGCGCGCCCACGGATCGGCCTGCCAGTCCTTGCGGACGCCGCCCTCGGCTTCCTCGATCAATTGCGGGTAGACCTGGGTCATTCCTTCAATCATTTTCTGAAGCGCGACACTCTCCGGCTCCGCACCGAACTTCAAGGCTTCTTTGCTGGTCACGTAACTTTCGAGAATACCGCGCGAACCCGGACCGTCGTAAGCCGAGTAGAGATTCATCACCGGCAGGTCCGTGTACGTCTGCCCCGTGAAATTCGGGGCGGCCCAGAAACGAGTCTTCGTCTGGATGTAGGTCCTGACCACCGACGTGTTCAAAAGCTCGTTGCAGATTTTCTGCTTAATCGGCGGCAGGGCCGGATCGAACGAAATATCGCGCAGCACGGGAAACGGAATCGTGCAGATCGAGTAATCCGCCTCGATCGACCGCGCCTGCCGGCCGGACCGTTCATAGTGGATCCGCACGCGATCGCGCTGCTGTTCGACGCGCCGCACGACGCAGCCGTATTCGATCTGTTTCCGCAGGCGTCGTGCAAATGCCAGCGGCAGGGATTCCATGCCGCCCGCCATCGTGTAGACCGCATGCAGCGGGAACAACCGCGAAAGCCATGCCAGCGCGAACAGCGCCGAAGTTCGGCTGATGCCGTCGCCGTCTTCATCGAACAGACCCAGGCCGAGCAGGCGAACCGCCCCCGGCGAGGCTCCCTGTCGCGTGACGAACTCGGCTACAGAAATCGCATCCAGTTCCCGCAGTTCTTTCGAGGGCCAGCCCGGTGCATCCGGATCTCCGACCTTCGCGAGCATCGGGAAAATATATTTCTGAAAAAGCCCGTCGGGGCCGAGTTTCTGTTCGTCTTTCCGCAGGCCCGGCCAATGCGCGTCAGGATCCTGATCGCTGAGCAGGTGTCCATCGATGAAATAGCGGTGAAACGCGGTCAGCGGACGCTTGTTCTGGATCGACAGATTGAACTCGGCGGCGTAGCGCAACACGGTGGGTTCGGTATCTGAAAAATTCATCGCGCCCGCTTCGGCATACATGCCCTCGGCGAAACCCGCGCGCAGCGTCTCAATGCGCCCGCCCGGACGCGTGCGGGCTTCGAGCACGACAACCTGGATCCCGTTCTTACGAAGTTCGTAGGCCGCGGACAGGCCGGCCAGCCCCGCGCCGAGCACCGCGACAACAGGGCGGCTTGCTTTGGGCGATGTCATCTTCGGTGCTGGATTCTACCATAAGGCGGCTTGAGCGGTGGTGTATCCTCGTGCATATGAAATCGACTGTACCGATTGCCCGAGAACCGCTGCATCCCGCGGGCACGTCGGTCGCCGGCGCGCCCTCGCCTTTCGAAATCATCGAGGTTGTGCTGCTGGTTCGAGGCACATCCACGGGAGAAGTCCGCGCCGAATCTCTGGAGCGCCTGTCCCGCCAGCTTCCCCGGGAGCGCCAGTATCTGGATCGCGCCGAATACGAAAAAATTCATGGCGCTCGCCCGGAGGATCTGGCAGTGCTTCGTTCGGTGACCGCCGAGGCAGGCCTGGTTACGCGACGAGTCAGCCGCGCGGCGCGCTACGTCCGCCTCTCGGGCACCGTTCAGAATTTCGAAACGACTTTTGGAGTGAAGTTCTTCACCATGCAGGGTCCGTTAGGCGAGTACCGGTCGCACCGGAACCCGGTGTATTTACCTGGGCGGCTCGAAGGGATTGTCGAAGCGGTTGTCGGCTTCGACACCAAGCGCCATCCGCGTCCCATGAGTCCGGGAGCAGCCTCGGCCACCACCGGTTCCTCCGGGCCTCGACCTCAGGATGTCGCCGACGCCTACGATTTCCCCGAGCGGCTCGCCGGGCGGGGACGGCGCATCGGCATCATTGAATTGGGCGGAGGATTCCATCGCTCCGATCTCGAGACCTATTTTTCGTCGTTCGGCCTGCGAATACCCGAAATCGAGATCATTTCGACGCATAAGAAACTCGGCAACAATCCATCGCCGAAAGCTCTTCTGGCTGCGTTTGCGACGGGCGCGGCATCCGGAAAATTGCCTGAGATTCCCGACGCCGAGCAAGCTCGCTTCTCCGCGACCGTCGAGACGACGCTGGATCTTCAGGTGGCCGGATCGCTCGCCAACGGCGCGGACCTGGTCGCGTGTTTTGCGACGCAGACCAGCGCGGGCGTCTTCCTGGGGCTCGCTGAGTTTCTCGATCCCGCCCGTCCGCTGGTCGATGTGATTTCGCTGAGCTGGTCAGGTCCGGAGAGCATGTATGAGCCCGGCGATCGCTGGGCCATCGACACCGCCGTCGAAGCAGCGGCGCTGTGCGGCATCGCGGTCTGCTGCTCGTCGGGCGATTCGGGCGGGGGAGAGACGAATGGTTCCGCGCCGGAGGTCAACTATCCGCCGGCGAATCCGTGGGTGCTCGCGTGCGGCGGGACGCATCTGGCGCTGCATGGGTCGATCGTCTCGGAAGCGGTGTGGAACGAAAAGGTCTTCGGCGAGCGTAAATCGTCGGGCGGCGGCGTGAGTGCGCTTTATCCCATGCCGGCGTGGCAAAAGGCGTCCGGCATTCAGAGCAAGCTTCCGAACCCGGGACGGGGCGTCCCCGATGTTTCCGCCAAAGCCGATGTCCAGCACGGTTTTCCGATCTGCATTGGAGGCGTCGAGGCGTACATCGGAGGCGGCACCAGCGCGGCGTCACCGCTGTGGGCAGCGCTGGCCGCGCGGCTCAGCGAAGGGCTGGATCATCGCCTCGGCTCGTTTGTTCCGTTGCTCTATCGTCCGCCGTTCACGTCGGGATTCCGGGACGTCGTCAAGGGGACGAATGGAACTTACCGCGCTTCACCCGGTTGGGATCCATGCACCGGCTGGGGCTCGCCCATCGGAACACGGCTGCTGACGCTGTTGTCAGCGCAGTGACGCCAGTTCGCGCTCGCAGCGGGCGATGAATTCCGGGAGATCCTTCAGATCGCCCGCATAAGCCGGGATCAGCGTCCCGTTGCGCTGCATTTCGCGCAGAATCTCCAGGCTCTGCTGATCGAGCGATCGAGCCTGGGCGATTTCCATGGCGCGTCGCGCGGTGGGAAGTTCCTTGCGAAGGCCCAGCAGCTCATGCGCGCGCGCAATCTGGCGATTCGCCACCGCCCGGTTTCCGGATCGCGCCCGCATTCTTCGGATTGATCTGGAACAGTTGCGGATCGATGCCGAGTTCGCGCTCCGCGCTGTGAATGGCTTCGGCGGAGTCGACATTTCCCTCACGACGGTGGAGCGCGACTGGCCATTCGCGCGGGCGTGGCTGCAAACCGAAATTTCGCGGGCGCCCGGCGATCACCACGGCTCCGCTCGTTAAGCGATGTTATCTTTATCTGACAAGGAGGAAACATGCGTCGATCGATCGCTGTTGCACGCTTTGGATGTTTTGCTTTGGCCGCGGCCGCTTTCCTGTGGCTGGGCGCGGTCAAGGCCGCCGATGTGGACCCGAAGGTCGCCACGATCACTCCGGCCGATCAAATCAAGTGGTCGAAAACGGCTTCGGTCGACACTGCTGTCCTCGCGGGCGATCCCACCAAACCGGGCATCTACGTCATCCTCGTCAAATGGCACCCGCACAAGATGAGCCGGCCGCATTTTCATCCGAATGATCGCTATATCACGGTGCTCTCCGGAACGTGGTGGGTGGGGACCGGTTCCACGTACGACCCGGATCACACCGTCCCGGTCCATGCCGGCAGTTACGTGCGGCACTTCGCGAAACAGATCCACTACGACGGCGCCAAGGACGAGGAAGTGGTGCTGGAGATCGTCGGCGACGGACCCGAAACCATGACGCCGGCCGAGAAAAAATAAACCCGGCGGGCGAGCGAGAAGCGAATCGAGGAAAGGTCCTACAATGAGCGGTGATGCGTTTCGCTTCGCTCCTGCTTATTTCTTCGGTGTGGCTCGCCGCCCAGAAGGCTGATCCGTTCGACGTCGAGGAGGCGACCATCGCGCAGGTCCACGACGCGATGAAGGCCGGCCGCCTCACCTGCCGCGCCCTGGTTGGCCAATACCTGAAGCGAATCGAGACGTACGACAAGAACGGGCCGGCGATCAATTCGATCATCCTGGTGAATCCGGAGGCGGAAAAACAGGCCGAGGAACTGGATCGCCGCTTCGCGCAGTCCGGCCTGACGGGACCGCTGCACTGCGTCCCGATGATCGTGAAAGACAACTTCGAGACGGCCGGTCTGCAAACCACCGGCGGGTCGCTGGCGCTGGCCGGATTCGTCCCCAATAAAGACGCGTTTCAGGTGAAGCGTGTAAAAGATGCCGGCGCCATCGTGCTGGCGAAGTCGAATATGGCCGAGTGGGCGTTCAGTCCATTTGAAACGGTGAATTCGATTTTGCCCGGATACACGAAAAATCCGTACGCGCTTGACCGCGTGACTGCTGGATCGAGCGGCGGAACGGCGGCCGCGGTCGCTGCGAGCTTCGGACTGGCCGGTCTCGGCAGCGACACCGGTAACTCGATTCGAGGTCCGTCCTCGCATCAGGCTTTGGCCGGCATCCGTTCGACCATGGGACTCACCAGCCGCGCCGGTGTGATCCCGCTCTCGCTGCTCGCCGACGTTGCGGGTCCGATGGCGCGCACGGTGGAAGACGCCGCCAGAATTTTTCAGGTGATCGCCGGGGAAGACGCAAACGATCCGGTCACGGCCGCGGCGCGCGCGCATCCGCGGCAGGATTATCTCGCGGCGCTCGATCGCGACGGTCTTCGCGGAGCGGTGATCGGCGTTCTGCGGCAGGCTTACGAGCGCGACACCACGGATCCGGAAATCGTCCGCATCTTCATGCAAGCTGTCGAGGATCTGCGCCGCGCCGGAGCCACCATCGTCGATCCCGCCACCGTCGAAGGCCTGGATGCGATCAAGCGGCCGCAGGAAGCCGGACCGTGCATGGGCTTCAAGTACGACATCAATCGCTATCTGGCGGCGCAGGCCGATCGGGTACCGGTAAAGACGCTCGCCGAAGTGATCAAGTCCGGCCGCTTCCATCCTTCCGTGCAGCGGCGGTTGGAGCAGGCCGAGCGCGGTCCGGAAAACGGACCCGATTCGCCCGCGTGCCGCGCCGACGCGAATTATCGCGAACAGGTGCGGCAGGCAGTGGTAAGGACCATGGACAAGTTGAAGCTCGACGCGTTCGTGTATCCCACCTGGAGCAATCCTCCGCGCCTGATCGGCGATCTGAACACGCCGGCGGGCGACAACAGCCAGTTCTTTTCGCCCACCACGGGATTTCCCGCCATCAATGTTCCCATGGGATTCTCGCGAGGCGGGACGCTACCCGCGGGGATGACCATCTACGGCCGCGCGTGGTCCGAAGCGACGCTCATCAAATTTGCCTTCGCCTACGAAAACGCCGGGCACCGTCGGAGGCCGCCGTCCACCACTCCGCCGCTGCGCTGAGATTTCGTAACGCGTCAAAACAGCTCCGAGTTCTCCCGCCAGAATCCTTCGAGGCGAAACCCTGGAATGGCGATCGGGTTGCAAAAGCAACCGTCGCCGGGCAACGTTCCCACCGTGGGAAGAAACACAGGCAGGCCGGCTGGAAGGGCATAAATGACTGGCATTTCGGATGTTCAGGCGACGACTGGATCTTTATTGAGAGAACGGATCAGGAAGGTTGT
>JAIQFJ010000377.1 GCA_020073325.1 Terriglobia bacterium | reverse complement strand
AGCAGGACGCATCCGGCCGCCGCCATCAGCACCCACAATGCGGCCTGCGTATTGCCCAGCACGTCTTCTTTTATCGGTTGAACGGCCGCTCCGAGTTTTTCGTTCTCTTTGAACTCCTTCTGGAGCTGCAGTGCGATGGAATTCATCTCTTCGCGCGCGCGCGTCAGTGTCGCGTCCGGCTTGAGCAGCGCGACAACGCTCAGATAATGCGAGCCGCGATTCGTGATCTGGTCCGGCGGAAAACTCATCGGCTGAAAATAGTCGCGCTTGTTCGAGCGAAACACAAAATTTCGCGGAGTCACACCGATGATCGTGAATTTCTTGCCATTCATCAGGATCGGTTTGCCGAGCACCGCGGAGTCCCCGTTGTAGCGGCGCTGCCATAGCCCGTAGCTGATCAGGACGACTTGCGCGCCGTCGCGGTCCTCCTGATCGGTGAACGTTCGCCCCAGAAGCGGCGGCACGCCGAGCACGGAGAAGAAATTCGACGTGACGCGCGATCCGAAGACCTGCTCGGGCGGACCATCGATCGTCAGAATCGCCGAACTTCCGCGCGTCGCCGCCATATCGGAGAAAACATGGTTGCGCTTCTTCCAGTCGAAATAATTGGCCGGCGCGGGCGTGTTGCGGGGGAAACTGGCGAAGCTCGCATCCTCCCAGACCATCATCAGGCGGTCGGGATCTTCGAACGGCAGCGCGCGTAGAACGACGGAATCGAGTGTGGAGAAGATGGCGGTGTTCGCGCCGATCCCCAGCGCCAGCGCGCACAGTGCGACCACCGTGAAACCCGGCGACTGTCGTAGCAGCCTTAATCCGTAGCGCAGATCCGCGAAGAACTGGTTCATCCAACCTCCATACCGTTGTGGACGCACATGGTTACAATTAAATGATGAAGCTCGAACGGGTGGTTGCGGCCGGTTCGATCGCTCTCCTGCTGCCTTTTCTTCTCCGCTCCGACGACGCCCGCATCTTCCCTACGACGCCCGGCAAGTTGTATCGTGCCGTGGTTTCGATCGAAAATCCAGAACATTTCTCCGGACGTGTCGAGGTCGAGATTCGCGACGCGCGCGGCGTGATCGCCGCCAAGCCGCTGCATCCGTTCGACCTGGATCTTTCCATCAATCTGAAACCAAAAGGCGAAGTGCGCGTCAAGCTGTCGCGCACGGAAAGCGTTCGCGTCGAGTTTACCGAATTGCCGCCGCCGGGCGACGATGCGATCGCATTGCAGCCGAACAGGACATGGAATCAGGCGCAGACGATCCGCTTCGGGCAGACCGTCCATGGGTCCGGCGACGATCGGCCTTATGTTCCCGTGTCGATGGATCATGCGTATGCGGACCTGATGTCGGGATTCCAGTGGTTTCGTTTCACAGTGCCCGGCGACCGGCCGAAGCTGGCGCATTTTGTTCTGGAGACTCCGGATCGCGACGTGCCTCCCGACGTCGACGTTTTCGCCGAACATGACGGGTCGATCGAGCCGTACCGCGAAGGCGCGTCCGCTTACAATCCTGAGGCGACGCAGAATTTTCCGGGCCTGAGTCCGTTCCGCACGCGCGTCGTGCATCCGGGGCAGACCTATCTTTTGCGTGTCGCGCCGAATCATCCCGACTACACGCTGCGGACGCTGGTCTACGATGTGCCGCCCTATCGCGATCCGCACAAGGCGGTCGAGGCGGGGATGGATTATCTGATCGCGCTGGGCGATGCGTGGCATGCCAATACTCCGCGGCGTGGAGCCATCGCGCTGCGGAACACCATGGCGCATGCCGAGCCGTCGTCCTGCATCGCGTGTCATCCGACGCAGTTCACCGTACGCGGCTATCTGACGGCGGTGAAGAACGGCTACCCGGTTCATCATCCGAATCAGCTTCGATTTTTGACCGAGCGGCTGGCGAACAATCCGCGGCCGATGTATGGGCAGGAAAACGCCGATTGGGCGCGCGTGATTTTTTCCGCGCGCACGGTGTCGAGCCGCGTGCCTGTGCTGCTCGACATGGCGGGCGTTCGTGCTCCCGATGTCACGCGAGGATATGCGGAGTACCTGCGCAAAACGTCGCTGGAAGATGAAGCCGACGGCAGCCTGCCGTTCGTCAGCGCGTTCGAGATCGGGCTGCAAAGCTGGCAGACGTTCGGGCTTGCCGGATTTACGGCGGATCGCGATCGGGTTCGCGACGAGGTGATCGCGCGCAAGCCTGCGAACGTGATCGATCTGGCATGGAAGATCGCCGCGCTGGCGAAATTCGGCGCGAAGGCCGAGGCGGAGATCGAGCAGCTTTATTCCTGGCAGGACGCGGAAGGCCGTTTTCCGTATCATTTCGATCGCGCCGAGCCGCGTGCCGATTTCATCACCTATCAGGCGCTGTACGCGCTGGCAGTCGCAGGCAGCAAGGATCCGCGTCTCGAAAAGACGGTGGCCTACGCGCTGAAGCAGCAGCGCGTCGACGGAAGCTGGCAGGGCGATCCGGTCTACAAAGGATTCGATACGCCGTTTCGCGATACCCAGTTCGCGGTGATGGCGCTGAGCACGCTCTTTCCGATGAAAAGCGACAGGCCCGCGCCTGCGGCGGAACCGAGCGCGCCGCTGAACTCGCTCAGTAAGATCGACCAACGGCGTGAGGCTGAAACGCTGCGCCGCTCCGGATCGATTCTCGAAATCGGGAAGGCGCTCGAATCGCCCGAAGGACGCACGCGCTGGACGGCGCTCCGCGTTTTTGCGCAGGAATTTCGTGGTTTATCCGATCAGTCCGAGCTTTTGAAGCCGCTAAAAGCCGCGCTCGACGACCCGATGCCCGCCAATCGCTTCCAGGCTGCCAACGCGCTGTGGCGCTGGTATCAGTGGCATCGCGACGATTCGATTCTCGATGCGCTGGCCCGGCATCTGGGATCGGAGCACGACGCCTACGTCCGGCGCGGGTTGATCGAGAGCGTTTATAACGTGCTCGACGATAATCCGGGTCAGCTCGAAGCATGGGAGCGCGCGCTGGTTTCCGAAGCCGATCGAAAGAAGACCGAAGAGGCGCTGCATCGATCCGTTCGCGACCAGGCCGCGGTGATTGCGCGCAATCTCGCGAACGGGAATCGCGATTTGCGGCTTGGCCTGCTGACCGCGCTGTGGGATTTTCATCTGCGCCACATGGCGATCCCGGATGACAATCGCGAGAAGGTCGACGTGATTTTGCCGTCGTTTTTCGCCGACTATTCTTCGGGCGTGCCGCGGTTGCACGAATCGGATTTTCGATACGAGCCGTACGCCGAGACCGCGGCGTTCGCCTATCGCGCCGCGAACGATTTTCATGTGACACGGCTCGGCAACGATACTGACCTTCCGCATTTGTTCAAGGATTCGGGCGACGCGCTGGAACGCGCTCTTTTGAAATGCCTGGACGGCGCGGATCGCGAGTTGACGGTCGAAGTGGTCAAAGCGTCGAGCATTCTGGGCGATGCGGAGACAACCTCGTTCACGGCGGCGATGCTGCGGCTGCTCGAATCCGGCGATGCGCAGATCCGCGATGCGGTGCGCTACGTCTACGCCAACAATGCGCGCGGACGGCTCACGCTGGGCGATCCCGATGCGCCTGACGCCGCGCTGCAGAAGCTGCTGGCGGAGCTGATCGATTCGCGCCGGCCGGATGTGCTGACGGTGGCGCTGCCGCTGGTCGCCGAACTGCCGGTGGGCAGCACGTTCACGCGGGATCCGGCGCTGGCCTGGTCGGTGGAGAAATTGGTGCGCGAAGATGTGGTCCCAGCCGCCGTTTTGCGAGCCGCCGCGGTGTTTCCCTCGATCGCCGATCAACCGCTGATGCGCACCGAGCTGCTTCACGCGCTGAAGAGCCGCGATTACGCCACGCAGCAGGCGGCGATCGACCTGGTGCTGGCGCGCTACATCACCGATCCGACGACCGACGAGCTGTCGCGCCAGTTCATCGAAGCGACCGAAGGGCGCGCGCGGGCGGTGCTGATCGATAAGCTCGATCCGAACAAGTTCGCGCTGCGGCTGAGCGCGGCCAGTTCCTATCGCGCGGTTTCCGGTGAGCCGCTGCCTGCCGATGACAACCTGTTTTCGAGCCGTGTCGTCCAGGATGCGGTGATCGAGGCGCTCCGCGACAAGTCTCCCGCGGTTCGCGAGGCGGCGCAGGACCTGGTCCGCGAGCAGGCGAAACTCCAGACGATCGCGAAGGTGGCGCCGGCGGCTCGCCCCGCGCCGGATTTTACATACTTCGTGGAGAAGGTCCAGCCGATCCTCGCGGCGCGCGGCTCGGACGGCAAGGCCTGCATGATGTGTCATGCGACGCATGCGATTTTCAAACTGACGCCCGATGCGCGCGCCAACTACACGAACACGCTCAAGGTGATCAATACGACGGAACCTCGCAAGAGCCTGCTGCTGATCAAGCCGACGCGGCCCAACGACGCGGTCGGCGACGCGAACCTGTATCTGGCGACGCATAACGGAGGCGAGCGGTGGGTCGCCAATGAGGATAGTCCGGAGTACGCGACGATCCTCGAATGGATCCGCGGGGCGAAGCTGCCGTAGAAACACGCGGCTGGCCCGCGACATCACTGGCGCGGCTTGTTCAGGTCGACGAAGCCCGCCCGCTCGCGCTCAGCCGCTGATCGGGGGGCCTCGCACGGCAGTCTTGCGGCCGCCATCGCGAGTGTTTCGTGAACGGTCCACATCAGCCGGCATGGCTGCCGGCTCGCCGCTCGACGAGCTGCCCCACATGAATACCGAATAGGAATAATCCGACCGATATTCTGGCTGCCTGCGTGCTTTTCCCAGGGCATGCTGGACGGCCTCACATCTCATATCGAACGCTACATGGATCTCTTGAGCGCTCGCCAGAAGCTGGTCTCATCCAATATCGCCAACGCGGATACGCCCGGCTATAAGACGCAAGATATTGATTTTCAATTCGAGTTCATGTCTTTGGCGAAGGGCCAGACGCCCCAGACCATCCAGGCCCAGGGCTTACCGGAAAAAACCGATGGCAACAACGTGAACCTCGACCGCGAGGCTCGCCTGCTGGCCGAAAATCAAATGCGTTTCAATTTGGCTTCCGTTTTGGTCAAGAGCCAGTTGAAAACGGTACAGGAAGCGATCCAGGGAGGCAATACCAACTCATGAGCCTATTCTCCTCTTTACAAGTCAGTTCGTCGGGCATGTCGGCACAGCGCACGCGAGCCGAGGTACTGGTCGAAAACATGGCCAATTCGGAAACGACCAGGACTCCCGAGGGCGGTCCGTACAAGCGCAAGGATGTGATCTTTTCGAGCGACCAGCAGGCTTCGCCGTTTTCGGCTGTTTTTCAGAACGAAATCGGCACGGGCGTGAGGGTCTCCGACATTACGCAGGACCAGACGGCGCCCGACCGGCGCTATATGCCGGGGCATCCCGACGCCGACGCTGCGGGTTATGTCGCGTTTCCGCACATGAATCCTGCTGAAGACATGGTCGATCTGCTGAACGCCTCGCTGACGCGGCTGCGTGGACGGGCACCGCGGGGCGCGCGGGTGGTTGCAGCCGTGCCGCACGGGCACTGGAAAACCACGACCCTGATCGCAGCGCTCGACTGCCGCGGCATACGCAGTTCGATGGCGTTGGACGGGGCCGTCAATCGGCTGGCGTTCGAGGCGTTTGTCGGCGCGGTACTCGTGCCGACGCTGCACCCGGGCGACCTCGTGATCATGGACAACTTGTCCAGCCACAAAGGCCCACGCGTCGGACAACTGATCCGCGCGGCACAGGCTGATCTGTTGTACCTCCCACCGTACTCGCCGGACTTCAACCCGATCGAGAACGCGTTCAGCAAGATCAAGCAATTACTGCGGAGCTTGGCGGCGCGCGCGGTTACCGACCTGTGGAGCGGTATCCAACCAGTGCTCGACCGCATCACGGCCAGCGACGCCGCCGGCTTCTTCCGCCACTGCGGCTATGCAACGAAGCAAAAGTGAAACCGCTCTAGTGGCGGAGAGTGGCGACTGTCGTGGCTGTCCCTGTTCATGCCGGCGCGCAAACTAGCTGCGTCCCCGTTTCGACTCCCGAAGTGCGACGCCCAAGCTCGGATATCGGCGACGCAGCGCCCTGGAAAACTAGCTGCGTCCCAATCCTGTTCGGCACGCGACGTGCTTGGATCTAACAGAACGCACATGTGTGCCCTAACGCAATCCTAACTTGCGCTTTGCGCCGACTTCGCGCATCATCTCCGGCATGGGTAGGCCGCGACGCGAACGCGTCCGCGAAGACCAGCTGCACGGCTTCAAGCACTTCAAGCTGCTGACGCCGATCCTGGAGCGGCTGCACGAGGATGGCTGCCAGTGCGACCGGGCGGGCCACCGCATCCTGCATTACGATCAGTACGCAGACCTGATCCTGCTCTATTTCTTCAACCCCATCGTGACCAGCCTGCGCGGCATCCAACAGGCCAGCGAACTCAAAAAGGTCCAACGCCTCCTGGGCTGCCCGCGGGCCGCGCTGGGGTCGCTGTCGGAGGCGGCCCGCGTGTTCGACGCGGACCTGCTGGTCGGGATCATCGGCGA
>JAIQFJ010000008.1 GCA_020073325.1 Terriglobia bacterium | reverse complement strand
AATGTTCGACGGGGACGAGAACGCCATCGTCGATTTCAAGTACTCCACCGACCCGCGCCTCACCTGGTGGTTCGACCATCATCAGAGCGCTTTCCTGACGCCCGAAGATGCCGAACATTTTCGCGCCGATCGCAGCGGCCGCAAAATGTACGATCCGTCGTTCAAATCGTGCACCAAATACATCGCCACGGTGGCGCGCGAGCGCTTCGGATTCGACGCGCCCGATCTGGCCGATCTGGTTACCTGGGCCGACATCATCGACGGCGCGCAGTATGCGGACGCCAAGGAAGCGGTGGAGCTGCGCTCGCCCGCGACGCAACTGACTCTGGTGATCGAGGGTACCAAGGGATCGGAAACGGTGCAGAAAATTATCCGGAAAATGCGGCATGAAAAACTGGATCAAATCATCGCCGCTCCGGAAATTCAGGCGATCTACAAGCCGCTTTACGACCGGCACGTGCGCTCGATCGACATTATCGGGAAGCAGGCGAGTTGCCAGGACGGCGTGGTGTATTTCGACCTGGTGGGGCACGACCTGGAAGGCCACAACAAATTTATTCCGTACTACCTGTTCCCGCAATCCACTTACACCGTGTCTGTCAGCACGTCCAGCTTCCGGACTAAGGTGTCGGTAGGATCGAATCCGTGGTCACAACGGCCGGTGAACTTCAATCTGGCCAGCATCTGTGAGCGTTACGGCGGCGGCGGACATCCTAAGGTGGGGGCTATCAGCTTCCCCATTGGAGCGATCGAGGAAGCCCGGAAAGCGGCTAAAGAAATCGCCACGGAGCTGCGCGGATAGGCGAACCGCGAGTTTCACGAAACCGCCGTCCCTGGCGGGTGTCTAACCCATTACCAAACCGTTTCGGGTTGATTTTGTCATGGACCCAGAATCCAAGCCGACCACCGAAGATCCTGAAAACGAGCAGGAATTGCAGCAGTTTATCGAGCGCCTGGACGCCGGCGAGTTCGATGGACGCCTGTTCGAGGAAATTCGCAAGCTCCGCGCCGAACACCTGGCGCGCGTGTGCCGGCTGCTGTCTCAACGAAAATTCGAAGGCGATTAAATCAGCCGCATCAGCACGGCGCTGCTGTAACCGAGCAGCCCGCCGATGGCGGCTCCGGCGATGACGTCACTCAGGAAGTGCATCCCCAGCATGATCCGCGACAGCGCGACGCTAACGGCGCAGAAGAACAGACCCGGCAGCATCGCCGGATAGAACGTCCCCAGCGCCACGGTCACCGCGAAGGCCGTGATCGTGTGGCCCGATGGGAAGGAGAACTGGTCCGGCGGAAGCAGTGTCGCCCAGCAATGCGGCTCCAGCGCGCAGGGGCGCTTGCGTCCGAAGGCTCGTTTCAGTTTCAGAAATACCCCGATACCAAGGCCGGAGGCTGCCGCGGCCGCTCCCAGGGCCGGGAACCGCTCCGATCCCCCGAACAGGGCTACCACCAGTCCCATGGCGTACCAGAGCCATCCGTCGCCTCCCCGTGTCGCCGCAATCATCCACAGCCG
The DNA here is from genome assembly GCA_020073325.1 of Terriglobia bacterium. GTDB lineage: Bacteria > Acidobacteriota > Terriglobia > Bryobacterales > Bryobacteraceae > Palsa-187. The sequence continues at coordinate 35,879 of JAIQFJ010000008.1, read as the reverse complement.
CAGCCAGCGCGGCGCGCGCCATTGATTCACGCGTCGCATCAGCCGGTGGTCATTGGCTTCGACCATCCGAATCACTCTTACATCGAGTATTGATGCGGCCATGCTACACTTTTAAGCCCGAGTTGTGACGCGTGTATGACACGTGTATAAAACATTTGTGACTGATTTTGTGAAACGGCTGCATCTCATCTACTTCGACGCCGGCGGAGGCCATCGGGCAGCCGCAACTGCTTTGAAATCAGTCATTGAGCAACAAAACCGTCCCTGGGAAGTCACACTGGTGAACTTGCAGGAAATGCTGTCGACGCTCGACATATTCGAAAAAGTGACGGGCAAAAGGCTGGAAGATCTCTACAACCTGATGCTCGCCAGGGGTTGGACGCTCGGATCGGCCCAGGGACTTCTGTTTATGCATGGCGTAATCCGCCTCTACCATGGTCCCACGGTGCGGATGATCGGTGCGCACTGGACCAAAACCAAGCCCGATCTAGTGGTCTCGCTGGTCCCGAACTTCAACCGCGCGATGTGCGAGAGCCTGCGTTCGGCGCTGCCGCGCGTGCCTTATGTGACGATTCTGACCGATTTCGCGGATTATCCGCCGCACTTCTGGATCGAGCGTCAGGACCAGTTCCTGATCTGCGGCACAGACAAAGCCGTGGAGCAGGCTCGCGCGCTGGGCCATCCCGGCGAGCATATTTTCAAAACGTCCGGCATGATCCTGAGGCCAAAGTTCTACGACCCGATTACGGCGGATCGCGCCACGGAGCTTGCCAGGTTGAAACTCGATCCTTCGAAACCGACGGGGCTGGTGCTGTTCGGAGGCCAGGGTTCCAAGGTCATGCTCGATATCGCCGAGCGGCTCCACGACCGTCAGTTGATTTTCATCTGTGGACGCAACGAGAAGCTCGCCGCGAAACTGCGGGCGCGCGGCGGCCCGCATTTCATCGAGGGATTCACCAGCGAAGTCCCCTACTACATGCATCTTTGCGACTATTTCATCGGCAAGCCGGGCCCTGGCAGCATCAGCGAAGCGGTCGCCATGGGGCTGCCGGTGATCGTCGAATGCAATGCATGGACTCTGCCGCAGGAGCGCTACAACACGGAATGGGTGCGCGAAAAAGGCGTCGGGATCGTCCTGAAGAATTTCCGCGGAGTGCGAGAAGCGTCGGAGGCGATGCTCGGCTCGCTGGAAAAATATCGCGCGAACGTGCGGGCGATCGAGAATCGCGCAGTGTTCGAGATCCCCGATATTTTGGCGCATTTGTTGCCCTAAACCGGGCTTCAAGCGACGATTCTGCAACACTGGTCTTATGCGATTGCTCCTGCTTTTCATGGCCGGGCTTTGCTTCGCCCAGGAAAGAGTTATCTTCGACACCGACTCCGCATTCTTCAACGATGACGGCGCCGCGCTCGTGATGCTGCTGCAGCAGCCTGAAAAAGTCGATGTGCTCGGCATGACGCTGGTCCCCGGAAATCTGTGGCCCGCAGCCGGGTCGGACTACATGATCCGCATTCTCGACCTGATGAAAAAGCCCGCGGTGCCGGTCTTCATGGGCGCACGCGCTCCGCTGATCCACACGCGCGCAATGGTCGAAAAAGAAAATCGCGAATGGGGACCCGTGGAATGGATGGGCGCGTTCGGCCAGGAGGACAAGCCGGCCAAGCGCAGCAATCAGCGGCGAATTTCGCAGAAACTGGCCGTCGAGTTCATGATCAATATGATTTCGCAATCACCCGAGCCGGTCACTGTTCTCGCGATCGGCCCGATGACGAACCTCGCCATGGCGCTGCGTCTGCGGCCCGATCTCGAAAAGAAAATCGGACAGCTGGTGTTCATGGGCGGGACCGTTCACGAAAAAAACTACGATGGCCGCGCCGCCGAATTTAATTTCTGGTTCGATCCCGAAGCCGCGCAGATCGTGCTGCGTTCGGCGATTCCCAAAAAGATCATGTTCGGACTCGACATCTGCAATCATGCCAAGCTCGACAAATCGCATTACGAAGAGATTGCCGGCGCGAAGACGCCGGTCACCGCGCTGTTTCGCGAAGACCTGGGTAAGAAATTCGCGAAAGACGCCAATGCGTCGACCTACATCTGGGATTGCCTCGCCGCGGGCTATCTGCTCGATCCGTCGTTCGTGACGAAGAGCGAAAAGGCGTATCTCGACGTCGACACGGCGTTCGGGAAAAACTACGGCGCGGTGGTGCCGCTCGATCGCGCGCTTGCGCCGGATGCGACCGAAGTGGAGGTGATGCTCGATCTCGACTTCAAGAAATTTTTCGCGCTGTACAAATGGCTGTTGACGAAAGTGGTTTGAGCGGACCAGAATGAAACTTCTCATGAAACGTCTTGTACTCGTTGTCTCGCTTTGTGTCGCTTCCGTTACGGCTCTGTTCAGCGCGCCGCCGCCGAAACCGAAGCTGGTTCTGGCGATCGTTATCGATCAGTTCCGCTACGACTACCTGTTGCGGTTCCGCAAGGATTACAACTCCGGCCTGGCGCGCCTGCTCGAGCGCGGCGCGGTTTATACGGACGCGCACTATATTCATTCGCTGACGGTCACCGCGATCGGCCACTCCACGTTTCTGAGCGGGGCGACTCCGTCGATGAGCGGGATCATTGGAAACGAGTGGTATGAACGCTCTACCAAGTCGACCGTGACCAGCGTCTCCGATCCGCAAACGAAGCTGATCAATCCGATCGCCGGACGCGAGGGATCTTCGCCGCGCCGCCTGATGGTGACCACGGTCGGCGATGAATTGAAGTCGCAGGGCGCCGATTCGAAAATCATCGGCGTTTCGATCAAGGATCGCAGCGCGATTCTTCCCGCGGGGCACATGGCGGACGGCGCTTACTGGTATGACAACGACACGAACACGTGGGTGACCAGCACGTTCTACCGCGCGGACCTGCCTGAATGGGTGAAGAAGATCAACGCTGAGGAGCCCTACAAGCGCAGCATCGGCGCGAAGTGGCTGCCGTTCGACGCCAAGGGCGATTCCGCCAAGCCCTTCTGTACCATGGTCGCCGGTTCCGACCTCCGCTTCTGCGGCACGATTGAAGCGACTCCCTGGGGCAACGAAATGATCGAGGAGTTCGCCGAGCGCGCGATTGCGGGAGAAAACCTGGGGCACCATGGCTCCACCGACATCTTGGCCGTCAGCTTTTCGTCGAACGATTACGTGGGACACGCGGTTGGCCCCGACGATCCGTCAGTCCGCGATATTTCCATTCGCACGGACCGCCTGCTCGGGAAGCTTTTCGATTACGCCGATCGCATGGTGGGGGCGGGGAACACGCTGGTGATCCTCACCGCCGATCATGGCGTCGCGCCGGTTCCCGAGGTGAACCAGGAGCGCAAATTGCCCGGCGGCCGCCTGAACGATTTCGCATTGCCGCAGAAGGTCAACGCCGCGTTGAGCAAGAAGTACGGGCCGGCAAAGTGGGTCGCCGGCGGGAATGAGACTAATCTGTATCTCAACCAGGAGCAGATTGCGAAGCTAAAGCTCGATCCGGCGGAGGTGGAGCGCGTTGCTGCCGATGCGATCGCCGCCGAGCCGCACATCGCGCGCGTCTACACGCGTCACGACCTTGCCAGCGGTAATGTCCAGCGCGATCCGATCGGCAATGCCATGAGCCTGCAGTTTTTCGGGCCGCGCTCGGGCGATCTTTTCGTGCTGCAGGATCCTTATTACCTGTCCGGCGCCACGGGCACGACTCACGGCACGCCGTATAACTACGACACGCACGTCCCGGTGATCTTTATGGGCGCGGGAATCAAGCCGGCGACCTATGCGCGGAGAATCGCTCCGAACGATATCGCTCCGACGTTGTCGACGATCCTGGGGGTCAACGAGCCGGGCGGATCGGTGGGACACGTGCTGACGGAGTTGGTTCCGTAACTCAAGGGGCCGATTCGAGATCCTCAAGATCCGCAAGGTCGCGCGGCCGAGCGGTGGCGCGCTTATTCTTGATCAGGGCCGCACGCGACAAGAAAAACACCGGCACACCGTCGAGTTCGCCAGCTCTCGTGTGGCCCATGGAGACGTTTCCCGGACTCGACTGGGCGAAACTTGCCGACTATCTGATCGGGCGCGCTGTCGTGCACGGCGAACGGCGCGCACATGAAATGGAAGAGGTCGCGCGAACGCTGGCGGAATTGGGCGTCGATCCGATCATGGCGCAAGCCACCGTTTTAAGACAGCGCTGGTGCGCGAGTCTCGAGATGGCCGATCGTTTCGGACCGGATGGACCGAAGAGCTATCGCGATTTTCTCGATGCGATGAAAGAACGCTAGCGCTCGGACCGCGGCTCCGCGCTCTGTTCGAGGCTCGCGGCGGAGGCGACCAGCGATTCGATTTGAAGCTGCTTGGTCGGCTTGCGCGAGAACGTATCGGCATACTGTTCGCGCATCTGGAAGTAGGGCTCCAGGCGGCGCAGCGTTTTCTGCATGCTCGACTGAATATGACGCCGCATGGCTTCGCCTGCGGCGTTCGAATCGTCGCTTGAAAGAATCTTCAGCAGGTCCTGATGCGTGTGCGGCGGATCGTCCGGTGTCGCGACCTTCGCCGCGCAAAGCCACGTCGAGGCGAGCGCTGAGGTCCTTGCCAGAGCGTCGCACAGCGGCTTACAGCGCGTGCATTCCGCCACACGCCAGTGCAGTTTTTCGTGCAGGCTGAGATAGATCAGGCGGCCTGAATCGGTCTGCGTCGAAAGCGAATCGACGCGCGCGGCCAACTTCATCAGCTCGCTTCGTTCGCTCGACGTCGCCACTTCGGAGAACAGCATCGCCGACTTGACTTCGAGCGCCTCGCGAACGATGTAATGACCCTGAACGTCTTCCTGGCTGGGCAGACGGACGCGAGTTCCGGCGCGGGGCCGGCTCTCCACAAGGCCTTCGTTTTCGAGCCTCAGCAGCGCTTCCGACACCGGGAGAAAGCTCATCCCCAGTTCAGCCGCGAGCTTGCGGCGCGAGATGGGCTGCCCGATCGCCAGTTCGCCGCGGAGAATTCGCTCCCGAACAATCAGATACGCTTCACCTGCCAATCCGTCGGATTCGCGCGCTCTCATTCGGACTCCTTGCGACCACTACGATACCACACAACAAGGGCGCCTTTTCTTGCAAATTCGTGAAGAAACAGGACAGATCCGCGATGTGAATTGAGTCAGTTGCGTTGCAGCCGTTACCGCTCGAGCCGGATCTCGGAGAGCCCCTGCCGCCGCAGTAATTCGTTAAATGCGGCCAGGTTGTCGCGCACGATCTTCTGCAGTTCCGTCAAACGCTGATCGAGTTCCCTCGACAATTCGGCGAACACTTCCCGAGCCTGGTCCGTAGGCGCCGCGTCGGCGCTCTTGATCACCGCGTAGACCTCGGCCAGCTTGTCGGCGAGGCGCGGACCCCAATGCATGATGTCGCTGGTCGATTCGTTGTGGATCTGATAGATCAGAGCCTCGATTTCCGTGAGCCGCTTTTCGGCTTCTTCGCCCGGCGCGCGAAGGCCTTGCGAACTCTTCATGCGATCCTCGATCGCCGACTTGGCTGCGCGGATGCGAACCACCGACGCCGTCACTTCGCCCAGCGCGCGATGCACTCGCGTGGCGAGTTCGAACTGCGCTTCGAGATCCGCCTGCGAAACCCCGGCTAGCCTCGGATCTTTGTCGATATGCAGCGGCTGCGTTTCCGCGTGGCCGTCGACGTTGAGCCGCACCTGATATTCGCCGGGCGGAACCGGCGGGCCATCGACGTTTGTGTCGCGCAGCAGCAATCCCGGAAAATCGGCCGCCGGAGCCGTGCGAAGATCCCACACCACTCGATTCAATCCGGTGCCGACGCGAACCACCGGCTCCGGGCTCGCCGATCCCCATGACGCGGCGTTGACGAGATCGCCCACCGAATTTCGGATCGGCGCGCGCGGACGGCTCGACGCGGTTCCTTCGAACTTCCGCACGATTGCTCCTTTTGCATCGAGGATCTCGACGCTTACACGCCGTGCCGATTCACGGAGAAAGTAATAAATGTCGGCGCGATTGGCGCCGGGAAGAATCGTGCGGCGATATTCGCCGCCGTCAACCGTCGCGCTCGAAGTGCGGATCACGCTCGACGGCCGGAACAGATGCGTCGACGCCGCGGGAAGCTCGCGCAGCGGAGACATGTCGTCAAGAATATAGATCCCGCGCCCGAAGGTCGAAATGATCAGATCGTTTTCGCGAATTTCCAGATCGCTGACGTTGACGTCGGGCAGGTTCAGCGACAACGGCATCCAGCGCGCGCCGTCGTTGAACGAAACGTAGATCCCGTGCTCGGTCCCCGCATAAAGCAGGCCGCGCCGCTTCGGATCTTCCTTGATGGAACACGCCCACGCGCCGCCCGCGATTCCGCCGGCGATCTTTGTCCACGTGTTTCCGTAATCGGACGTCTTGAAGAAATACGTGGCGACGTCCTGCATCTTGTGGCGATCCGCGGCGACGTAGGCTGCGCCCGCTTCGTGCGGAGACGCCGCGATCATCGAAATTTTCGCGAATTCCGGAAGCTCGGGAGGAGTCACTTTCTGCCAGTGCCCGCCGTGATCGCGGGTGACGTGAATCCATCCGTCATCGGAGCCGGTCCAGATGATGTTCGCGTCGAGCGTCGAGATCGCGATGCTGAACACGGTTCCGTAAGCGTCCTGGCTGTTGTGCTCGTTCACCGGCTCATCGGAGTCGAGCAGCGTCTTTGGCTCGGCGCGCGTCAGGTCGGGACTGATCGCGGTCCAGCTATGTCCGCCGTTGCGCGTCATCCACACGTGTTGCGATCCGGCGAAAAGTTCGTCGGGATCTTTCGGCGACATCAGGATGGGAAAAGTCCACTGGAAGCGCTCTTTGGTCTGGGCGGAATTTTCGCCGCCGGGCATGTTCGGACTCACATCGACGCGCTGCCGCTGGCCGGTGGCGCGATCGTAGCGCACCATTTCGCCGCGCTGATTGCCGCCGTAGCCGAGCGTCGGACGCCGCGGATCGATGGCGATGTAGCCCTGTTCGCCTGCCGGTCCCTGATACCAGAACGTGCCGTCGCCATCGCTCGGCAGGCACTTCGACGTATTGTCCTGTTCGGCGCCGCAGACCAGGTAAGGAAACGTCGGCGTCGTGAGGACGTGATAAATCTGCGCGGTGGAATAACGCTGATCGCTCCAGGTGCGTCCGCCGTTGAAGCTGATCACGGACCCGCCATCGTTCGATTCGATCATGCGATTCGAATCTTTCGGATCGATCCACAACGCGTGATTGTCGCCGTGCGGAGTGCGAACGGTGGTGTACGTCTTGCCGCCGTCATCCGAGCGATAGACCTCTTTGTTCATCACGTAAATGCGATCGTTGATTTTCGGATCGGAGAAAATGCGCGTGTAATATTCGCCGCGGCTGGTCAGCGTATGATCTCCGTTCATGCGCGTCCACGATTCGCCGCCGTCGTCGGAGCGGAAGACGCCGCCGAGGTCGGGATCCATTTCGAGCAGCGCGTAAATGCGGCTCGAATTCGCGCCGATCGCGAGCCCGATCTTTCCAATGCGCCCCTCAGGAATTCCCTTGTTGTGCGTCAGTTCCGTCCACGTCACCCCGCCGTCGGTCGATTTGAAAATGCCGCTCTTCATGCCGACCTGCCCGCCCCACGGCTTGCGCACCGCGTTCCACAGCGCGGCGTAGAGAATATTTCGATTTCTCGGATCGACCGCCAGATCGATCGCGCCCATGTCTTCGCCGCGATACAGAATTTTCGTCCACGTCTTTCCGCTGTCCGTGGTGCGAAAAATTCCGCGCTCCGGATTCGGACCGTGCGGATCGCCCATGACCGCGGCGAGCACGTTGTCGCAATTCGACGGATCGACGATCAGGCGCGGGACCGTCTGCTGCCGCGAGGTCGACGCGAGCCCCGCGTGAGTCCACGTTTTTCCCGCGTCGCGCGTGACGTAAACTCCGTCGCCGGTGCCCATCTGCGCACGCCAGTCGCCCTCGCCCATACCCGCGTAGACGACGTCGGGATTGGCGGGACACACGTCGATGGAGCCGACCGATGCGCTGTGAAAAAATCCGTCGCTGACCGGCGACCAGTTCGCGCCCGCGTCCGACGTCTTCCACACACCGCCGCCCACCGTGCCCATGAAATATTCGAGCGGCCGTGCGGAGCTTCCCGCCGCCGTGATCGCGCGTCCGCCGCGGATGGGTCCGATGTTTCGCCACTGCCACAGCGAAAACATTTTCGGATCGATCTGCGCCTGCGCCATCAGCGCCGCGCAAGCCATCAACACGAGCCGACGAATCATGAGGCCACTCCTGACCGGACCCGCTCGACGGGCCGCGTTTCTAGCTTCTCGCCTTCGCTGCGCGCGACATAAGCGACGCAGACCATGTTTCCCGTGACGTTCACTGCGGTGCGGCACATGTCGAGAATGCGGTCGACTCCCGCGACCAGCGCGACACCCGCGGGAGCCAGATAGCCGAGCCCCGCGATCTGCAGCACCAGCACGATCGACACCATGCCGCTGCCGGGAACTCCGGCCGTCGTCATCGCCGAAACCGTGGCCGCGAAAATCAGCATCAGTTTGCGCGACAGCGGAGCCGGCACGCCGAGCACCTGCATGATGAACATCGCCGCGACGGTCTTATATAATGCCGATCCGGTCTTGTTCATCGTCGCGCCGAGCGGCAGGACGAATCCTGCGACCGCCTGCGAAATTCCCAAATCTTTTTCCGCCGTTTCCAGGCTCACCGGCAATGTCGCGCTCGAGGACGATGTCGAAAACGCCATCAGCGGCACCTCCGCCACGCGACGGTAGAACGTGAACGGATTCGCGCCGCAAAGGAATCGCAGCACGATTCCGTAAGTGCCGATCAGATGAATCGCCAGGCCGATCAGCACGGCGACGCAGAACATCGCGAGCCCGCGCAGAAAGCCGACACCGAATTTCGCCACCGCCGCCGCGATCAGGCAGAACACAGCGGTCGGCGCGAGCTTCATCGCCCATCCGATCACCACCATCGACGCGTCGTTGACGCCCGCGAAAAATCGCAGCACCGGCCCTCGCCGATCTTCGGGCAGCACACCGAGCGCCGCGCCGAACACGATCGTGAAAACGATCACGCCGAGCAGATCGCCGCTCGCCGCGGCCCCGACTGGATTGCTCGGAACGATGCTCAGGATGCTGTCGGCGACCGTCGGATTCTTCACTTCGCCGATGTTGCCCGTCTGGACATTCGGCCGCTCGCCGAGTCCTATGCCAGGCTTCAGCAGCGCCGCGACGGGAATACCGATGCTCGCGGCCACGACCGTTGTGATCAGAAAAAAACCCAGCGTCTTGCCGCCGATGCGTCCCAGCTTGCGAATGTCGCCGAGCGAGGCGACGCCGCAAATCAGGCTCGCCGCCACCAGCGGAATGATAATCATCGTGATCAGCCGGATGAACAGCCGCCCGTAGACGTCGAGGAACGTGAGCGTCTTGAGGAGCCAGTCGAGCGCCAGCGCGTTCGCCAGCAACCCCGCCGCGGCGCCCGCCGCCAGTCCGATCAGGATTTTCGTATGTAGCTTCATTCGCTCAGACTGATCGTGATCAGCCGTTCTTCGGTCATTTCCTGGATCGCGTACTTCGGTCCTTCGCGACCCGATCCGCTGTCTTTCGCTCCGGCATACGGCATCAGGTCGACGCGGCTGCTCGACGTTTCATTGATATGGACCGACCCCATGTGAAGCCGACGCGCCGCCTTCATTGCGCGCTGGAGATCGTTCGTGAAAATCCCGGCGGCGAGCCCGTAGCAGGTGTCGTTCACCTGCTCGATCGCCTCGTCCAGCGACCTGTAGCGCACGATCGACACTACCGGCGCGAAAATTTCTTCGCACATCACTTTCATTTGCGGACGCGCATCGGCGAGCACCGTGGGATAAATCAGCGAGCCCTCGCGCTGCCCGCCGATCAGCAGCTTCGCTCCGCCATCGACCGCTTCGCGAATCCACGTTTCCGCGCGAATCGCCTCCTGTTCGCTGATCATCGGACCCACCAGCGTCTGCGGATCGTAGGGATCGCCGGTCTTCGCCGCGGCGATCTTTGCGACCAGAGCTTCGCTGAAACGGTCCGCGATGGAATCGTGCACGTAAAGCCGCTGCACCGACGTGCACACCTGCCCCGCTTTGCGAAACGCGGCATTGACGCAGCGCGGAATCGCGCGATCGAGCGGCGCGTCCTCGCACACGATGGTGCTCGCGATGCTGCCCAGTTCGAGCGACACCGGCCGCAGCCCCGCCGCGTCGCGCAGAGCTTTCCCCGTGGCCGTGCTGCCCGTGAACGTGTAAAAAGCGACACCTTGATGCGCGGCCAATTCGCGCCCGACTTCGCGACCCGGCCCGTCGACCAGATGAATGTGTCCGGAGGGCAATCCTGCCGCGATCAAAATATCGCGGAACATCGCTGCCGTCTTCGGCGTGTAACTCGACGGCTTCAGGACCACCGTGTTTCCCGCCGCGATCGCCGGAGCCACTTTGTGAGCCACCGTGTTTAGCGGCGAATTGAACGGCGTGATCGCGCACACCACTCCGCGCGGCACGCGAATCGTGAATGCGAGCCGCTGCGACTGTCCCGGAGCGCCGTCGATCGGCACCATCTCGCCGTGAATCCGCTTGGCTTCTTCGCCCGACACGACCAGCGTTTGCGTGCAGCGTTCGACTTCGGTGGAAGCGTCGGAAAACGTGAAATGCGCCTCGTCGATGATCGATCGAACCAGTTCCGCTTTGCGCTCAGCGGCCAGCTTCGACGCGGCGAAGAGAATGCGGTAGCGATCGTACGGGTCAAGCGGATTCTGTTCGAATGAACGCCGCGCTTCGGTGACCGCCTGATCGACGTTCATCGCGCCGCGCTCCGCCCGGCCGTCAGAAAAGCGACGCGAGGCATGCCGTCGATGCGCCACAACTCGTCGAGCAGCCCGCGCGCCTCTTCGACGCCGATGACGCCGCCCGCGAGTTCCAGAAATTTCTCGTTGAGTTCGGCATCGCTCAGCGGCTGATCGGGATCTCCCTTGCGGGTCGGCTGAAAATGTTCGAAGCCGCGGCCGTTATTCATTTCGATCGTGACGCGCGCGGCGCGCTGCCCGGGAAATTTCGAATCGAGTTCCGGATCAACACGCAACTCGACGCGCCGCATCAAATCTCGAACTTTGGAATCCGCCAGCCGCGACGGCTCGAACGCATTCAGCCGCACGCTGCCGTGAACCAGCGCGGTCGCGATCGTATAAGGGATACTGAATTTCGCCTCGAACGCCGTCGCGGGCGTCGCATTGCCGGTCACATCGATCGCCGTTTTATACGTCGCCACGCGAATGCGCGAAATGTTTTCGACCTCGACGCGGCCGCGCAGCGCGAGCGCCGCATCGATCGCCGCGAACGTGTGGCCGCAGCAGCCGTGATTCTTGAACGTCATCTGCGTGATGTTGTAGCGCTCACCCAGGCCGGCGGTTGCCTTCGACCAATCGACGCCGCGGCTCATCGCAGAGCCGAATCCAGCTTCGCCTTCCAGAATGTCGAGCGCGCCGGTGAAGCCTTCGGCCGCCGCGAGCGCCGCCAGGGCGCCTGCTTCCGCCGCGTGTCCCGCATGCAGCGGCTTGCTCATCGCGTCCGAACGAAACGCCTGCTGCAGGCCCGCCGCCATGGTGACCGACGTTGCGATCGCATGCGCGATCTTCTCTCGATCGAGCCCCAGCATCGAAGCGACCGCCGCCGCCGCGCCCATCGTGCCGACCGTTCCCGTCGTGTGCCAGAACTTGTAGTGCGCCGGATTCACCGCCATCGCGATGCGCGTCGAAATTTCGTAGCCCGTCACGATCGCGCGCAGCAGAGGCTCGCCGCCGATTTCGCGATCCTGCGCCGCCGCCAGCGCCGCCGCGATCACCGGCGATCCCGGATGGATGATTCCGTCGCGAAAAATATCGTCGAACTCCACGATGTGCGATGCGGTTCCGTTGATCAGCGCCGCCGTTCGCAGCGTCGCACGCCGGCCCGAAGGATAGAGAATCGATTTTCCGCGCCCGACGTCGCCCGCAAGCGCGCGTTCGAGCATCGTCGTGGGCTCCAGCGCGCCGCCCGGAATCAGCGCCGCGAACCAGTCGATCACCGCGCGTTTCGCGTGGTGCCAAACCTCGTGCGGAAGCGGCGCGCGCTGCTCGCGCTCCGCGTATTCGGCAATCAAAGGAAGCAGCATAGTTCAAAATTGCGAAAGATATTGCGACGGATCGATCACCGCCTGCACCACCAGCGGCCGGTCGAGCCCCGCGCGGGCGTCGCACAAGACCCGCCCGAGTTCGCCGGGATTTTCGACGCGCGCGCCATGACACTCCATCGCCTCGGCCAGCTTCACCAGGTCGGTCGGATCGAACCGCGTCAGCACGCTCGCGTATTTTTTCACGGTCTGCTTCAGCTCGATGCGATTCAGGCTGTTGTCGCAGAACACGACCACCACCACCCCGAGCTTCATCGACGAAGCCAGCCGCAGATCCGCGCTGCTCATTGCGAACCCTCCGTCGCCCACCGTGCAGACCACCTGCCGGTCACGATGTAGCATCTTCGCCACGATCGCCGCGGGCACCGAAAATCCCATCGACGATCCGCCGTTGGTTGTCAGAAACGAATTCGGCTTGGTCGCGCGCCATCCCTGGCCGACCAGAAGCTTGTGCGAGCCGACGTCGGTCGTGACAATCGTATCCGCGGGAAAAATATCGTTGATCGCATCGACCACGTCGGTCGGGTTCAGCTTCCCTTCGACGCGTCCTTTATAGTAAGCGGCGCGAAACGAGGCGCGATGCGCTTCGAGTGCGGGCGATTTCGCGCCGCCGCGATACCCATCCGCCAGATAATCGAGCATCGACGGAACGTGTCCCACCATTTCAATCTCGGCGAAATAAATCTGATCGATGTTCGGCGTGCTGTCGAGGTGAATCGTCGGAACCTTCAGCGTCCACGGTTTGATCAGTTCCACCGGATCGAAGCCCGCGGCGAGGATCAGGTCGGAGGCCGCCAGAAAATCCCAGATCACTGCATTGCAGGCCATGTCGATCGCGCCCGCATATTGAGGATGCGTCTCCGGGAAAACGCCCTTCGCCATCGGCGACACCACGACGCCGCAGCCGAGCTTTTCCGCCAATCGTTTGAGCGCCGCGCCCGCTTCCGACCGCTGCGCCGATAGCCCGGCCAGAATCACGGGATTGCGCGCATTTTCGAGCATCCGAATCGGATCGCCGCCGCCCGTGACTTGCAGGCATCGGACCGACGCAGCCGAGGGCGCGAGCCGGATCTCCGCGTCATCGGCCTCTTTCGCCAGCACGTTGTCGTGCGTCGTGATGTGCACCGGCCCGGGACGCTCGGCCGTCGCGATGTGCAGCGCTTTTCGCATCACGGTGGCCGCGTTTTCGGGAAAAATATGGGTCGCCCATTTCGTGACCGGCGCGAACAGGCGATTGTGATTCAGAACTTCGTGCGTGAAAAACGCTTCCTGGCGTGTGCTGGCCTGGCCTGAAATCGCGAGCATCGGCGTCCGGTCGAGAAAAGCGTTCGCGACGCTCGCCACAATCGACGCGGCCCCCGGTCCGAGCGTCGAAAGACACGCCCCCGGCCTCCCCATCAGCATCCCGTAAGCCTGCGCCATGAATCCGATCGCCGATTCGCGCGATCCAAGGATAAACTCAATCCCTTCAATTCTTCCGGCCTCGATCAGGTCGAGATTCGGGTTGCCGGGATAGCCGAAAATGTGATCGATCCCGGCGGCTTTGCAATATTGAGCGATCACGGAGGCGGTTGTCGGCATGCTGGATTCACATATGATATATCAATTCGTCTTGTATTGCATTCGTTCTGCCGCATCGCGAAGCAGCGCGGCGCTGCGGTAGATCCCGTGGACGAACTTGCCATAGGGAAGCGTCAGAAACATCACCGCGACCGCCGCTAAATGCACGGAAAGAAGGGCCGGCATCCATTCCGACCCGCGCAGGATCAGGAGCAACAGTCCGGTCAGGCTGGTCACGAACAGAATAGAAATGAAAGCGTAATCCAACCCTTTCTGGCGCGGGTCGCCGGTCCGCGGGTCGTGCCGGACCTTCAGCCAAAACAGCCCGGCCGGCCCGGCCAGCAGTCCGATTCCGCCCGCCGCGCCCAGCACCACCGGCAGACTGAAATATCCGTAGGGCGCGTGCCATCCAAAGATCGAATGATAAACCGCCGCGACCGAAGTCGAGGCGAAACACAGCGCAAAGCCGTAGAACGTCAGGTGATGGAAGCGGCGCCGAGCCAGCGAATGATGTTCGTCGGGATAGGTGCATCCGGCGCCGCCGCTGCCGAGATAACGGAGCTTCAAAACATCGCCAGCCGCGGATCGCAGCATCGCGAGCCCGACCGGTCCTCCGCTTGATTCGCGCCAGAATCGACGGACCCCGATCGCGAGAGCGATCGCGACAAACGCAGCGATTGCGCCGAACAGCCCGACCATTTTCTCGTGCGGAATGATGCCGTAAAAATCGGCCGCGCGCGCGGGAGGCGCGATCTGCATCCCTCCGATCAGCGCCGCCGCGATGGCACTGGTCAGCAGAACGAAGATCAGCATCCCGTTCGCTCGATACGCGGCGCCGAAAGCGCGCGGCCAGGCGTAATGCGCGTAGGATTCGACGCGGATCTCGGCCAGATTTCGCGGGACGTTGATCGCGAATTCATGGGGCGGCGCATACTGGCAGGCGTAGTAGCATTCGGCGCAGTTATGGCACAGGTTGGCGAGGTAACGCAGATCCGCCGGCTCGAAGGCGGTGCGGCGCTCCATCGCCGGAAAAACGGCGCAGTAGCCTTCGCAATAGCGGCAGGCATTGCAGATCGTCATCAGGCGATCGCCTTCGACGAACAATCCTTTATTGTCTGGCGGCACGCGCGGCCTCCCGTCCGGCGATGCGGCCGAAGACGGTGCCGATCGTCATGCCGAAGCCGGCGAGATATCCTTTGCCCAAAATGTTCCCTGCCATGATCTCTCCGGCGGCGAAAATATTCGACGGCACATCGCCGCCCTGCATCGCGACTGCGGCTCCCGGGCCGGTCTTCACGCCGAGATAAGTGAACGTAATGCCGGGACGCAGAGGATAACCGAGAAATGGCGGTTGATCGATCCGCCGCGCCCAGTGCGTCTTTTCGGGCGGCAGGCCGTGCGTGCGGCAGCCGTCGAGGACGCCGTGATTGAACTCGCCCGGCGCGACCGCCGCATTGAATCGATCGACGGTCGAGCAAACCGCGTCGACCGGCAATTCGAGCTTCGCGGCCAGCTCGCCGATCGAATCGCCGCGCACCGCGGGAAACACGGATGGCATGAAGCACCCGAGCGCCTTCGAATCGATGATCGAAAATCCGATCTGCTCGGGCTGCTCTGCGAGCAGACGGCCCCAGATTGCGTAACGCTTGGGCCACAAATCCTCGCCTTCGTCGTAAAAACGCTCGCCATGTCGATTCACGACGATCCCGAGCGGTACGCTGTCCAGCCTGCTGACGATTCCCCCGTCGAACTTCGGCGCCCGCGCGTCGATCGCGACGGCGTGGCACTGCGCCGGATCGCCTTCGGGAACCGCGCCGCGCTCGAGCAGCAACTTCAGCACGCGTCCTTTGTTATAGGGCGTGCCGCGAATCAGAAAATTGCGCGCCGGCGGTCCCCAGATCTCTTCGAGCCATTCCAGATTCGACTCGAATCCGCCCGCCGCTGCTACCAGAGCCTTAGCCCGTATTTCGAGGTCGCGCCCATCCATCCGCACGCGAGCGCTGCGAAAGCGGCCGGTCTCGATTTCGAGGTCGACCACTTCGGCGTCGTACAGGACGCGAATTTTACGTCTCGCCGCGGCCTGATAATAAGAATTCATCAGCGCCTTTCCGCCGCCCAGAAAAAAGGCGTTCGTGCGATCCAAATGAAGCGTGCCCGCGAGCGATTTTTGAAAACGCACGCCATGGCTGAGCATCCACGGCAGGCAGTTCGCCGACGCGCGAATCGTCATGCGCGCCAGGTGTTCATGGGTGCGACCGCCGGTGACGCGATGCAGGTCGGCGAAAAATTCGTCTTCCGGATAGGCCGCCGACATGTGCCGCAAATTGCGGGTGTGGCGGCTGTTGCCGCCGCGGCACCACTCGGGCGCGCTTTCGACGACGATCACGGAACATCCGGAGTCGGCCGCGTTCAGGGCGGCACACAGGGCGGCGTTTCCTCCGCCCGCGATCAGCACATCGAATTCCGGGAATTGATCTGCCACTCCTGGGGTCCTCGTTCCAGCGGCTTTGCGTAAGAAATTTATAATACACAGTGATTGTGAAGATTAAAAGCTTCCCAACCCATGATCAAACTGATATACTAGTTGGAAGTTTCGGGAACCTTATGAAACGTATCCACCGATCGTTCCGCTTCCTTTTCCTGGCCGTTGTCGCCGCCGGCTGCGCGTCGGCGCAGGCCGTGAATCCGAAAATTACGCCGCCCAAAGCGGTGTTCGGATTCAACCCCGGCGATGATTATCAACTGGCTACCTATTCTCAGTTGCAGAAGTATTGGGACACGCTGGCCAAGGAGTCGGATCGCCTGAAGATCGAGGACATCGGCCTCACGGCGGAGGGCCGCCATCAATACATGGCGGTGATTACATCGGCCGAAAACCAGAAGAAGCTGGAACATTATAAGGACATTTCGCGGCGTCTGGCGCTCGCCGAAGGGTTGAGCGACGAACAGGCGCATGCGCTGGCTCGCGAAGGCAAAGCCGTGATCTTCATGGACTTCGGCCTGCACTCGACCGAGACGGTCCCGCCGCAGTCGATTTCGGAGCTGGTATATCAACTCCTCAGCCGCAACGATCCTGAAACGATGCGGATGCTGAATGACGACATTCTGCTGCTGTGCCTGGCGAATCCCGACGGTATGGAGCTGGTTTCGGGCTGGTACATGCGCGAAAAGGACCCGAAGCAGCGCAGCCTGAACGGCGTCCCGCGGCTGTGGCAGAAATACATCGGCCACGACAACGCACGCGACCTGTTTATGTCGAACATGCCGGAAACGCAGAACATCACCAATGTTCTGTTCCGTGAATGGTTCCCGCAGATCACGCACACGCATCATCAGACCGGACCCGCCGGAGCGGTCGTGTTCATGCCGCCGTTTCGCGATCCGTTCAATTATGTTTTCGATCCGCTGGTGATCGAGGAGCTGAATCTGGTGGGCGCGGCGATGCATAGCCGCATGATCTCCGAGGGCCTGCCGGGCACGGCCGAGCGCGGCGCCGCGAATTACTCGACGTGGTTCAACGGCGCGATGCGCACGATCAGCTACTTCCACAACATGGTCGGGCTGTTGACTGAGATCATCGGCAACCCGACGCCGATGGAAATTCCGCTGGTGCTCGATCGCCAGTTGCCCAACGGCAACGAGCCTTTCCCGATCGCGCCGCAGCCGTGGCATTTCCGGCAGTCGGTCGATTATGAGATGCAGATCAGCCGCTCGGTGTTCGACGTGGCGTCGCGCTATCGCGAAGTTTTCCTTTACAACATTTACCGGATGGGCAAGAATTCGATCGAGAACGGCAATAAAGATCATTGGACGGTGACGCCGCATCGAATCAAGGCTGCCGAAGAAGCGGCCGCGAAGATGCCGACGGGCCGACGAGGCAATCCTGGAAATCCCAACGCTCCGGGCGGGCTCGGCTCGGCGACGGTGCCGAGTGAACTGTACAACACGATCCTGCACGATCCGAAGGTGCGCGATCCACGCGGCTACATCATCCCGTCGGATCAGCCCGATTATTCGACGGCGACGAAATTTGTCAACGTTCTGCTGCGCAATGGAATCGCGGTGGAGAAAGCGGCCAAGTCCTTCACGGTTGCGGGCAAAACGTATCCCGCGAATTCGTACATCGTCAAGGCCGCGCAGGCGCCGCGCGCGTTCGTGCTCGATTCGTTCGAGCCGCAGGATCACCCCAACGATTTCCGCTATCCCGGCGGTCCGCCGATTCCGCCGTACGACGTGACAGGTTGGACGCTTGCTTATCAGATGGGTGTGCAGTTCGACCGGATTCTGGATGGTTTCGACGGTCCGTTCGTGAAGCTCACGAAGATCGAATCGCAGATGCCCGCGTCGGTGACGGGTCCCGCGACCGCGGCGGGTTATCTGATCAGCCACACGATCAATAATTCGTTCACGCTGGTGAACCGGCTGCTGAAGGCGAACGCAGATGTTTATTGGCTCGAAAAAGAGAAAGGCACGATTTGGGTTCCGGCGACGCCGGCGGTGAAATCGATTCTCGATCGTGGAGCCAAAGAACTCGACGTGCCGGTGACGGCGGTCGCGAAGGCTCCCGCGGGCGAGGCGCTGAAGCTGAAGCCGGTGCGCATCGGACTGGTCGATGTCTATGGCGGCAACATGCCGTCGGGCTGGACGCGCTGGCTGTTCGAGCAGTTCGAATTTCCGTTCCAGGTGATTTATCCGCAAACGCTCGACGCGGGCAACCTGCGCGCGAAGTTCGACGTGATCGTGCTGCCCGACGGCATCGCGCGATTCGCGCAGGTGGGGCGGGGACGCGGCGGCGCTGCGCAGCCCGATGCGGAGTCGATTCCGGCGGAATATCGCGGATGGCTGGGCCACATCACGGCCGACAAGACGATTCCGCAGTTGAAGCAGTTTGCCGAAACCGGAGGATCGATCGTCACGCTCGGCAGCTCGACCAGTATGTCGGATCTTCTGGGCGTGCCGGCGACGAATGCGCTGGTCGAAAACGGCCGGCAGTTGCCTGGCGAGAAGTTCTACATCCCGGGCTCGCTGCTGAAGGTGAAGATCGACAACTCGAATCCGCTTGCGTACGGCATGCCCGATCACGCGGATGTCGTCTTCGATAACAGCCCGGCGTTCAAGCTGTCGCCGAACGCGGCGAAGACGCAGGCCGTGGCGTCGTTCGGCGCCGATCCTCTCGCAAGCGGATGGGCGTGGGGGCAGAATTATCTCGACGGGACGGCGGCGGTGGTTGAGTCGAGCCTGGGCGAAGGAAAAGTCGTGATGTTCGGACCGGAAGTGGCGTTCCGAGGCCAGTCGCACGGCACCTTCAAGCTGCTGTTCAACAGCATCTACTACGGCTCGGCGAAAGAGACGGAAGTGAAGTAGTCCGTCTCAAAGTCGAGACAGGGTCGAGATGGGAAAAACCATCACGGAAAAAATTCTGGCGGAGAAATCCGGGCGCGATGCGCGCGCGGGCGACGTGGTGGTGTGCCATGTCGACTCCGCCATGGGCAACGACGGATCCACTCCGATGGCGCTCGATTATTTCGACGCCATGGGCGGGGGCAAGGTGTTCGATCCCGCGCGGCTCGTCTTCGCGCTCGATCATTATTCGCCGCCGCCGAGCGTCAAGACGACCCAGCTCCACAAACGCATCCGTGATTTCGCGGCCGCGCACGCGATCGAGGTGTGGGATGTCGGCGACGGGATCGGCCATCAGTTGATGATCGAGTCGGGCCGCGTGACACCGGGCAGCCTGGTGGTCGGCGCCGACAGCCATTCGGTGACCTACGGCGCGATGAACGCGTTCGGCACCGGCATCGGATCGTCGGACCTGGCGGCGGTGATGATCTGCGGACGGGTGTGGCTGCGCGTTCCCGAAACGATTCGCGTCACGCTGCGCGGATCGCTGAGCCGCGGAGTTTTTCCGAAAGACATCGCGCTCGCGATGGCGGGAATCCTGGGGGCGGACGGCGCGGCGTATTGTGCGCTCGAATTTTCAGGCGACGGCGTGGCGTCGCTGGAACTCGAAGACCGGCTGGTGCTGAGCAATCTGACGGTCGAGATGGGCGCGAAAAACGGCGTTTTTCCGGGAGACGAAGCGACCGCGAAGTATCTGGGCCGCGAGTTCCAGCCGATCTCCTCCGACCGCGGCGCGCGTTATGTGCGCGAGATCGAGCTGGACCTCGATCGCGTCACTCCGAAGATCGCTCTGCCGCATCACGTCGATCACGTGGTCGAGGTAGGAGAAGCCGCGGGGACCGCGGTGCAGATGGTTTATCTCGGCACCTGCACGGGCGGACGCGTCCGCGATTTTCATCAGGCTCGCGACGTGATCAAGGCGGGCGGAGGCGTGGCTCCGGGTGTTCAACTCGTCGTGACGCCGTCGTCGCGAACAGTGCTCGATACGCTGACGCGCGACGGAACGCTGGGGGATTTTATCGCGATGGGTGCGGTGATCGTGACGCCGGGATGCGGATCGTGTTGCGGCACTTGCGGATCGATTCCGGGCGACAACGTGAACGTGATCTCGACGGCGAATCGAAATTTCAAAGGACGAATGGGCAACAGCAGTGCGTCGATTTATCTCGCTTCGCCCGCGAGCTGCGCGGCGGCCGCGGTGACGGGAAAAATCGCTGACCCGCGGGAGTTTCCATGCTGAGCGGACGGGCCCGCGTGTTTGGCGACGACATCAATACCGATTACATCATCACCTCGCGGCGCAAGCGCGAAAGCCTCGATCCGCAGGTGCTCAGGAATTATCTGTTCGAGGAAGTGGACCCCGCGTTTGCCGCGACGGTCGAGCCGGGCGATCTCATTGTGGCGGGAAAAAATTTCGGCTGCGGATCGGCGATGGAGGTCGCGGTGACGGTGGTGCTCGGCGCGGGAATTCGTGCGGTGCTCGCGCGCAGTTTTTCGCGGACCTATTATCGCAACGCGGTGAACAACGGCCTGCTGCCGCTGATCTGCGACACCAGTCAGATTCGCGAGGGCGACCGCCTGGAAGTGGTCGACGAAAACGGATTGCGCGTCCGCAATCTCACCACCGGCGAGACCACCGCGGCCGAACAGGTTCCCCAGATCATGATGGAGATTCTCGAATGCGGCGGGCTGGTTCCGTATTTCCGCCGCCATCACGATTTCAAAGTGTAGACTCATGCTTTCTATTTCTCCTTTTTATCGATTGCGCCTCCCCGGTCCGACGGCGGTTCCCGAACGCGTGCGCCAGGCGATCGCGCTGCCGGTGCTGAATCATCGCGGACCCGAATTTCGCGCGGTGCTCGGCCGAGCCGAAGAATTGATCAAGCCCGTGCTCGGCACCACGAACCCAGTCCTCTTTTTTGCCAGCTCCGGAACCGGCGCAATGGAAGCGAGCCTGGTGAACGTCGTCGCGCCCGGCGAACGTGTGCTGGTCTGCATCCACGGCCAGTTCGGCGACCGCTTCGCCGCGATCGCCCAATCGATCGGAGCCGAGGTCGATCAGCTTCAGTTCGAATGGGGCACCGCGATCGATCCCGCCGTGGTCGCAGCGAAGCTCAAGACCGCCGATTATCGAGCCGTCGTGGTGATTCACAACGAAAGCTCGACCGGAATTTACAGCGATCTCGCCGCGCTCGGAAAAATCGTGCGCGACACGCCGGCCCTGCTGATCGCCGATTCGGTCAGCGGACTCGGCGGGCTCGAGATGCGGCAGGACGAATGGGGTGTCGATATCGTGGTGTCGTCCTCGCAGAAAGCGCTGATGTGCCCGCCCGGCGTCGGCATCGCCAGCGTCAGCGCGAAAGCGTGGGACATCGTGAATCGGGAAACGAAGATGCCGCGATTTTATTGGGATTTTCGCAAGGCGAAGAAATCGATCGAGGCGAACGAGACTCCCTTTACGACCCCGGTTTCGCTGATGGCGGGGCTGGTCGAGGCGCTCGAGATGATGCACGCGGAAGGTCTCGACAACGTCTTGGCGCGCCATCGCAAGCTCTCTGTGCGGCTCCGCGAAGGCTGCAATGCGCTCGGGCTCGCGACGTTTGGAAAATCGAATCAGCTATCGACTACGGTGGTCGCGCTCGCAGTGCCCGAGCCGCTCAACGGCGGCGACATCGTCAAGCGCATGTATGAGCGCCACAAAACGGTGATCGCGGGATCGCGCAACAAAATGCAGGGCCGCGTGATTCGCATCGGCACCATGGGATTTTTCACGGACGGCGACATCGCGACCGATCTGTTGCATCTGGAGGCGACGCTCGCCGATCTCGGCTGGCCGGTGAAGGCCGCCCGGGCCTGAAAATGTCCGTCAAGGAGCGTTCATGCACCGCATTCTCGTTCTTTTCGCTGCTGCTCTCTCGTTCGGATATGCGGAACGGGTCGATCCGAATTACTTCACGGCGCTGCAATGGCGCGGCATCGGGCCGAATCGCGGAGGACGGTCGATTGCGGTCGCCGGCAGCTCCTCACGCATCAACGAATATTATTTCGGCGCGACTGGCGGGGGTTTGTGGAAGACCACCAACGGCGGAACCACGTGGCATCCGGTGACGGACGGCCAGATCAAGACTTCTTCGGTCGGCTCGGTCGCGGTGGCCGATTCGAATCCCGATATCGTCTACGTCGGCATGGGCGAGACCGAACTGCGCGGCAACATCATGCAGGGCGACGGCGTCTACAAATCCGTCGACGGCGGCAAAACGTGGAAGAACGTCGGACTGAACGAGACGCAATCGATCGCGCGCGTTCGCGTCGATCCGTCGAATCCCGATCTGGTTTACGTCGCCGCATTGGGCCATCCGTTCGGACGCAACACGGAGCGAGGCATTTTCCGCTCGCGCGACGGTGGTAACACGTGGCAGAAAATTCTTTATAAGGACGATCATTCGGGCGCAGTGGATCTGTGCATCGATCCCAAAGATCCGCGCGTGATATATGCGACGATCTGGGACGTGTATCGGACCTCGTGGACGCTTTCGAGCGGCGGGCCGTCTTCGGGAATTTACAAATCGACCGACGGCGGCGATCACTGGACCGAGATCACGCGCAGCCCCGGATTGCCGAACGGTGTTCTAGGAAAGATGGGAATCGCCGTTTCGGGAGCCGACGATCGCCGCGTGTACGCGATGATCGAAGCGCTGGACGGCGGCCTGTTTCGCTCCGATGATGCGGGCGCGACGTGGCAGCGCGTCAACGAAGATCCGCGGCTGCGCGAGCGTCCTTTTTATTACACGCGCGTCTATGCCGATCCGAAAAATAAGGATCTGGTCTACGTGCTCAGCCCCGGACTTTTCAAATCCACCGACGCCGGGAAATCGTTTCGTCCGCTGCGTCCGCCGCACGGCGACAATCACGACCTGTGGATTGCGCCGAACGATACGCATCGCATGATCAACGCGAATGACGGCGGCGCCAACGTCAGCGTCGACGGCGGCGAAAGCTGGACCGGGCAGGCTTATCCCACAGCGCAGATCTATCACGTGGCCGTAACGAAGGACGTCCCTTATCACGTCTGCGGCGCGCAGCAGGACAACACGACCATCTGCGTGTCGAGCTCGGCGACCGCGGGCCGCGGTCCCGGCATGGCGTATTCGGTGGGCGGGGGTGAAAGCGGCTACATCGCGCCGCATCCGGTGGACCCGAATATTTTCTACGCCGGATCGCAGGTCGCGCTGCTGACGCGATTCGATCGCGCGACGAATCAGCTTCGCGATGTGCAGGTTTATCCCGTGGCGTTTTCGGGCCAATCGGCGGGATCGCTGAAGGAGCGCTGGCAGTGGACCTTCCCCATCGTTTTTTCGCCGCTCGATCCGAACGTGATTTACACGTCGTCGCAGCATCTTTGGAAAACGACGAATCAGGGGCAGAGCTGGCTATCGATCAGTCCCGATCTGACGCGCGCCGATCCGCAAACGCTGGTCGATTCGGGAGGTCCCATCACGCACGATGAGAACGGCCCCGAAATTTACGGCACGATCTTCGCCATCGCGCCGTCGCATTTCGATAAGGACACCATCTGGACCGGCTCCGACGACGGCCTGGTCTACATCACGCGCGACGGCGGGAAAAACTGGAAGAACGTCACGCCGAAAGGGATCCCCGATTTCATTCGCATCAGCCTGATCGACGCTTCGCCGCACAAAGCGGGCACGGCGTATCTCGCCGCGAAAAATTATCAGGCCGACGATCGCAAGCCCTACGCCTATCGCACCGACGATTACGGCGCCACCTGGACTCCGATCGTCAACGGAATCGCCGCTGACGATTTCGTCCACGTGGTCCGCGAAGATCCCAAGCGTCCGGGTCTGCTGTTTGCCGGGACAGAACACGGCATCTACGTTTCGTTCGACAACGGCGCCGCGTGGCAGAGTCTGCGGCTGAATCTGCCCGACACGCAGGTGCCGGATCTGCTGGTCGAAGGCGACGACCTGGTGATCGCGACGCACGGCCGGTCGTTCTACATCCTCGATGACATCAGCATGCTGCGCGAGCTCGCCGGCGGCGTGCGCAGCGATACGCGTCTATTCACGCCTCGCGACGCGGTTCGTCCGTTGAATCGCGCCGTCTTCGATTACTATCTGCCCAAAGCCGCCGACAAAGTCACCATCGAAATTCTTGACGACAAAGGAGCCGTCGTCAAAACGTTCGCCGGCACGCCCGACGACGATCGCCGCCGCACCGCGCAGGCGTCCGATGACGAAGATTCGCCCCGCGGAGGAGCACAGCGTCCGCCGTCGCGCCACGCGGGAGGCAATCGCTTCACCTGGGATCTTCGCTATCCCGGAGCAACGACGTTTCCCGGAATGATTCTGTGGCAGGTGAACGCGGAGCAGGGACCGGTCGCAATGCCCGGCCAGTATCAGGTCCGGCTGAGCGCCAACGGGTCCACCGAAACGCGCACGTTTCGGATCGTCAAGGATCCGCGCCTCGCTGACGTCAGCGACGCTGACCTCGCCGAGCAGTTCAAGCTCGCCACCGAGGCTCGCGACCGAACCAGCGAAGCGAACAGCATGGTGATCCGCATCCGCGATTTGAAAAAGCAGATCGCCGCGCGCGTCACAGCCGACCCCAGCCTGAACGCCGCGGGCGAGCGTCTTGCAACGCGGCTCAGCGCGGTCGAAGAAGACCTCTATCAGGTCCGCAATCACAGTTTCCGCGATCCGCTGAATTACCCCATCAAGCTGAACAACCAATTGGCGACGCTGGTCCGCGTGATTGAATCCGCGGATTCGCGACCCACCGATCAGAGCTACACGGTCCTCAAGGAACTGACGTCGCGCCTGGAGGAGATCCGCCAAAGGCTCGACGCGATCGTGAAGGGCGACACCGCCGGTCTTGTCCCGAAA
Organism: Terriglobia bacterium; assembly: GCA_020073325.1. GTDB lineage: Bacteria > Acidobacteriota > Terriglobia > Bryobacterales > Bryobacteraceae > Palsa-187. The sequence continues at coordinate 10,785 of JAIQFJ010000008.1, read as the reverse complement.
AATTAGCCATGTTGAACTATGTGTTGAATCGAGAAAGAGAGACTCTTATCCATGCCTGGTAAAGTTGGATTCCGTGTCCGGACGGCCTGGTTGCGCCCGGAACCCGCGCTGCTCGAATCGTTCCGCGAGGCTTCGAGCGCTCAGGTCGCCGATTGCATGTCGCGATTGGGAGCGATGGACGCCGGCATCAAGCCCGTGTGGAATTCGCCGCGCGTCATCGGCTCCGCGCTGACCGTGTGGTGCCATTCGGGCGACAATCTGATGCTGCACAAATCGCTATCGCTTGCCGTGCCAGGCGACATCGTCGTGGTCAACACGCAGGGAAATGTTTCCAATTCGACCTTCGGCGAACTCCTGGCGGCCAGCGCAGCGAAGGCCGGAGTGCGTGCGGTGATCGTGGACGGAACCGTTCGCGACGCCGACGGTTTGCATCGACTCGGATTGCCCGTCTACTCCCGCGGCCTTTCTCCCAACGGATGCAACAAGGACGGGGGCGGGGAAGTCGGCACGATAATCGCCTGCGGCGGCGTCGCCGTCCGTCCCGGCGACGTGATTGTCGCCGATGAGGACGGAGTCACGGTGGTTCCGCTTGAAGACGCGATCGCCGTCTCCAAGCTCGCCGCCGAGCAGATCAAGCGGGAGCAAACGCGCCTGGCCGAGATCCACAACGGAGTGCTGGTGCGCCCCGATGTCGATCAACGCCTGCGCGACCTGAAGATCATCGACTGACGCGCGCACTATGAGGGATTGGATCGGCCAGTCCTACGCCTTCCCGGCCCATCGCCGCCGGTATCGGATTGTGTTCCAGCGAGTACTGCGAATGGGCTTTACCGAGAGTGGCAGCAAGTGATTCTGATGCTTGTACGGGACATACGAATCGAGGTCGACGGGGCATGGACAAGAGTGCTGCTCAGCGCGATCATCGCACGATTGCTTTTGCGCGTATTGGTGACGACTCGGCTGAATCCGCCGCGCCGTGGGTATCCGTGCTGCTCACAGGGCCTACTGGATGCAAGCCTGGTTCTTCGTTGAGAAGACGTTCATCTGCCAGACGTTGGTGCCGCACGACGCGTTGTATTCGGTGGCGTCGAAGGCTCCGTCGCCGGTCGCTTCGTTGTGCTTGATCACGTTACCCAGAGCGCCGATCGTCACCAGGATGCCGGATGCGTGATTGTTGGCGACCTCGTTGTGGCTCAGGTTGTTGTTGCTCGATGAGAACAGCAGCGCGATTCCGTTGGTGAAGTTCGCCGTCACTTCATTCTGGTGGATCTGGTTCCCGCCGGAACCGAACAGCGCGATACCGGTGCCCGGGGTCGTGGTCGTCGTTCCGAGATTTGCGTCCACGGTGTTGTGATGAACGTCGTTGCCGTCGGCGTTGAACAGAGCGAGCCCCACGCTATTTCCGGTGAGCGTCATGTGGTGGATCTGCGCGTTCGTGTTCGCCGAACTGACTCCCGGTGAGGTCGGGACGCACAGCGAAATTCCGGTTCCGAAGCCCGAAACCGTGCCGTGGTGAATGCTGATCCCATTCGTCACGACGCATGTCGGGCCGCCTGCGGTGATGATTCCCGCGCCGACGGCCGAGCCGGACTTCGAGAGCGTGAATCCCTGCATGTCGAAGGTGACGTTGTTCGCGACGATATGGACCGCGGGCGCCGACGGGCAAGTCAGGCTGGCCGCGAGCACGTAGACCCCGCCGGGAATATCGAGCGTGTCTCCGCAATTCACGGGAATCTGTGCCATCGCTGGAATTCCCGCCAGGATGGTGACTGCGAGTAAAAGGGTTGTCTTTGCTTTCAAGGTGATCTTCCTCCGGAAAGACATGCGGAATTATGCGAAAAAATTTGGAGCGGACTTTTTTTCGCCGCTTTGGCCCGCTCCACCGTATTTCGGTAGGGCTCGGCATATTTTCGTCCCCCCGGAGGGATTAAGTGCTCTGTTCTCATACGATTTCGATCGCTCTCGCAGGTCTGGCGCTGGCCGCGACCGTGCGGGCGGATGTCAACAATCAAACGGTGATCCCGGCAGTACGAACTCGGCGACCAACCTGGAATTCCGGGGCGACCGTCCCGTCGGGAGGCGACCTCAAATCCTCACACCGCAAGGAATCGCAAAGGCATATACGCTTAGGGCTCAGTGAGATGGGGATATAAGCTCACCAATCAGGCGACGTTGAAAATCGCTCCTCGACCTGGCGACGAACGCTCCGATCCCACTTAGCCAGTTGCCCGTCGGGGAATTGATCGATGTGGGGACGAACGGCGGCAATGTCGCCAAGGTGGGGGTCACGGATCACTTTGAAGTTCACCACCTACGGGACCACGACAGGCGTCGGCGGGAACGCGCCACGATTACAGCGATCCTGAATAACCAGCAATCCAGCGATTTACTACACGGTCGCGTCAGCGCTTCCGGTTGCGACGCCGGTCCGGCACGAGCTACACGTCGACCCCGAACCAGGTCAACGTCAACTTGGAGCTTTTGGGACCGTCAACTGCCGCTGCGCCGTCGCCGGTAAGCGGCAAGGAAGACAAGACTGGCACCGAGTAAAGCAGCAGAGGCAGGCTCCGGTGTCGCGACCACATCGAGTGTGAACGACCCGGCAAAGTCCAGAATTGTGTTCGGACTGGTGCTGAACGGGCTGACCCGGTCGAGTGCGGCAACGTCGCTGAACGTGTAACTGGTCAGCGTGACCGTGGTGAAGCCGTCGATGAACTGGAGCGTTCCTGCGCCCGTGACGGAATTGCCGGCCAGAGTGAGCGTCGAGCCGGAGTCCGCAAAAAGCGATGTTCCTGCCGCCCCGTCCGAATTCACCGCGGAGATCCCTGGCGTGGTCGTGTCGCCGTTGAAGAACAGATTTAGAGCCCACGTCCGATTGGCGAGTCCGGGATCGCCGTAAATCGAGTAGGTATGGACGCCCGGAGTGAGGGTGATGTTGATCGAGGCGGAGGACCCGTCGCCCGAGTTGACGAATCCGGAACCGTCATCGATGTAGAGGTTGTAGAAGGTATCGCCGCCGAGGGTATTCCAGATCTGGTTGAACGCAGCGTTCCCGGAAAAATCGGTCGAGAAATTCGCGACTCCGAAAAGGGCAGTTGCGCGGGTGATGAGGCAGCTCATCAGGAAAACGGAAGCGATCAGAGATGCTCGCACGCGATGGCGCGCCGGCTGGCGACCTGAAGAAGTCATGGACACCCCCCACATTCTTTTACGAGGGCGTTCGCCCCGGGCCCAATAGGAAAGATGGGCTATACGGTACCGGTCGTCGAAGCGGAAGGTCTTATTGCGGATTTCTTTTGCACACATTGGGGTGACTTCCGAGCTTTTCTAAGGCTGCACTCTTATTGAAAGAAAAAAGTAATTACGTTCTACTCGAAGTGATGTTACGATACAGCGGAAAGTACTAGAACCGCTGTTATTACTTGTGATTTCTGTTAGTTAGCGGAACGTGATCGAATGAATTGCAGTCTGAAGGCGAAAGCGAATACAAAGCGATAGCTAAGACGAATACATTAGTTCGCGAATTCCGTGTAAGTCCATATTAAAGAACGAGGAAACAAAACTTGATGCGTTTAGCGAACAAATGGATGCCCGTATCGTTCCTGCTGGCGACCGCGCTGCCGATGTGGGCGAGTCAGTTCTATGTGTCGCCCGCAGGCTCGTCTTCGGGGGATGGCTCGATCAACCGGCCGTGGGACCTTGCGACCGCGCTCCAGGGGCCGGCCAGCGTCCAGCCGGGAGATACGATCTGGCTCCGGGCCGGCACTTACCCGGGGCAATTTACGAGCACCTTGTCGGGAACCTCCGCGGCGCCGATCATCGTTCGCCAATATCCATCGGAACGCGCGACGATCGATGGCGGGTCGTCGCGCACGGCCGCGCTCACCGTCAGCGGCTCCTATTGCTGGTTCTGGGGATTCGAAATCATGTACTCCGACCCGATTCGCGTCGTCCCGTCACCGGGACCATGGCCCAGCGAGCTTCAGCGCGCGGATGGGGTTGTCGCGGGATTCGTGGGGCAGCAGGGAGTGAAGTTCATCAACCTCGTGATCCATGACGCGTCGCAGGGTTACAGCTTCTGGAGCGGAGCGGAGAACTCGGAAATCTATGGAAGCGTCGTCTATAACAACGGGTGGCAGGGATCGGACGGCGGGCACGGCCATAGTGTCTATAGCCAGAACCAGACGGGCGTGAAGCAGATTATCGACAACATCATGTTCGATAGTTACAGCTTCGGCATCCAGATCTATGGTTCGTCGAACGCGTATTTAAATAACTACGATATCGAGGGCAATACTTTATTCGATCACGGCTCGCTGGCGTCGAGCGGTCCCAAGGCAAATATCCTGATCTCGGGAGGCAATGTCGCGCAGAATCCGATTCTGCTGAATAACTACACTTACGGACTGAGCGGCGGCCGCGGGATCGACATGCTGAATGACGGCAATGGCTGCAACGCTCCCACCATCAACAATAACTACCTGGCGCAGGGGACCGGCGGTTCTTCGCTGGTGATCAATTGCTCGAATATCCTCTCGATCACCGGAAATACTTTATATGGCGCGACAAACATCTCTACCAGCCAATATCCCAACAACACTTACCTTTCGACTCCTTCGGGCGTTCAGGTGTTTGTGCGTCCGAACCAGTATGAAGCGGGACGATCGAATATCACGATCTATAACTGGGCGAATCAGGCAAGCGTCACGGTGGATCTTTCGAGGTCCGGTCTGGCGCTGAATACTCCGTTCGAGATCCGGGATGCCGAGAATTTCTTCGGTGCGCCGGTGCTGCAAGGGATTTACAACGGCGGCTCGGTTTCCATTCCGATGACCAATCTGACAGCGGCGCAGCCGATCGGGAATTACGCGATTCCGGCGGTCCATACGGCGCCGAGATTCGGGGCTTTTGTCGTGCTGCCGCGGGCGTCGGTGCAAAACTCCGCCCCGTCGGTAGCGGCGGGATCGAATCAGACGGTCGAGTTTCCGCTGAAGGTGGTGCTGAACGGCACCGCGACCGATGACGGCTTGCCGAACGGAACTCTGAACATCGCGTGGACTCAAGTGAGCGGACCGGGGACCACGACCTTCGGAAACGCGGCCAGCGCGGCGACCACAGCGTCGTTCAGCGTGCCGGGCGTCTATGTTCTCAAGCTTGCGGCGAGCGACGGCGCTCTGTCGTCCTCGGCGACGACGACAGTGACCGTCAATTCGGCCGTCGATGGCGGCGGAACCGCGATTCGGGTGAATGCGGGCGGTCCTGCTTATACCGATCCGGTGGGGATCCTGTGGAGCGCGGATACTGGATACTCGGGCGGGAGCAGTTATTCCACCGCCAGCGGCATCGGGAGCACGTATTCTCCGGTTCTTTATCAGACCTCGCGCTACTCGACGGGAAAACTGTCCTATCAATTTGCTGTTCCGAACGGCACGTACACGGTCAATCTGAAATTCGCGGAACCCTATTTCACGACCCCGGGAAAGCGCGTGTTCAATGCAAATATCAACGGACAGCCTCAGCTCACCAATTTCGATATCGTCTCCGCCGCGGGCGGCCCGTACAAGGCGATCGATCGTTCCTTCACGATCAGTACGACGACCAATCAGATCGCGATCGATCTGATTCCCCTCGTGCAATATCCTTTGATCTGCGGTATCGAGATCATCGAGCAGTCCGGAACCGGGACCGGCACTGCGCCGCCGCCGCCTTCTTCCTCCTCGATTCTGGTGAACGCGGGCGGTGGAGCGTATACCGATAGCCAGGGACGGGCCTGGTCGGCGGACATGGGTTCGCTGGGCGGCAACGTCTTTTCGACCAGTAGCAATATCGCAAATACCTCCGACCCGACTCTTTACAAGACCGAGCGCTGGGCGGCCGGGACACTTTCCTACCGGTTCGCGGTTCCGAACGGTACTTACAATCTGACGCTGAAGTTCGCCGAGATTTATTTCACGAACAAAGGCCAGCGCGTCTTCAACATCAATGTGAACGGCCAGACCGTGCAGGCGAATTTCGATCCATTCGCCGCGGCGGGAGCGGCGAATACGGCGGTGGACAAGCAATTCCCGGTTTCGGTGACCAACGGGCAGATTGCGATCGACCTGGTGGCGGTCGTCGAGAACCCGACTCTCAGCGGCGTCGAGATCGACCTGCAGGGAACCGCGCCCACGGCTCCGACGACTTCGTTCCAGCCGATCCTGGTTCGAGCGGGAACGCCCGACTATACGGATCTGCAGGGAAATACATGGAAGGCCGACTTCGGGTATTCCGGCGGGTCGCTGTGGACCGCCTCTGCGCCTCCGGCGAATACGCAGAGTCCGGCGCTTTACCAGACGGCGCGATATTCGGCGGCGCCGTTCCAATACAACTTCAGCGTGCCGAACGGGAATCACACGGTGACGCTGAAATTTGTCGAGCTGTATTTCACCACTCGAAACAGCCGGTTGTTCAATGTGTCGATCAACGGGCAGCAGGTGCTCACGAATTTCGACATTGTCGGGGCCGCGGGCGGCGCGGGGATTCCGGCCGACCAGCGCTTCGCGGTGAACGTCGCCAACGGGCAGATTACCATCGTGCTCACCCCGGTGACACAGAACCCGTTGATTAACGGGATTCGCATCGATTGAGTCTCTCGCGGAGGCGCTTGCCAGCACGGCGGGCGCCTCTTCACGGTTCGCGTTCGGCCAGCGTGAGCGTGACGCGCGGGCCCCTGGCGGCGCTTTCGCGCGGCCGGTTTGCCAGAAGATCGGAAACGAAGGCGAGCAGGTAGAATCCCATCGCGATCGCATACAGCGCGCGGAATCCGAAATACATCGAGTTATATTCGACCAGCCCTCCGCAGATCGCACCCAGGAGATTCATCGCCATCATTCCGGAGACTGCTCCTTTGGTCGAGAGCAAAGCGGAAAAAACCATTCCGGAGAATAGCAGCGGGCAAGTCAGCAGCAGCACCGTCTCGATGCGCCCGGCAGAGGTGGAGGCAAATCCTCCCGATCGCGAGACGAACCATCCCACGGCGAGCGAGATCCACAGGAATAAGTAGGGCACGAACGGCTGGGTGATTTTGAGCCATCCGACGACGCAGTTGCCGAGAAACGCCATGGTCAGGATTCCCGCCATGACTACTCCGATGACCTGCCAGGTATTTCCAAACGTCAATCCGAGTTCGGTGATTCCTTTCGTTTCGATCAGCATGAATCCGACGCCGAGGAAGAAAAAGGATGCGTGCGAGAATTGCGGCTTCTGGCGGACGAAGTTCGCCGCAGTGAAGGTCGAAAGGACGAGAATCAGAACCACCATGATCAGGTAGGAAGCCGGGTACACGCGCTGCGGCATGTAGAAGAAGGGCCAGTCATCGGTGGATACGTCGGCTTTGATGGAGGAATCGGCGAACTTGGCGGTTTGATCGGTAAAGCCGGACTCGGCGAGCAGGGCGGGCGACAGCTTCCAGCGGTCGTCGTTCGATTCCAGAAAAATGATGGAGTCGTCATAGCGTCCGGGCGCGATCACGGAGAACGGAGGCTTGCCGTCGAAGGCTTCCTGCATCATCAGATAAATTTTGCGGCCGATCTGGTCCGACATGACGGCGAAAGAGAGAGACAGGACACCGTCCGGCTTCAGACGGCTGCGAGCCTCGCGCAGACCTTCCACGGTGTAGACGAAGGAATCCAGTCGAACGCTGGACCCCTGGCTAAGGAGCGTGTGCGAATCGAGCAGGCCGTAGACGATCAGGTCGTACTTCCTGGACGTTGTGCGGAGAAACGATCGCGCATCGTTGACGATCGCGGTGACGCGCGGGCTGCTGTAGGGCTTTTCGGGATGATTGTTCTGGCCGACCAGGAGAATCGCCGGATCGATTTCGATGGCGTCGACATGACCTGCGCCGTTGCGAAGCGCGGCCGCGACATCGTTACCGGTGCCCGCGCCGACGACCGCGACTTCGGCAGGATCGGCGTGAGTCTTGTACGGGAAATCGTAATAGCCGCGAATCTTGGCCAGGCGCGGGGTGAGCGAGTCGGCGGCGAAGTCGTAGATGCGCTGATAGTAGTGGCCCGCCGCGCGGATCAGAGTGAGCCCGGTGTCGGGACTGCGGCCGAGTTCGAGGAGTTGATAGGGAGAATAAATGCGGCCCCACAGCGGATCGACGGGCCAGGCGAGAATCGCCGTGCAGGCGAGCGTGGAAGCGAGTCCGACGGTCAGCGCGGCGCCTTTCTTCAGATGAAACAGCAGGACGGCGAGAAAGCAGAGCGCAAACCAGACGGGCGGCGGCGTCCAGAGAAGGCTGGCCGCGAAACTGGCCGCCACGCCGAGCAGGCTGCCGAGCAGATTCAGCCCATAGGCGCGGAGCTTCCCGCGACGCTCCATCAGGCGTCCGCAAAGTTGTCCCACGGGGACAAACGCAAGAGCTGTGAGCAGGAAGACGACCGCCAGGAGAGCGTACAAGGCCACCATTTGCGAGATCCCGGCTCCGGGAATTCCCATGGTGAGCTGCTCGCGAAACGGCAGGGTGCGAAGCATTTCGGAATTGCCGATCCCGAAGCGCACGGTCGTAATGAACAGGAACTGATAGCCGAGCAGCGGCAGCGTCAGAATCAGAAACAGGCGGTTGCTGTTGGCCAGCGCGTATCCCAGGCCCAACCCCATGAAGCATGCCAGAAGACTGAAGTTCTTATAGAACGCGAAGAATTCGACGACGCTCGCCTGCCAGCGGATCATCGAGAGTTCCAGGAAGAGACTCAGCGCCGCCGAGACGATGATGGCGGCGTCGATGAAGCGCGTGTCGATTTCGTCGACGAACCGGGCCTGCGCGAGGGCGCTCGCGTCGATCGGTCCGGTGAGCTTTCGCAATGCGCGGCTCAGCAGGAATGTCGCGATGCCCGCAAAGCATGCGAGTCCGATGGCCGAGAGAGCGAAGTGAGGCGGCGTGGGGCCGGAACGGATCCCGACAAAGCTGAGCAGCAGCGGCATCGCGAAACTCCCGGCGCAGGCCAGCAGCACGAGCCGGAGAAACGGTTGGACCATTTCATTCCGAACTTTTTCCATTATCGATTTCCTCCCGTTGTTTCGTCAGGGCAATAGCGGATTTACGTCACGGACGCTTGCCGCCGCGCTTGCTTCCGCTGAGAGAAGCTGCAATTGAGGCGGTCTCGCGTCGGGCTGAAACAGCCAGACGGTGCGATTTGCGAAGTGCCGGATCAAGTCCTGATCGGAGTCGGGATTGAGGCAGCGGGCCCAGACCGTCGGCGCGTTCTCAATGTCGGCGCGATTGAAGACCCACTCCTGATGGACATCGTGATTGGCGGAGTATCGCACCAGGACGAGTTGTTTTCCGCCCATCGAGTCCAGGTTGCGCTGGACGCGCGCGCGCATCGCCGGGAACGTACGATCCAGGTTGCGGTGCGTCACGACATGATAGACGGCGGTGCCGGCGACGTGTCCGGCACAGGCGATGCAGACGGCAGCGACGGTACATTTTCCGGCGGGGAATCGCCTCCAGCGGATGCCCCAGGTTTCGGCGAGTCCGGCCGTGATCAGGGCCATCAGGATCGCGGAGGCGGGTGCCGCGTAGTGATCGAAGAAGAAATGCTCGAGCGTCAGGCCCACGAAGAAGATCGCGATCCATAACGTGAGCAGCCGCGTCCGGGGGCGCCAGTAGAACAACGCGACCAGCGCCGGAATCGCGAAGATCGCGCCGATGAACGCGGACCAGAATCGCTGCGCTTTGCGGGCAAGGCTGTGGACGAAGCCGCCGACCCGCAGCGGCGCGAGGTCCCGGTCATATTCCCGCGACCAGTAGCGCCGCAAAGGACCATCGGGAATGGAAGGCGCGGCGCGATTGATCCGCGGGAGGAAGACAACCGGATTGACCACCTGATACTGGCGCTCATAAAGCTGGTAAGGAAGTTCCCAGGGCTTGCCGGTAATCTGGTAGTTGTAGAATCCCATCCAGGCGGCGATCGGCAAGGCGGCGGCGAAGAATGCGACGGCCGCGCGCATGCCGGCGGATCCGGCGCGACGCAGCCGCACGACGGTCCAGGTGACCAGAATCAGCGCGAGGATCGCGCCCTCGTAAGGACGCGTGTTTCCGCAAATTCCCAATCCGACGGCGAACAGAGCCGCATCGATCGGGCTTGGCCGCCGGACCAGTCGCAAGGCAGCGCCCATGGCGATGGCGCCGCCCAAGGCCGCGACGGCTCCGCCCCAGTAGCTTTGCGCCCAGTATCCGAAGAAGCCGAAGCGGAGGGTCGAGAGCAAGCCTCCCACGAGAGCCCAGCGCGCCGGCAGCACGGCTCGAAGGGCCCACCAGATGGCGACGCAGGCGGCCGCCAGGGAAAGCCACACGCCCCAGATCGCCTGTCCGGTGAGAAGCAGCCCCAATGCCAGCGCGATGCTCTGTCCGGGCGGATATTTCGACGCATAAACCGGATGGACGATCTCGTGAAAGGTTTCGAAATGTCGCCAGAGCGGTGGGCTTTTCTCAGCCAGATGGCCGGAGGCGAAAGTCTCCGCCGCGAGCAGATAACTGAATTCATCGTGAACGCCCGGCGGCCTGACGCCGTCGAGCATCCCGGCTCCGATGCTTCCCGCCAGAGACAGGCCGAACACGGCGGCCGCCGCCAGCAGCGGGCGCGAGGCTGCGACCCGAAAGGATCGGGCAACCGCGCGTCCGGGTCCGGACCAGATCATCTGCCGATCCCCTGATAGTCGTATCCATGTGCGGCCATCGCGTCGCGATCGAGCGCGTTTCGCCCGTCGACGAAGACCGGATTGCGCATGGTGCGGACG
>JAIQFJ010000376.1 GCA_020073325.1 Terriglobia bacterium | reverse complement strand
CCGGTCTCGCGACCGGCCCCACGAGAATTTATGGACCATCTCTGGAGCCCCTGGCGTTATCGCTACGTCTCCTCGAACTCGCCCGACGATGCGTGCCTGTTCTGCCGCATCGCGGCGGAAGCCAAGGACCAGGAGAATCTCGTCCTGCTTCGCGCCGAACATAACTTTGTCCTGCTGAACCGCTACCCCTACACCAGCGGACACCTGATGATCGCGCCTTATCAGCACGTCGCGTCGCTCGAACAAGCCGCTCCGGCCGCGCTCGATGAAATGATGAGGCTCGCGCGCCTCGCCGAAACCGCGCTGCGGCGGGTCTATCGCGCGCACGGATTCAACATCGGGATGAACATCGGAAGCAGCGCGGGCGCCGGCGTGGCGGATCACATCCACATGCACGTGCTGCCGCGCTGGCATGGCGACGTGAATTTCATGACGACCGTCGGAGAAACGCGCGTGCTTCCCGAAGACCTGGAAACCACGTGGGAGAAATTACGACCGGCCGTTCAGGACGCTGATCAGAGCTGAATTGTCCGGCTGCGGCGCGCGTTCCTGGTCGAGCTGCAGGCCTGCCCGCAGCGTGAAGTGGAACGTGCTGCCCCTTCCAAGGCGGCTCTCCACCTCGATATCGCCGCCCATCATCTGCACCAGGCGCTTGGAAATCGACAGGCCCAGACCCGTGCCGCCGTAGCGCCGCGTCGTTGACCCATCGGCCTGGCGGAACGCTTCGAAAATCACCTTCTGCTGCGCTTCGGAAAGCCCGATACCCGTATCCGTGACGCTGAAGCGCAGGATCGCCGTGGTTCCCTCGATTTGTTCCAGAGCGCAGTCCACCTGGATCTTGCCGCTTGCCGTGAACTTGATCGCGTTGTTCACCAGGTTCAGCAGCACCTGGCGGATGCGCACCGGATCGGCAATGACGACGAAAGGCACCTCGGAGGCAACCTGGCTGCGCAGTTCCAGTCCTTTGTTGCGCGCGACCAGGTCGAGCGTCCGCAGCGATTCCTCCACCAGAGACTCCACTGCGAATGGCGAGGGCGACAGCGCCATTTTTCCCGCCTCGATCTTCGAAAAATCCAGAATGTCGTTGAGCAGATGCAGCAGCGCGTCGGCCGACATGCGCGCGGTTTCGAGATAATCGCGCTGATCCGGATCGAGCGGCGAATCGAGCACCACGTCCATCATGCCCATCAGCCCGTTCATCGGCGTGCGAATCTCGTGGCTCATGTTGGCCAGGAATTCGCTCTTCAACCGGCTGGCTTCTTCCGCGCGAGCCTTCGCGTCGGCCAGCTCGGCCGTGCGCTCATGGACTTTCTTTTCGAGATCGGTGAGCACGTCGGCCAGCTCGTGATTCAGGCGCTCGCGATCGGCGAGAGCGGCCTGCAATTCGCGATACGATTCGCTCAGCCGCACGGTCATGCGATCGAAATCGCCCACGAGCTGAGCCAGTTCCAGAGGCGCGTTTTCGGCCAGCGGCGCCGGCGGCGGCTGTGGGCCGCCCATGACGAAGCTTCCGACACGGCTCGCCAGGCCCTCCACCGGCCGGGTGAGGATCCTGCCCATCAATCGCGCGCCAAGCGTCGAGACGATCAGCCCCGCCAGCACCCAGCATGCGGTCACCAGGTAGTAGTTGGTCGACTCGGCAATGATCGCGGAAATCGGCTGCCAGACGGCCACCGCCCAGCCTGCTCCCGTGGTTCGGACGCTGATCAGCACAGGGGTCGGTTCGCGGTCGTTCTTGAATTCTTTAAAGCTGATCTGGAAAAACGAAGCGTTGTGTTGGGCGGCAACCGCGCGCACGTTGCGCGATTTCAGATTGTCCAGCGGCTTGGCGGCGATCCCCGGGCTGGCGTAGATGACGATGTCCTGCTGATCGAGAATAGTCATCTGGCCATGCTTGAGCGAAGCCAGGCTGGCCCACAGCTCGTCGAATCGCGAACAGCGCAACGATCCTGAGACGACGGCGAGCACCGACCCGTCGGGACCCTTCACCGGCGCCGCCAGCGTCACAATCGGATCGGCCCCCATCTGGCGTCCGATAAAGACGTCGGAGATGAACGGGCGGCCCGTACGCAGCGTTTCACGAATATAGGGGCGGTCGGAAATATCCAGTCCGGCGACTTGTTTCCCGGAGGGATCGGTGGGCGGATTGGCCGCCACGACGAGTCCTTCCCGATTGGTCAGCGCCATGGTGCGGAACGTCGGATAGATCTTGTGAAAGGATTCGAGAACCTCATTCGCGTGGCGCAAATCGAGCTTGGGATCGTGGCTGAGCAACTCGGCCGCGGCCGCCACACCCGACTGGTGCTTGTCGATAAAGTCGTTCACGTCGCCGACCATCCGCGCGACGGCTTCGTGAATGTGCGATCCCGCTTCGTCCTTCAATCGCGTCGCGTGCACCCAGTCGATGCCGATGTTGAGCATCAGAAACGGAACCGCGGTGGCCAGCAGGAATCCGCGGGATAGATGGGTGCGCAGCGGACGAGCCGGGGGTAGCGGCGCGCTGAAGAATTCCGCGACGCGGCGCCATCCCGTCAACAGGTCCGCCACCGTGACATTCAGCAGTCCGTTCAGCAGGTTCTTGATGACGACGGCGATGATCGGCGCCGTATCGGGGGTGTGCACCATCGGCATCATCGCCCCGACCACGCACCAGTAAGTGGCGTCGGCCACCATGGGCATGACTCCGCGGCGGACGCTCAACCCGACGATCGCGGCTTCCACGGCATGCGTGATCAGCGAGTGCTGTTGCGTCAAATGCAGGGCTTCGGGGATCCCCCCGAAGAGCGCCGCGATGACACCGTACCACGGGCCCAGATGCAGCGCGACGGCCAGGCTGAAGATGCCCCCGAAGGACATGCGCGCGCCGCCAAACACATCGAGGTTGAAACAATTCAACAACGCGGCAGCCAAGCCTGCCGCAACCGTGGCGGCGAGCCGTTTCAGCGTGAGCGAATCCAGGCGTAAGAGTTGACGCACGAGAACCTACACCATCCCTTCGGCAAACCACTGGAGGACTTTAGGTTAGTCCTTGAAATCGAGTTAGTACTACGACCGCTTTGGATTCACCTCTGGAAGCGGGCGGGGCGACCTGATATCCTGAACAGTTGGGTCCATAGAGGCCCGAAAATCAACCGAGGTCTTTATGTCCGGTCATTCTAAGTGGGCGACGATTAAGCACAAGAAGGGCGCGCTCGACGCCAAGCGCGGGAAAATTTTCACACGCATCATCAAGGAAATCATGATTGCCGCGCGCAACGGCGGCGATCCCGACGCCAACCCGCGGCTCCGCACCGCCATCGTCGCGGCCAAAGCGGTCAGCATGCCGTCCGACAACATCAAGCGCGCCATCATGCGCGGCACGGGCGAACTGGAAGGCGGCCAGATCGACGAAATCACCTACGAAGGCTACGGTCCGGGCGGCGCAGCCGTGCTGGTCACGGTCGCGACGGACAACAAGAATCGCACGGTCAGCGAAATCCGCCACGTGTTTTCGAAAAACGGCGGGAACATGGGCGAACAGGGCAGTGTTTCCTGGATGTTCGATCGCAAGAGCACGATTGTGGTCGACGGCGACAAAGCGACCGAAGACCAGCTCATGACCGTGGCGCTCGATGCAGGCGCGGAGGATCTTCGCGACGACGGCGGAAACTGGGTGGTGATTTCCCCGCCCGAGGCGCACGAAGCCGTGCTCGAGGCGGTCCAAAAGGCCGGAATTCCGGTGGAACAGTCGGAAATCGGCATGGTGCCGAAAAATCTGCTGCGCCTGGAAGGCAAGAACGCCAGCGCGATGCTGCGGTTGAACGAGGCGCTGGAAGAACACGACGACGTGCAGAATGTTTATTCCAACTTCGACGTCGACGAAAAAGAGATGGAAGCGTTGGCCCAGTAGAAACTGCCATGCGCGTCCTCGGCATCGACTGCGGAACAGAGCGGACCGGCTGGGGCGTAATCGATAGCGACGGGCGCAGGCACAGCGTTCTGGATCACGGCGTCATCGCGACGGCGGCGCGCGATCCTCTGGCGGCACGGCTCGCGGAAATCGCGGTGGGCTTGCGGCGGGTGATTGTCGCGCACGTTCCCGAAGCGGCGGCGGTGGAAGAAGTTTTCTACGCGCAGAACGTGAAGACGGCGTTGAAACTGGCGCATGTCCGCGGCGTCGCGCTGCTGGCGATCGCGGAGGCGGGCGTCGCGCTGGGCGAATATTCGCCCCTCGAAGTGAAAAGCAGCGTGGTCGGATACGGCCGCGCGGAAAAACACCAGGTGCAGTTGATGGTGAAATCGCTCACCGGCGTCGCCATCGAGTCGGAAGACGCGGCGGACGCGATCGCGGTGGCGATCTGCCATGCGACGCATTGCGTCACGGCCATGAGGGTGGCCCGATGAGATTCCTGCCGCTCGCGATGGCGCTTACGGCCATGCTGGGATTCGCGGGCGAAAATCCGCGGATGGTCTATTCCAAATCGTTTCCCGGTTCGACTCCGGCTTACGTCGAGATCACGCTCGATCCGTCCGGCGCGGGGACTTATAAAGAAGCCGTCGATGACGACCCGGAGCCGTTCACCATGGACGCCGCCGCGACGCGCGAAATGTTCGACCTGGCCGGAAAGCTGGGCCATTTTTCGCGCCCGCTGGAGTCGGGTCTGAAGGTCGCCAATATGGGCGCCAAGTCATTCCGATGGGAAGACGGCGCGGCGAAAAATGAAGTGAAGTTCAACTACTCGATGGACGAGGACGCGAAGACGCTGTACGACTGGTTCGAAAAAATCACCGAGAGCGAGCGCCTGCTGGCCGAGTTCAAACGCGCGGTGCGGCACGACCGGCTGGGCGTCAACGAAGCCGTGGTGAACATCCAGGCGTCGTGGGAGCGGAAGCGGCTGGCGCCGGCCGAACAATTCCTGCCGCTGCTCGACCAGGTGGCGAAGAACGAAATTTTCATGCATATGGCGCGGGAGCGGGCGGCGCAGCTCGCCGAAGCGATCCGGGCGGCGAAAAAGATTTGATGAATTGCTTTCATGCGTTGGGGGGCGGTCCCACTGGTCCGCGCGCGATCCCCGGATCGCGTCGCGCTCTTGCGCTGATCGCGCTGGCGTTGTGGCCTGTCCTCACTTGCGCGCAGCAGGCCCCGCCCCAGACTTCCTCCGACGCCGACAACAAGGAACTGGCGCAGGCTCTGCAGGAAAGTGGATCGAGCGCCGTCGACATCGTGCGCATCCTCGAGGCTTTTCTCGCCAAGCATCCGGCGTCAGTACAGCGTCCGCAGATCGAACGGGCGCTGGCGCGCGCTTCCGTCGATCTCAAAGACGATCGCCGCATTGTCCTCTACGGCGAGCCCGCGCTCAAGGCGGCTCCCGACGACATGTTGCTGCTCGACCGCGTGGCGCGCGCGTTTCTGACGATGGGCGGCCGCGAAAACGCGGAAAAATCGCTGCAATATTCCAAGCTGTTCGAGCAAGCCATCCGCAAGGCTCCGGCGCCCGAAGGCCGCGAGGCCGGGCGGAAACAGGACGAGCGCGACCGCGGTCTGGCACGCGCGCTGGTCTATGAGGCTCGCGCGCAAGGCGTGCTCGGCAAGGACGGCGACGCCGAAAAGCTCGCCGCGGAGGCATTTGGAATCTATCCTTCCGAAGAATCTGCGCGCGAGTGGTCCGACGCGCTGGTGCGCCAGCATCGCGAAAAAGACGCTCTGCCGCACCTGGCCGACGCGTTCGCGATTCCCGATGCGCATTCCACCGACGCCGATCGCGCCGACGATCGCCGCCGCCTGGGCGAGCTGTATCGCAAGCTGCATCACAACGAAAAAGGCTTGGGCGACGTGATTCTGGAAGCTTACGACCGCACCTCCGCCGAACTCGGCGAGCGGCGCAAACGGCTGGAAGCGATCGATCCGAATATGACGGCCAGCGAGCCGATGCAGTTCTCGCTCGGCGGCCTGGATGGAAAAAGGCTCGCGTTGTCGTCGCTGAAAGGCAGCGTGGTGATTCTCGATTTCTGGGCGACCTGGTGCCAGCCCTGCCGCGCGCAGCATCCCCTTTACGAACAGGTGAAGCAGCGCTTCAAGGGTCGCAGCGACGTTGTTTTCCTGGCGATCGACACCGATGACGACCACAACCTGGTGGCGCCGTTTCTGAAGCAGCTGAACTGGAGCGCGCAATCGGTTTACTTCGAGGACGGCTTGCAGCGGCTGCTCCAGGTCACCTCGATTCCGACCACCGTGCTGTTCGACAAGCAGGGCCGCGTGGCGAGCCGCATGAACGGATTTTTGCCGGATAAATTCGTCGATCAGTTAAGCGAACGCATTCAGTCGGCACTGTCGCAATAAGGAGACACGCGCGATGACCATAGAAGAAGTGCGTTTGCTTTATGAATATGACCGATGGGCAAACGACCGGATTCTAAAGTTGGCCGGGGCGCTCACTCCCGAACAGTTTACGCGCGATCTGGGCGGCAGCTTTCCTTCCGTGCGAGACGTGCTCCTCCACATGGTCGCGAGCAAGTGGGCCTGGCTTACGTACTGGAAGGAGTCATCTCCCAGCGATCGAATCCTGACAGACTTATTCACGCGGTCCGAAACACTCTTCCCGTCCGAAAGCTTTCCCACCCTCGCCAAAATGCAATCGAAGTGGGCCGGCGTGGAGAAAGAACAGGTCGAGTT
>JAIQFJ010000375.1 GCA_020073325.1 Terriglobia bacterium | reverse complement strand
TGCCCGCGGTGCTACCGCAGAAGGCGCGACGAGCCGAGGTCCTGCGCGCCGCGGCCTGATTTTATGCACTGCGCCTTGCTGATCCCCGACGGTGTAGGAGTGCGAAACTTCGTGCTCGGGCGGTTCCTGTGCGACCTGTCGTCGCAGGCCGCGGTGTCCGTGTTCCACATCATCCCGCCGGAGCTGCTGGAGACCTACAGCGCGCCTTTCCACGGCCGCGTGAACTGGGAGCCGATGCAGCCTTACAGCGAAACTCCGCTCTCCTTCACGCTGCGCTACTCGCTGAGCTACGCGCAGATGTATTGGGCCAAGACCACGTCGATGCGCCACAACCTGACGCTTCCGGTGAAGGGATCGTGGAGGACGAAGGCGGCTCACCGGACGGCGCGCGTCACGGGCAGGCTGGCCGCATCGCCGCGGCGGATCAAAGCGCTCGAAGCGGCGCACTGCAAGGCGTCGTCGCAGTCCCCGGCGGTCGCCCGATATGAGGAACTGTTCGAACAAATCAGGCCGACGGTGCTGTTCTGTTCGCATCAGCGTCCGCCGGAAGTCCTCCCGGCCGTGCTGGCGGCCCGGCGAATGAAGATCCCGACGGCGACGTTCATCTTCAGTTGGGACAACATCACCAGCAAAGGCCGCATCGCCGCGCCGTTCGATCACTACCTGGTATGGAGCGAGCACATGAAGCGGGAATTGCTGAAGTATTATCCCGACGTGAACGCGGCGCGCATCCATATTGTGGGGACGCCGCAGTTCGATCCGTATGCCGACGAGTCGCTGCTGTGGCCGCGCGAGGACTTTTTCCGCCGGATCGGCGCCGATCCCGAGCGCCCGCTGATCTGCTATTCGGGCGGAGATACAGGCAATTGCCCGGAGGATCAGGATCATCTGCGAGTCCTGATGCAGGCGATTCGCGAGGGTGACATCCGGCGTTCTCCGCAGGTGGTGCTGCGGCCGTGCCCGGTGGATGACGGATGCCGCTACATGCCCGTGAAGCGCGATTATCCGGAGTTGATTGTCGCGATGCCCGCGTGGACTCACACGCGGCCGGGCGAGTGGTCGCGCGTGATTCCGCTGCCCGAAGACGTGGCGATGCTCGCGAACCTGACGCACCATTGCGATCTCAACGTGAATTTCGGCTCGACTATGACGCTCGATTTCGGCATCCACGACAAGCCGGTGGTCAACGTGGCGTTCGACGTCGCGAACCCGCCCGTGTTCGGCTTGCCGGTGTGGGATTTTTCATACAAGTTCGAGCACTACACGAACGTCGTGAAGCTGGGGGCGGCGCGCTTCGGGCGGTCGGCGGGGGAGTTCGTCCAGCATGTGAACGATTACCTGGAGAACCCGTCGCTCGATCGCGACAATCGCCGGAGGCTGATGGACATGCAGGTGGGCGCTCCGCTCGGCGAGTCTTCACGGCGGATCGTGGACGTGCTGCGCGAGCTTTCGAACTGAAATGCACATCTGCTATCTGTGCAACGAATATCCGCCGCTGCCGCACGGCGGAGTGGGATCGGTGACCTACACGCTGGCGCACGCGGTGGCGCGCGCGGGACACGAGGTGAGCGTCGTGGGGATCGATTCGACGGCGCGGGAACGAAGCGCGCGGTGGGATGAAGACGTCCGCGTGATCCAGACGCCGCACACAAAGGTCCCGCAGATGGGATACCTGGTGGGCGGACGGCGGCTGCGGAACGAGCTGGCCGAACTTCATCGCGCGCATCCGATCGACGTGCTGGAAGGCGCGGAAACCAGCATGGCCTTTCTCGACCCGGGGTTTCCGGCGGCGCGAGCGATTCGCATGCACGGCGGTCATCACTTCTTTTCGGTCACTCTGGGAGGAAAACCGAAACGCTGGAGCGCGTGGCAGGAGCGCAAATCGTTCACCCGCGCGCAGCGGCTCTGCGCGGTCAGCCGCTTCGTCGCCGACCGGACGAAAGAGCTGCTGGGATTATCCCGGCGCGAGATCACGGTGATTCCCAACGGCGTCGATACGGACGTATTTCGCCCGGCGCCGGAGCGCGAGGAGCCGGGAAAGATTGTTTTCTTCGGAGCGCTGGCCGAAAAAAAGGGAGTGCGGCAATTGATCAGCGCAATGGACCGGATCCTTTCCGTGGCGCCGTTCGCGAGCCTCACGCTCGCGGGCCGCGATACCGTGGATCCGCGCACGGGCGCTTCGTTCGGAGCCGAGCTGCGGCGCATGAGCGCGCACCTGGGAGATCGCATCCGATTCGCCGGCGCGCTGCCGAGAATGAAACTGTCGGAACTGGTCGCGACCGCTTCGGTCTGCGCTCTGCCGTCGCATATGGAAGCGCTGCCGATGGCCTGGCTGGAAGCGATGGCGATGGGCAAGGCGCTGGTTGCGTCCACAACCGGCCCGGGACCGGAAGTCGTGGAGGATTCGGTCTCAGGGATGTTGTGCGATCCGCACGATCCCGACGCGATCGCCGTAAGGATCATCCGCCTACTGACGGATCCCCAACGTCGAAGGGCGATGGGAGCCGCGGCGCGCCAGAGGGTGGAGAAACATTTCTCGCTTCACACGCTGCTCGACCGGAATCTGGAATTTTACGAATCATGCTGCTCGCGGACACACAATTGCGCGGCTTGAGCCTGCTGATCGTTTCGCACGTCGATCACTACGAGTGGAACGGCGAGCTGTCGGCATACGGTCCGTATGCGCGCGAGATCGACATTTGGGCGGATCTGTTTTCGGAGATCGTCATCGCGTCGCCTCTGTTGCACGCGCAGCCGCCGCGCGACTGCCTGCCGTTTTCCCGGTCGAATATCCGCATGGCGCCGCAGCGGCGTTCGGGCGGCGACCGGTTCACGGCGAAAGCGATGCAGATCGTCCGGCTGCCCTCGCTGATCGTCCGGCTGGCAAGGACCATGCGCGGGCGCGATGCAATCCATGTGCGGTGTCCCGGAAATCTCGGCCTGCTGGGAGTGATTCTCGCTCCGCTGTTCGGTGTTCCGGTCGTCGCCAAGTATGCGGGCCAATGGAACGGATACCGGGGAGAGCCGCTTTCGGTGAAGCTGCAACGCTGGATTCTGGGCTCGCCCTGGTGGCGCAAGGGAGTGGTCACGGTTTACGGCGAATGGCCCGGGCAGCCGCGCCAGGTGGTTCCTTTCTTCACCTCGATGATGACCGAACAACAGGTGCGCACGGCGGCTGTCGCGGCGGACTCGAAGACACTGACTTCCCCGCTGCAGATCCTCTACGCCGGACGCCTGGTGGCGGCGAAATGCGTCGGCACGCTGATCGACGCGGCGGCGGAGTTGAAGCGGCAACGGCTCGGCTTCGAGTTGCACATCGTCGGCGATGGAGAAGAACGAAGCTCGCTCGAACAGCGCGCGCAGGCAGCGGGCCTGGGTGGGAGCGTGCACTTTCATGGCGCCGTCTCCTTTTCCGAAGCGATGCGCTGGCACGCGCGCGCGAATCTTCTGGTGCTGCCCTCCGAACATTCCGAGGGATGGCCCAAGGTCCTGGCGGAAGCGATGTGCCACGGAGTGGTCTGCATCGGGACGGATCACGGATTGTTGCCGTGGATGCTCGCCGGGCGCGGACGCGTGTTTCATGCAGGCTGCGCGGATAGCCTGGCCGCGGAGATTCTTACGGTGGCCGGAGATGAAGCGATGTACCGCCGGCTGTCGCGGGAGTCGGCGCGATGGGCGCAGCAATACTCGATCGAAAAGCTGCGCGACGCGCTGGCGGAATTGCTCGCGGACCGCTGGGGCGCGCAGCCGGCAAAAGAGCCGGCGGTGGGGAGGTAGAGCCATGCGGGTCGTGATGCATCTGACCGATTCGCTCGATCGCGGCGGAATGGAGCGCGTCGCCGTGAATCTGGCGAACGAACTGGCGCCGATGTACCGCGTTCATCTGTGCGCGACGCGGCGCGGCGGTCCGCTTTCGGAAGAAGTGGATGCGCACGTTCATCGCCTGGTCCTGCATCGCAAGCACACGCTCGATGCGGGCGAGCTGCTGCGGTTCTCGAAAATCCTGCGCGAGCAGCGTGTGGAGATTCTGCATGCGCACGGGTCGTCCATCTTCTTCGCGGCAGCCGCGGCGGCATGGGCCAGAACCGGAATTCATCTGCTGTGGCATTGCCACTATGGACGTTTCGACGTCGAAAAACCGTCCGCGTGGCTGTATCGCCATGCGACGCGCAGCGCCGCCGGAGTGATTACGGTGAACGAGCCGATGGCGGAATGGTCGCGTCAACAACTGCGCGTGCCCGGCGACCGTGTGTGGTACGTGCCCAATTTCGCGACAGCCGCCTCCGGCGACACATGCGCACCGGAACTTCCAGGGGCGTCCGGCAGGCGCATCGTTTGCGTCGCCAATCTGCGGCGCCAGAAAGATCACGTGACTCTGCTGCTCGCCATCGCCGCGCTTCGCGACAAGATCAAAGACGCGCATCTCCTCGTCGTCGGCGGAGGAACCGATGTCGCCTATCAGGCCGAGCTGATCGCGGCGCGGAAGTCTCTCGGTCTGCGTGATTCCGTGACGTTCCTGGGCGAGCGGCGCGACGCGGCGGCGATCGTGCGGGCGTGCGACGTCGCGGTTCTGAGCAGCGTCAGTGAAGGTCTGCCGCTCTCGCTTCTCGAATACGGCGCCGCGGCGCGACCCGTCGTGTGCACGTCGGTTGGTCAGTGTCCCGAAGTCCTCGGGTGGGGCGAGGCGGGAATTCTGGTGCCGCCCGGGGATCCAGGCGCGCTGGCAAGGGCTTTGACGGACCTCCTGGAAAAGTCTTATCTGCGCCGCCACTACGGCGAGGCGCTGTGCCGCCGCGTCGAGCGGAACTATAGCAAGGAAGCGGTTCTTCAGCGGATCTGCGCAATTTATGACCTCGTCTGCTCAAACTGAACGACCGGCGCTGCGGTTCGTGTGCGCGCCTTCGCTTTTTGGAAGCGAGCAGGAATTCCCGGCGCTGGCTGCGTTTGTGTTCGTGGCGATACACGCGGTCGCGATCCCTTTTATCGTCAGCTATCCCACCGCCGCGGCAGTACACGCGATCCTGACGGCGGCGGCCGCGATCCTGTTTTCGTTCGCGCCCGCGGGCCGCAAGTGGGTGGCGTATAGCGGAGCGTACATTTGCGGATGCGAAGTGTTGTGGCGTATGTCGCACGCGCCCTTGTTCTGGGAATTTGCAAAATACGCCATCGCTGGATCGATGCTGATCAGCCTGATGTCCGGAAATGTGCGGCGATTCCCCGCCCTGGCGCTCACCTATGCCCTGCTGTTGTTGCCGTCGAATATCAAGACCATTGCCGCGCTGCCGCTCGATCGCGCCGAGAGCGAAATCAGCTTTAACTTGTCCGGACCTCTGCTGATCGCCGTGGCTACCGTGTTTTTTGCCAACATCGAACTCGACGCGCGCGATTTTCAACGGATCTTCATCGCGTTTCTCGGTCCGGTTGCCGGATTGGCCGCCACCGTCGAACGGGACATCCTCGGGCAGACCAAAATCGTGTTCAGCACGGAATCGAATCCGCTGCTCAGCGGCGGCTACGGACCGAACCAGGTCGCGGCGGTGTTGGGCTTCGGAGCCCTGCTGGCCGCGCTGCTGCTGGTGTATGGAGCAAGGACCACCGCACTACGCTTCGCACTGAGCATCGTCGCCATTCTGCTGGCCGCGCAGAGCGCTCTGACGTTTTCGCGCGGAGGAATCTATTGCATGGCGGGAGCGCTGCTGGCGGCTTGCGCCGTCCTCTGGCGCGACCCGCTCTACCGTCGCGGGATCGCCGCCTTTGCGCTGGTGGCCGCGCTCGGATTTGCGATCATCGGACCGGCGCTGAATTCGTTCACCAGCGGGAACCTCGCGGAGCGATTCTCCGACGCATCGCTGACGCATCGCGGAGATTTGATTTCTGAAGACCTGAGCCTCTGGGCGCAGAATCCGCTGCTGGGCGTCGGACCGGGGATGGCCAAGGCGTGGCACCTCACCGGTCTCGCCGCGCACACCGAATTTTCACGAGCGCTGGCGGAGCACGGGCTATTCGGACTGGCCGCGCTGGTGGTTCTCGCGATTCTCGCCTGGAGCCGTTTCAAGGATGCCAGGGATTTATCCACTTCGGCCATTTGCGCGGCGCTCCTGGCGTGGACTTTTCTTTATATCGGCGCCAACGCGATGCGCATCGCGGTCCCCGCTTTTGTCTTCGGACTGGGATCGGCCACATTCCTCCCGGCTCTCAGCGGACGCTTTCAGCTTTCTTATAGCGATGACGAAGTCCGTTCTATTCATTGACGCATTCTGCGGCGAGGGCTCCGGGAGCTACGTCGTTTCCCGGGACCTCGCCAAAGGATTGCCGGAATTCGGATGGCGCGTGCTTACCACGTCGCACGCCGAAGGGCCGGGCGGCCGCGCGCTCGATATCGTCAGGACGGCGATCGCGCGGCGGCGGGACTATGCTCTGGCGCATATTTCGGTTTACTCCGGCAGGGCGTTTCTGTGGGCGGAAATGGCGGCCCAGGCCGTGATGCGAACAGCGCATCCATTCGTCCTCACCTTGCATGGCGGCAGGCTGCCGGAATTCGCGGCGTCATGGCCGGGCCGGGTACGCCGACTGTTGGGCGCGGCGCGCGCGGTGACCTGTCCTTCTCTGTACCTTCGCGGCGAGATGGCGAGCTATTGCGATCACATCCTGGAGTTCCCCAACCCGCTGAATCTTGGGG
>JAIQFJ010000374.1 GCA_020073325.1 Terriglobia bacterium | reverse complement strand
TATGTCTTGGTCCTTCCATCGGCTCTGTGTTTCATGTGTTTTGCAGAAATGCGACCAATGCAATTAGAGGCTGGCATTTCCTGGTCGGCCCAGAAGAATCGATTCGCGAAGTGGCAGATGTCGTCGGTTTTCATTATCGTTATGATCCCCGCAGTAAGATGTTCATTCATTCGAGCGGAATCATCATTCTTACGCCGGAGGGCAAAGCAGCCAGATATCTCTACGGGGTCGAGTATCAGCCCAAAGACCTCAAGCTGTCGCTGATTGAAGCTTCCGATCGCAAGATAGGATCGCGCGTCGATCAAATCCTGCTGTTTTGTTATCACTACGATCCGGCTCGCGGAAAATACGGCGCCATCGCAATAAACAGCCTGCGCGTGGGAGCAGTTCTGATCGTCCTGTTGCTTGCGGTCGGACTCACAGTCCTGTGGCGAAAAGAAATTCGCGACGGGCGCCGCGCGCTGCGGGAGGCTCCGCACCTATGACCACTCATCTTCGTTTCGCGACGCAGCAGAGTTCATCCGTCGCCGGCGAATACGACCTCCTCTTCTGGATTCTCACGGCGATCTGCGGAATCGTCGTGCTTGGCATCGCGGCGATGATCGCCTATTCGGCGCTGCGCTACCGGCGCCGAAGCGAAACCGAACTCCCTGAACAAATCCAGGGCGGTATCAAACTCGAACTCACCTGGACGATCGTGCCACTCATTCTCTTCATGGGAATGTTCGCGTGGGGCGCACGGCTCTATTTTGAGATCGAGACTCCTCCGGCGAACGCCGCGGAGATTTACGTTGTCGGCAAACAATGGATGTGGAAGCTCCAGCACCTTGACGGCGCGCGCGAAATCAACGAGCTTCATGTGCCCGTCGGACGTCCCGTGAAGCTTATCATGACGTCGCAGGACGTCATCCATAGCTTCTTCGTCCCTTCGTTTCGGATCAAACAGGACGTTCTTCCCGGCCGCTATACAACCATCTGGTTCGAAGCGACGCGCGCCGGCGAGTTCCATCTCTTCTGCGCCGAATATTGCGGCGCGAAGCACTCCGGCATGATCGGCTGGATCCATGCGATGGAGCCTAGAAACTATCAGGAATGGGTGGAACGCGGCGCCGCGGAAGGATCCATGTCGTCCATGGGTGAAAAGATGTTTCATCAATTCGCCTGCGCCAATTGCCATCATTTCGAGGGTCCTGCCACATGCCCCAACCTGCGCGGCCTCTATGGCCGCCAGGTGCAATTGAAGGACGGCCAGATTATCACTGCCGATGAAACCTACATCCGCGAGTCCATCCTCGATCCCGCCGCCAAAATCGTGGCGGGTTATGACAACGTGATGCCGAATTTCACCGGCCAGGTTTCCGAGGAACAACTCACTCAGTTGATCGCTTTTATCAAAGCTATCAGCCCTCCGCCGGGAGGAGACCAGCCATCGAGTACCGGATCACGACAGCCGTCCGAGAGAACGAACGGCATTGGTGAACCAGGCTCGTCCTCCATCACCGGAAGCCGGCCAGGAGTCCGGTAATTTATGATCCCCGCTGTTGAAGTCGCCGCTGAGAGGAACTATTTGAACGAAGAAACGGGAGTACTGTCCTGGCTCTTCACCACCGACCACAAGAGAATCGGCCTGCTGTATGTCGCTTCTATTTCTGTATTTTTCTTTCTTGGAGGATTGTTCGCCCTCTTGATCCGTCTGCAGTTGCTGACTCCTAACGGGTTACTGTTCGATTCGGAGACTTACAACAAGCTATTTACCATGCACGGGATCATTATGGTCTGGTTTTTCCTGATCCCGTCGATTCCCAATACGCTCGGCAATTTCTTGATACCCATGATGCTCGGCGCGAAAGACGTCGCGTTCCCTAAGTTGAATTTACTGAGCTGGTATGTCTTCAATCTGGGCGCGCTGGTGACCCTCTATTCCATCTTCCGGGGCGGTGTCGACACCGGCTGGACCTTCTACACGCCGTTCAGCACGACATTTTCCACAACATACGTGATCGCCGCCGCTGCCGGCATTTTCATCGCCGGGTTTTCGTCCATCATGACCGGACTGAACTTCATCGCCACCGTACACAGGATGCGCGCTCCCGGCATGACCTGGTTCCGTCTGCCGATGTTCATCTGGTCGCATTATGCGACGAGCCTCATCCTTGTGCTGGCGACTCCGATCCTCGCGGTCACGCTACTCCTGGTCGCCGTCGAGCGCATATTTCAAGTTGGAATTTTCGATCCCGCGCTGGGAGGCGATCCCGTCCTGTTTCAACACATGTTCTGGTTCTATTCGCACCCGGCCGTATACATCATGATTCTTCCCGCCATGGCTGTCGTCAGTGAACTGGTTCCGGCCTTTTCGCGAAAGCCTCTCTTCGGTTACGAGTTCGTGGCTTTCGCAAGCATCAGCATCGCAGCCATCGGATTTCTAGTCTGGGGACATCACATGTTCACAGCCGGAACCTCGCCTTACGCCGCTGAGGTGTTTTCTTTTCTGAGTTACCTCGTTGCGGTTCCCTCGGCGATTAAAGTCTTCAACTGGACCGCCACCATGTATAAAGGATCGATATCTTGGGATACCCCGATGCTTTATGCCATCGGTTTCATCGGGCTATTTGCCATCGGAGGCGTCACCGGCCTATTTCTGGCAGCCCTGGGCATCGATGTTCATGTTCAGGATACTTACTTCGTCGTCGGACATTTCCACTTCATTATGGTTGGCGGGACAGTCCTCGCCTACTTAGGCGGCATGCATTATTGGTGGCCGAAGATCAGCGGGAAAATGTATCCCGAAGGTCTCGCTCGATTGTCTGCGCTCGTCGCATTCATCGGGTTTATCCTCACGTTCTTTCCTCAATACATTCTTGGGTACTTAGGTATGCCGCGCCGCTACGCTGTCTATCCGCCCGAGTTTCAGGTCTGGCATGTACTTTCGAGCGCAGGCGCATCGATCCTGGGAATCGGCTATATCCTGCCGTTCTGTTATCTGCTTTGGTCCTGGCATTATGGAAAACCTGCGCCGCCGAATCCCTGGAAATCGACCGGACTCGAATGGAAAACTTCTTCTCCGCCGCCGAAGCATAATTTCGAAGAGACTCCCGTCGTCACGACAGGCCCCTATCAGTTCGGCGAAATGAAGGAGGAACTGGACCTTGGCTAATCCAGCGGCCCTCAGCCTCCGCGAACATTTCCGCACTCCCGAACAGCAGCGTGAAACCTCCAGTATCGGGATGTGGATCTTCATCATCACGGAGGTGATGCTTTTCAGCGGACTCTTCATGGCATTTACCGTCTATCGGTCCATGTATCCGCAGGCTTTCATCGAAGGCAGCGCCGAAATGAGCATTGCACTGGGCGCCACCAACACCATCGTCCTGATCTGCAGCAGTTTCACAATGGCTCTCTCGGTTTATTCCGCGGCCACGGGAAATCGCAGAATGCTGGCGATCTTTCTGATCGCGACGATGATCCTCGGCGCCGCGTTTCTGGGGATCAAGTTCACCGAATATTACCAGCACTACCGCGACCATCAGGCTCCCGGCGTGTGGTTCGACTGGCGCGGCCGCGACGCGGCGCAGGTGGAAATGTTCTTTGTCTTTTACTTCATCATGACGGGCCTGCACGCAGTGCATATGTTCGTCGGG
Source organism: Terriglobia bacterium (assembly GCA_020073325.1). GTDB lineage: Bacteria > Acidobacteriota > Terriglobia > Bryobacterales > Bryobacteraceae > Palsa-187. The sequence continues at coordinate 3,053 of JAIQFJ010000374.1, read as the reverse complement.
GAAGGTCTCCTGTTCACGATGCTTCTGCGCACGGCCGCGGGATCGTTCTCCGCCCGTTATCACACGCCCGTCGAACTTGTCGGCCTGTATTGGCACTTCGTCGACATCGTTTGGGTTTTTCTATTTGCGATTTTCTATATCGAAGGACTGCACCTTCATCACGGGTAATTATGTCGATCGTATCGAAGAAGGTTTACCTGCTGACTTTCGGCGGACTCGTCGCCTTAACACTACTCACGACAGGGCTCGGATTCCTCGACATGGGCCCGTTCAATACCATCATCGCGATCCTTCTGGCCGCGACCAAGGCGTCGCTGATCGTGATGTTCTTCATGCATGCGCTTTATGAAACCAGGATCGTCCGCGTGATTCTCGCCGGAGGAATCATCTGGGTGGCGATTCTTCTTTCGCTCACCATCGCCGATTATTCGACACGGCGATTTATGCCGTATCCCGCGAATCAGCCGCCCGTCGCCGGCCCCTGATTCAATTCGCTCGCGGCGGTTCGTCCAAGCGTCGTAAACAGCCGGAACACGCCTTTGAATCCCTCATTCAGCGCCCGGCCGACCACCAGTGTTTTGTTCCCCTGCGGATTCGGCAGAACATATTCGTTCACACCCGCCATCAGGTGACGGGTCACTTCCGGAAAGAGAGCCTGCACGCGAATCAGAACTTTCGCCGGCCAGGTGATGGTCAACGTCATGCGACCCTGCTCCACCGCGCGCCGGATCAGCCGTGCCGCATAAGCCGCCGGAGCCGTGAATCCCGGAAGATTCGCCGCGACTCCAAACCAGGTGAACTCGTGCGCCGCATCGCCTTTGAATTGCGCCTGTAGATACGACCCCGTTCGCATCAACCCCGGCGCCACAGTCAACACGCGGATTCCTTCGCGATCCAGTTCCGCCGCCAGCCCATCCGAGAACGCGACAAACGCAAATTTCGCGCAGCAATACGGAATCAGCCGCGGGACGCTCACGCGTCCTCCAATCGACGTGATGTTCACGATCTGCCCGCCGTGCCGGTGCCTAAGATGCGGCAGAACCTCCAGTGTCAGGTCCACCGGGCCCCAGAACATGATCGCCATCGCACGCTCGAAGTCGGATCGGTCCAGGCTCTCGAGCGGCGCCACGCTGATCTCGCCCGCATTGTTGATCAGCATATCGATCTGCCCGAACCGGTCGATCACGGCGCGCACCAATTCCGCGACGTCCGCACGCTTCGTCACGTCGCACACGAAGGGAACAACCTCGCGCGCGATCCCATGCAGCCGCCGCTCCGCCTCGTCGAGTTCGTCCGCGTCGCGTGCGCAAATCGCGATCCTCGCCCCTGCCCGCGCGAACTCTTTTGCAAGCGCCAGGCCCAGCCCTCGCGACCCTCCCGTGATCAGCACGACTTTCCCGTGAAGATCCATCCGCGGCCGCACCAGCACCCGAGCCAGCCTGCGCACCGCATAGAGTCCTGCTGCCGCCGCAGCCGCGCCGCCCGCAGCCGTAATGATTGCCGCCGGAATCACCATCCGCCTCAGACGCATAGAGGGACCTCTGAGGTAAGATTCCACCCCTGCCCGGCCGTTTCAACGGTTATTTCCGAATCAGGTCTTCGTATTCCGGATGCCGCTTCACGTATTCGGAAACGAACGGGCACATCGCGACCACCCGCATGTGCGCAGTCCGCGCATAATCCAGCGCCGCGCGCGCCAGTTTCCCGCCGATCCCGCGGCCTTCCATTTCCGCCGGAACCTCGGTATGGATCAGCGTGATCTCGCCCGGCTTCACGTGGTAGCTCAGAAACGCCGCTCCCGCCTCAAATCGATGCGCCGTTTCGTTGTTCACCACCTGAACCTCGGACATCCCTACAGCATAACCGGGGGTGTATCCTGGCTGCATGCTCGCCCGACTCCTTCTCTGCGCGATTCCCGCGATGCTTGCCGCTCAGCCCAAGCTCGAAGTCACGTCACCGCTCGGCGTGAAGTATTTTTCGATCCCCGACGAAAAAGGCGCCATCGCCGATGCGCGCAAAAAACTCGCCGCCGATCCCAAAAATGCGGCGCTGTTTCTGAAACTCGCGCTGGCGCAATCCGCGGCGCGAGAATACCGCGAATCCGTCGCGACGTGCACCCAGGGACTCGCGATCGCCCCCAACGACGCCGATCTGCTCACCGAACGCGGCCATCGCGAAGTCGGCCTCCGCGAGTTCACCCACGCGCGCGAGGATCTGGCAAAGGCCGTCATGATCGATCCGAAGAAAATCGACGGGTATTATCACCTCGGCCTCTCGCATTACTTCCTCGGCGAGTTCGCCCAGGCCGCCGGCGCATTTCATCACGCCGTCGATCTCGCCCCGACCACCGACAGCCGCATCAACTCAACCAACTGGCTGTACGCATCGCTGCGCCGCGCCAAGAAAGACGATGAGGCCGCCAAAGCCCTCGCCGCCATCACACCCGACATGAAGAACACCGAGCCGCACACGTTCTTCTATCTCAGCCTGGTCCGCTTCTTTCAAGGCAAAATGCCCGAAGCGGAAGCCGTGCCGCCGCAGCCCGCATCGAACAACACCGACGACGAAGCCGAACTGCGCTTCGACACGGTGGCTTATGGAGTCGGCAACTGGTATCTCTACAACGGCAATCCCGCGAAAGCGCAGGAATATTTCCGCCGGATCGTGAAGGGACGCGTGTGGCTCACCTGGGGATTCATCGGAGCCGAAAGCGAAGTCGCGCACGCTGGCAAGCAACGGCCCGCGGACTTCTAGGGGGCGCGCTTCCGGGAAAACTTGCGCTGGATGTCCGGCCAGAATTCTTTCAGGACCTGCGAGAACGCGTCCGTCCCCACCTGTTGCAGCAGCTTGGTGGAATTGTCGCGCGCCGTCCGGCCATCCGGGTAATAAGCGTTGGAAATCGCGACGGCGGCCGCGCTGCCCGCCCACTCCGAATAGTTGAACCGGGTTCCGCCGCCGTCTTTGCGCGTCACAATCACGCGGGTCAAGGCATAGCCCGTGCGATACCAGAAGTTTCCGCTCCCGCGCCGGAAATAGCGCGGATCTTCATGCAG
>JAIQFJ010000373.1 GCA_020073325.1 Terriglobia bacterium | reverse complement strand
GAGCGGCCCCACATTTCTCGGTACCTGCTCGAAAATCAGTTCCACTTCAATCCACGCAGTTGATCGAGGTTTACGTTGCCTCCGCTCAGCACGGACACGACCTTCGATCCCGGGGGAGCCTTGATCAGCCCGTTCAGCAGCGCCGCGACGCCGGCGGCTGCCGCTCCCTCGACCACCAGCTTGCAGTGCGACATGATCCACAGCATGCCGTCGAAGATCAGGTCGTCGGGCAGGGTGACGATCTCGTCGACGAATTCGCGGACTGCGCGGAACGTGTTTTCGCCGACGCGCCTTACGCGCAGGCCGTCGATGATCGTGTCCACCGCATCGAGCGTCACCAGATGACCGGCCTCGACGCTGCGCTTCATCGCCGGGCCATCGGAGGACTCGATACCGATAATCCGGATCTTCGGATTGCGCGCCTTGAGAGCCATGCTGACGCCGGAAATGAGCCCGCCACCGCCGATCGGCACCAGGACGATATCGGCCTGGGGAAAATCGTCGTAGATTTCGAGACCCATGGTGCCCTGGCCGGTGATCAGTTGCAGATCGTCAAACGGATGGACGATCGTATAGCCATGCTCACGTGCCATTTCGAGCATCTTGGCGTTGGCTTCGTCCCAGATGGCGCCGTGCAGCACGACTTCGGCGCCGTAAGCGCGCGTCGCGGCGACTTTTGATGGCGTGGCATTCGATGCCATCACAACGATCGCGCGGATGCCGTAAATCGCGGCTGCGAGCGCGACTCCCTGGGCGTGGTTTCCCGCGGAGGAGCAGATCACGCCGCGGCGTTTCTCTTCTTCGCTCAGTTGCGGCAGCTTGTTCAGAGGTCCGCGAATCTTGTACGATCCGGTGCGCTGAAAAATTTCCGCCTTCAGGCGAATGTCGAACCCGGTGCGCTCGCTAAGCAGCCGCGATGTCAGAAGAGGAGTATGGTAAGCGTGCGCGGAAACCCGCTTCCGCGCTTGCTCGAACGCGTCGATGCCGATCACCCGGTCAGATTAGCAGGTAAAACGAGCCAGCAGGTAAAATGAGCCTCTGGCTGCGATCTTCTTTTTCGGAATCCTGACCCTGTGGGTCCCCGCGCGATGGCCGCTCGCGGTGTTTCAGATCGCGCTGTTCGCGCTCGCCGCGGTGGAGCTTTTTCGCGAGCGTGAAAAGCGCTGGCACCCGATCTCAATCCTGCTCGGAGCCGCCGCGGCCTGGGGACTGGTGCAGATCGCCGCGCATCGCACGGTCTACGAGTGGCACACCTGGGAATCGGTGGTTGCCTGGATCGCGAACCTCGCCGCGTTTTCCATCGCGCTGCGGCGCGGCCGCGGCGGATTCCTGCAGGCGATGCTGATCTTTGCTTTTGCACTGAGTATTGTCGCAACGCTCACCGTGCTCACGTCGCCGCTCGACAAAGTTTTTTGGATCTTCGACGCCGCGATGGATCCGCATCCGACGCTCGGTCCGTTTGTGTATCGCAATCAGTACGCGGCATTTGTCGAAGCGATTCTGCCGCTGGCGATCGTACAGGCGATTCACGACCGCAAGCGGTCCTTGTTGTACATCGTGATCGCCGCGACGTTATTTGCTTCGGTGGTCGCGGGCGGGTCGCGGGCCGGGTCGATTTTGTGTCTTGCCGAAATTCTGGTGACGCCGGTGATCGCGTTCTGGCGCAAATTGATTTCGGGAAAGACGCTCACTCGCGTGGTCGGCGGGAGCCTGGCGGCGGTGGCGATTCTCACCACGGTCGTGGGCTGGGAAGTCATCTGGAATCGTCTGCAGGAGCCGAATCCGTATTCGGTCCGGGCCGAGCTGGTTCGATCGTCGCTCGAAATGGTCCGCGACCGGCCCCTGATGGGATTCGGCCTGGGAACATGGGCGGACGCATACCCGGCTTACGCGCATTTCGACGACGGCCGCTTCGTCAACCAGGCGCACAATGACTGGATCCAGTGGGCGGTGGAAGGCGGCTTGCCGTTTTTCGGGATCCTGCTGGCGATCGCGGTGCTGATCTTCATGCCGGCCGTGCGGTCGCTGTGGGGGATCGGAATGCTGGCGGTGTTCGTGCACTGCCTGCTGGATTATCCGATGCAGCAGCGGCCGGCCCTGGCGGCGTTTTTCTTCGCGATGCTCGGCTCGATCGCCGCGCCGGATCGGGAGAGGAAGAGTGTTGGAAAGGAGCGCCACCCCGCTCCTTGACAGTCGCGGCTCTGTGTCGGGGTTGCCGCAGGGTTGATGATCGCGGCGACTTGCTAGGACTTTGTCTTGCTGAACAACCCGAGCAATCCGCCGAGCGAGGTGCTTTTTTTGACCGCTTCCGTCCGTCCGCCCAGCCGATCGGCGAGTTGCATGATGCCTTTTCCGAACGAAGTGCTGGTCGGTGTGGGCTTGCCTTCCATCAGCGCCTTTTGTACCGCTTCGTAGTCGCTGGGAAGAATATCGAACACCTCGGTGTGCAGCGCCGTGCCGATCACCTCACGGCTCAGCCCGACATCGCGATGGTAGCGGTTCACCAGCAGGCGGATTTTCCAGCGTCCAATGCGGTTGGTGTCGAGGTACGACAGCGCCCGCTGCGCGGCTTGCAGCGCGGGAAGTTCGTTGGTGGTGATCAACAGCAGCTCATTGGCGGCGCGCGCCGTGTTCAGGTTCCATTCGCCGTAGACGCCGCCGGTATCGACAATCACGACGTCGTAGGCGTGGCGCGCATAGTCCAGAATCGGGGTGGGGTCGCGAAGGTCCTGCGCACCTTCGACCATCAGCTCCGGAGCCAGCAGGACGTCGACGCCGTTGACCGTGGTGATCATGCCGTTCCACAGGTCGGCGTCCAGTTCATAGGCGTGCTGCAGCGTGTCGAGGAAGCTGTAGATCGATTTGATCTTCAGCAGAAACGACATGGTTCCGGCCAGTGGATCGAGGTCGGCCAGCAGGATTCTTTGTGCACCCAGGCGTTTCCACTGGAAGGCCAGGTTGCAGGCGATGGTGGTTGCGCCGCAGGCTCCTTTGGCGGGCATCACGGCGAAAATCTTGGCCGGCTCCTTGCCCCCGGTGTCCGCGGCAGGCTGCATTCGGGACAGCTTCGCCATGGCCGCTTCAAGCTGGTCGGCCGAAAAGGGCTGGATCAGAAAGTCGACCGCGCCGGCGCGGAGGCAGCGGAGAATCAGGTCCGGGTCGTTCCCGGCCAGCAGTGCCACCACCTGCACCGACGGCCCCAGCCGCATCATTTCTGAGATGAGTTGGACGGCCTGGTCGGGTTCGGAGACGGTATCCAGGAAAACCAGATGGGAGCCGCCACCGCCAAAGGCTCCGCTCAGATCGCGGGGCGAGGGGTAACTGCGGACATAACTAACCGGCGTTCCAGCGAGATGGGCCCGTAACAGAGGGTCCAAGTCATCTGCCATCCGTGAGTTGGGGCTGATGACGACCGCTTTTCTCGAGGCTGGAGGGGACGCCTCACGCTGCTGCATTTGAACTAGAAGCCCAGTTTGGTATCGGTGCCAAAGAAGTAATTCGACTAGAAGCGATCATACCATGAGAGTCTCAGGCGGTTTCTCCAACTAAGAAAGAGATAACACTGGCCGATAAGGCCTTTCGAGGAAGGCGAGACCCTGTGACTGATTCCATAAACACTGTAATGATCTGCGATACCCAGCCGGTGACGGCGGAGGGGCTTCGGACGCTGCTGACCGGCTCGCCCGACCTGAAATTCGGCGGCATTTCGGAGACGCTGGGGCAAGCGACGGGGGCCATGCGCGACACGGCGCCGGACCTGTTGATTGTCGATAAAGGCTTCGGAATGCAAGTAGTTCTCGACTGGCTGTCGACTGCCCGCGATGGCGGGTGGCACACGTCGGTGGTGGTTTGGGGCGTTTCGGTGACCGAAGCGGAGGCGCTGCGATTTTTGCAGGCCGGGGCCAAGGGAATCCTCAGGAAGACAGCCGGTTTGGCGTCGGTTCTGGCCTGCCTGCGGTCGGTGGCGGCGGGGCGGAGTTGGATGGAAGATTGCGTTTTCCGCGATACCACCCGCAGCGAGCGCTATCCGCGCAGCGAACTGACGGCGCGCGAACAGCAGGTGCTCGAACTGGTCGAGCAGGGCTGCAAGAACAAAGAGATCGCGCAGGAATTGGGGATCCGGCCGGGGACGGTGAAGATCCACCTGAAGCATATCTTTGAGAAGACGGGAATTCGGGGACGCTACGGGCTCGCGCTGAACGGCTGGAAAGATCGCGGAGCCGCGTAAAAACAGCTTCTGAGTCCTGTTATGCTAATTCCCAGTGCGCTACCTCGCTTTTCTCGCGCTATTGTGCGTTTCCGCTCACGCGCAATCGCCGCTGGTGAAAATTCTCTCCGATGAGCTGGAACGAAACTTCAACAATCTGAAGCAGAAGGGCGACCCGCCTCCGTACTTCATGGGCTACTCGGTTTTCGACGAGGAAGCCGATGTGGTGGCGGCGTCGAGCGGCGCGCTCGATGCGCAGAATCACGTCCATCAGCGGGCGCTCGATGTGACGATTCGCACCGGAAGTCCACAGCTCGACAACTACCGGCGCGTGAATGGCGACCGGCCGCGGTTCACCACGGCGCATGCCATCGCGCTCGAGGATAATCCGGCGGCCATCCGGCAAGTGCTGTGGACATCGACGGATGCGGTCTACAGGGCGGCGGCGGCTCGCATGATCCGGCTGAAGACCGACGAGAAACTACGGGCGCAGGCGAGCGACACGTCGGCGGATTTTTCCACCGAAGCGCCGCAGATATTTTATTCCGCGACACCAAGATACAAGTTCGATGCGGCGGATTGGGGCAAGCGGCTGCGTAAACTTTCGGCAGAGTTCGAAAAATATCCGGGGGCGCTCAATTCGAGCGTTTCAGTGGAAGCGCAGCGCATCGCCAAGACGTTCGTGACCACCGAAGGCACCCGGCTGGAACATGGGAGGCTGTTCGCGCGGCTGTTTATTACAGCTCGCGGCAAGGCGCAGGACGGAATGGATCTGGCGACGATGGAAACGTTTGAAGCGGCGGACCCGACCAGGCTGCCGAAGGACTCGGAAATTCTGGCGGCGGTGGAAAAAGCGGGCTCAAATCTGAACAGCCTGCTGCATGCGCCTCCGGCCGATCCGTTTGTGGGTCCGGCGATTTTATCGGGGCGCGCGACGGGAGTTTTCTTCCACGAAATTTTCGGCCACCGGATCGAAGGACACCGGCAGAAAGACGAATCGGAAGGGCAGACGTTTACGAAAAGCATCGGCAAGCCGGTGCTGCCGGACTTTTTGTCGATCGTGTTCGATCCGACCAAGACCGATTATCAAGGCATTTCGCTCAATGGAACTTACGCCTATGACGACGAGGGCGTGAAGGCGCGGCCGGTGACGCTGGTGGACAAAGGAATTCTGAAGACGTTCCTGATGTCGCGTGCGCCGGTGGACGGGTTTCCGAATTCGAACGGGCATGGAAGGCGGTCGGCTGGTGCGGAGGTGGTCTCGCGGCAATCGAATCTGTTCGTGGAATCGTCCAAGCAGGTGTCCGACGCCGAATTGCGCAAAATGTTGATCGAAGAAGTGAAGAAGCAGGGCAAGCCGTACGGCCTGTTCTTCGATCAGGTGACGGGCGGCTATACGACGACTGCCCGGCGCGGGCTGCAGGCGTTTACGGTGATTCCGCTGGTGGTTTATCGCGTGTATCCGGATGGGCGTCCGGATGAGATGATTCGCGGTGTCGATATTGTCGGGACCCCGCTCGCGAGCTTCGGGAAAATCATCGCGACGTCGAATCACATGGATGTTTTCAACGGAATTTGCGGGGCGGAGTCGGGCGACGTTCCGGTGTCGGCGATCGCGCCGGCGATTCTGGTGAGCGAGATCGAGATTCAGCGCAAGGAACGCTCGCAGGACCGGCCGCCGTATCTGGGGCGTCCGACGGAGAGCCGCCAATGAGGGCCGTCATTCTTGCTTCGGCGCTGGCGGGCGTCGCGTTTTTCGCTCTTGCACAGACCTCGGACGACGATGTGATCCTGCGGGCGATGCACGATGAACTGGACCGGTCGCGTCAGCTTCGCGTGGTGGGCGGCGGTGACGACGTCCCGTATTTCATCCAGTACATGCTGAGCGACGTGGAGAATTTCCGCGTCAATGCGGCGATGGGGTCGGCGGTCAGCGTCGGGCACAACCATGTGCGGGTTCCGGACGTGCAGGTGCGGGTGGGGAGCTACGATTTCGACAACACGGGTCACATCTACAGCGGCATCTATAGCGGGTCGCGCTACGACTCATCGTGGCCGTTGGACGATTCGTATCAGAACATCCGGGAGGCGCTGTGGCTCTCGACGGATCGCGCGTATAAAACGGCGCTGGAATCGATGGCTCGCAAGCGGGCGGCGCTCAATAACGCGAACGTAGCGTCGGAAAAGCTAGCGGACTTTTCGAAAGTCGATCCGGTGAAGAGCATCGCCAAGGTGACGCATAAGAAGGCGGATGAGGCGGGCTGGGAGTCGCGCATCGTGAAACTTTCGGGGACGTTCAATGCGTATCCGGAGGTAATTTCGTCGTACGTCGATTTTCAGCAGCTGGAAGGCACGATGTACATCATGAACAACGAGGGCACCGCGATCCGGTACGCCGATAACATCACGATGCTGGTGTCGAAGGCGGAAGGGCAAGCGCCCGACGGAATGCTGGTGCGCGACGCGGTGAGCCTGCAGGAAATCGATGTCGACAAGATGC
>JAIQFJ010000372.1 GCA_020073325.1 Terriglobia bacterium | reverse complement strand
ACATCAGCACGTAGATCAGCGCGGCGCCGATCGCGATCATCACGCCTTCAGTGGCCAGCAAAGATCCGCGATTCGCCGCGCCGATCCACGTTAAAAGAAAAAACAGCACCGACGAAATCGCCGCGCCCAATCCGGCGCCCAGCGGAATTTCCAGCCACCACCCGAGCCGCGCCAGCAGCCGCACGACGATCCATCCCAGCGCGAACGCCGGCAGCATCGCGAGAATGTCGATCACGCCCTCTATCAAGGTTGGGCCTTCCGGTACACGACAACGCCATTGCCGAAGTCGCGCACGATGCGATAGCCCGCCTGCGCGCCGCGTTCGGCGAAATTCCCGGGACGCGCGAAATTTCCCAGCGCCCATTCGGCCCGCAATTTGTCGATCGGCACGATCGCCCGCGGAGCCACCGCATACTGCGCCGCCATGTAGGCGATCGATCCGACGTTCTCTCCGATCGGCATGTCGCTCAGGTATCCGACCACGCCGCTTGCGGGCAGCGCATCGAGCGCCGCCGAGAATCGTGTCTCGCCCGCCGTGACGCCGTAGGGATCGGCCGCCTGCTGCGTCGAAAGATCGTACGACTTTACCGCCGCGCACACGGCCAGCACTGCAACAGCGATCGCCGCGAACACAACCCGGTTCGACATTAGGATCAGGATACAAGAGGTACGATGTGATTCATGACCACCCGCAGACAGATTCTCGCCGGACTGGGCGCCGCCGCGGTCGCAAGCGCGCAGCGCGGAGGAGCGCCGCCCACGCTCCCGCCCGATTCGCCGATCAATCAGCTCAAGAGCCGCAAGCCGGAGGCGAAGCCGATCACTGTCGAGGAGCGCCGCGCAAGGCTCGCCCGTGCGCAGGAGCTGATGCATGAAAACAAAATCGATGCGATCGTCCTCACGGGCGGCACGTCGCTCGAATATTTCGGCGCGATCCGCTGGGGCTTGAGCGAGCGTCTGTTCACGATGGTGGTGCCCGGCAAAGGCGATCCGTTCTATGTCTCGCCCGCCTTCGAAGAGGATCGCTCGCGCGAGCAGATCGCCCTCGGGCCGGGCGGCAAAGATCCGCGCGTGCTGGTCTGGCAGGAAGATCAAAGCCCGTATGCGCGCGTCGCCGCCGGACTCAAAGAGCGCGGCCTGACGACCGGAAACATCGGCATTGAGGAAACCGTGAAGTTCGTTTTCGCCGATGGAGTTTCCAAGGCGAATCCGGGGATGAAGATCGTCCCGGCGACGCCCGTGACGGCGGGATGCCGGATGATCAAGAGCGCGCATGAGATCGCGCTGATGCGGCTCGCTTCGCACGTCACGCTGCAGGCCTACGAAGCCGCGTGGAAGAGCCTGAAGGAAGGCATGACGCAGAACGATTTCGCGGGGCTGGTTTCCGCGGCGCACGCGAAGCTCGGGTTCCCGGGATCGGCCGGCGTCCAGACCGGCGAATATTCGGCGCTGCCCCACGGCTCGGCGACGCCGCAGGTGATTCGCGAAGGAACCATTCTGCTGATCGACGGCGGCTGCCAGGTGGAAGGCTATCATTCCGACCTGAGCCGCACGTTCGTGCTCGGCAAGGCGACGGACAAGATGAAGAAAGTTTTCGACATCGTGCATGCGGCGCAGCAAGCCGCGCTGAAGGCGGCGCGTCCCGGCGTCGAGGCGCAGAGTGTCGACGCAGCGGCGCGCAAGGTGATCGCCGACGCGGGCTACGGCGCCAATTACGACCACTTCACGCATCGCGTCGGCCACGGCATGGGTATGGACGGTCACGAATGGCCGTACCTGGTTCGCGGCAATACGTTGAAGCTCGTGCCGGAGATGACCTTCAGCGACGAGCCGGGCGTCTACATCAAAGGCGAATTCGGCGTGCGACTGGAGGACGACCTGCATATTCTCGAAAACGGCGCGGAGTTGTTCACGCCGGTGAGCAATTCGCTGGAAAAACCGTTTGCCGCCTAAAGCGACCCTTGCGCGGCTGACGGCCGTCTTCTTCCGCATCGGCAATACGATTTTCGGAGGCGGCGACCCGATGATGGCGGCGTTCCAGCGCGAATTGATCGATCGCCAGGGATGGCTCACGCAGGAAGACTACGCCGTCGCGTACGCGCTGGCGCGAATTACGCCGGGAACCAACGTGCTGGCATTCTGCGCGGCGGTCGCGTGGAGAATTCTCGGAGTCCTTGGATCCGTCGCCGCGGTGATTGCAGTGACACTGCCGTCGGCGGCGCTCGCCGTGCTGTTCACGGTTGGCTACGAAGCGTGGCGAAAAAATGCGCTGGTAACCGCCGCGATCGGCGGCACGGCGGCGGCGGTCGCAGGAATGATGTTCTCGACGGTGTGGCTGCTGGTGCGTCCTCAACTGACCTCGATCCTCCGCGTCAGCGTATTTTTCGGCGGAGCATTTCTGGCGACCTGGAAATTCGGCGTGACGCCGATACCCGTCATCGCAATCGCCGCCGTCGCAGGATTCTTGTGGAAGGAATGAACGTCTTCATTCTTTATCTGTTGCTTCTGAAGGCGACGATGACCTCCTTCAGCGGACTCGCCTCGCTCCCCATGGTGCGCGACGATCTCGTCGTGCATCACCGCGTTCTGACGGATCGCCAACTCAACACCGCCGTCGTCGCCGGACGCACCGGGCCCGGCCCCAACGGACTCTATCTGGTCAGCGTCGGCTATTTCGTCGACGGACTCCCCGGAGCCATCGCGGGATTGATGGCGGTCATGACGCCGGCGTTTTTGATTCTTCCTTTGATGTACTGGCTGGGCCGCCGCGCTGAAACTCCGCGCGTCAAGAGCGCGATCCGCGCCGTGATTCTCTCGAGCGCCGGATTACTGCTCACCGCCTCGCTTCCGCTGGCGCGCGACGCGATCACCGGACCGCTGACGGCGGTGATCGTCGCTGTTTCGGCCATCATCCTTAGCTTCACGAAGCTCGATTCCGCCTGGCTGATGCTCGGCGCAGCGGCTGTGGGGCTGGTCGCTAAGCTGGTCTGAGCGATGCAGGAACGCGCGCCTTCCGGAAAAATCGTGCTCGTCGACTATGATCCGCGCTGGCCGGAGCTTTTTCAGCTCCAGTCCGAACGAATCCGCGCCGCACTCCAATCGAAGGCTCTGCGCATCGAACACACCGGCTCGACGTCCGTTCCAGGACTGGCCGCTAAGCCCGTGATCGACATCACGCTGGTCGTCGCGGATTCCGCCGATGAGCCCGCTTATCTGCATCCGCTCGAATCGGCCGGCTATGTCCTCAGAATCCGCGAGCCGGAATGGCACCAGCACCGCATGTTCAAAGGCGCCGATCCACAGGTCAACCTGCACGTGTTTTCGGCCGGCTGTTCCGAAATCGAGCGCATGCTCCGCTTCCGCGACTGGCTGCGCGAGCATTCCGCGGATCGCGATCTGTATGAACAAACCAAGCGTGCGCTCGCACAGGGAGAATGGGAATTTGTACAGAATTATGCGGATGCGAAAACGGAAGTGATTGAAGCGATTCTGGCCCGCGCGACCGAGCCTGGCTAGCGGCCTTCGTCGTCGATGGCGATTTTCAGCGCGCGCAAAAATTTCTGATCCTGCGACGTCAGCTTGATCTTGCCCACTTTGCGCCGCGCCGGTTCAGGAGTGTTGTTGAGCTCGATGGTTTCGCCTTCTTCGGCATCGTCTGTGTCTTCGCGCTTGTTGAAGCCGATGGTCGCTTCCAGCACCAGAAACACATCGTAGCCGGCGCGCTTGATTTCGCCGATGGCAGCGGCGATGCGGTCGGAATCGGAAAGGGATTCGTTGATGGCGTTCCCCAGTTCCTGCATGAGATCCTTCAATCGATCTTCCAAGTGATTCCTCTTTTCTCCGCCGGGAAAACGGTCCCGGAAACCACCTTCAGCATATCACCTGATGCCGGAAGCGGCTATCCTTTTGGCCCAAGTTTATATCGGCAGAAAAGCGCGTGGACATTAAGGCCCGTTTGTTACGATGACTATAGCCGCGCAGCGACGCCATGGGCCGCCTGATCTACAAATTTCTCGCGCACGTGATCCCCACTGTGATCCGCCCGTTGCGCGCGCTGTGGAACCAGCTGATCGGTTTCATCTTCCTGCTGCTGGCCGCCTCCGGCACCGGCTCCGCGATCGTGGTGATGCATCGTTCCAAGGGTGACGGCGAGGACACGGGCCGCGTCATCGTCTCCTTCGCGTTCGCGGCGATCATGGCTTTCTTCAGCGTCACTTCGTTCCTGCGTGCCCGCAAAATCACCCGCCCATGACAGAACAGCCAGGCAAGTTCCCTTTCACCCGCGGCATCTATCCGGACATGTATCGCGGCCGCACCTGGACCATGCGCCAGTACGCGGGCTTCGGCACCGCGGAAGAAAGCAATCGCCGCTACCGCTATCTTCTTTCGCAGGGCATCACCGGACTTTCCGTCGCCTTCGATCTGCCCACGCAGATGGGCATGGACTCCGATCATCCGCTCGCCTCGGGTGAAGTGGGACGCGTCGGAGTCGCCATCTGTTCGCTCGCCGAAATGGAACGGTTACTTGACGGGATTCGCCTGGACGAAATCACCACGTCCATGACGATCAACTCGACCGCGTCGGTTCTTCTTTCGTTCTATGTGCTGGTCGCGAAACGCCAGGGCGCGAACCTGCGCAAGCTTTCGGGCACCGTGCAGAACGACATCCTCAAGGAATACATCGCGCGCGGAACTTACATCTATCCTCCGCGGCCCGCGATGCGCATCATCACCGACATGTTCGCCTGGGCGGGAGCCGAGCTGCCCGAATGGAACACCATCTCGATCAGCGGCTATCACATTCGCGAAGCCGGATCGACCGCGACGCAGGAGGTCGCGTTCACGCTGGCCGACGCGATCGCGTATGTCGAAGCCGCGGTGCAGGCCGGGCTCGCCGTCGATTCTTTCGCTCCGCGCCTGTCCTTCTTCTTCAACGCGCATAACGATTTTCTGGAAGAGATCGCCAAGTACCGCGCGGCTCGCAGGCTGTGGGCGCGCATTATGAAGGACCGCTTCGGCGCGAAAAGCCCCAAGTCGATGATGCTGCGCTTTCATACGCAGACCGCCGGATCGACGCTCACCGCGCAGCAGCCCGACGTCAACGTGGTCCGCGTCGCGCTGCAGGCTTTGGAAGCGGTGCTCGGCGGAACGCAGTCGCTGCATACCAACGGACGCGACGAAGCGCTCGGGCTGCCGACCGAGGAATCGGCGCGGCTCGCTTTGCGCACGCAGCAAATTATCGCGAACGAAACCGGTGTGACGAGCGTCGCCGATCCGTTCGGCGGCAGCTACTACATCGAAGAGCTGACCGATCGCATCGAGCGCGACGCCGAGGCTTACATCGGCCGCATCGACTCCATGGGCGGCACGCTCGCCGCGATCGAAAAAGGATTCATCCAGTCCGAAATTCAAAACGCCGCGTACAGCTACCAGCAATCGGTCGAGCGCGGCGAGACGATCGTTGTCGGCGTGAACAAGTTCCGCCTTGCCGAAGAAAATCCGCCGGTGACTTTCCGCATGGACCCTGCGCTCGAGCACCAGCAGATCGATCGCCTCCGTGAGCTGCGCGCCTCGCGCCCTGCTGAGGTCGTTGAGCAGCGCCTCAGCGCATTGGAGCAGGCCGCCCGCGGATCGGACAATCTGATGCCGCGCATTCTGGCCGCAGCCGAGGTATCCGCCACCGTCGGTGAAATTTCCGACCGCCTGCGCCGCGTCTTCGGGGAATACAAAGAATCGTAAACCCGCAAAGCGGTTTACAAGACGCGCAACTGATCCACCGGAAACTCGATCACCCAATCGCGCGTGTCGCGCTCGAACTCCGCTCGCGGCAGATCCACCGAGATCCCGCCTGAAAATTCCAACCGCATCCCCTGCGGCTTTTCGACCACGCGGCTCAGCTCCGCCGGCACCTGATTCCGCCCCGGCTTCCCATTGCGCCCCGATGCTTTCAACTGCTCCGGCCGCACGCACACCGTCACGCGATCGCCCTTGAAATGCCCCGGGAAATACGGACCGTCGATCTCAAACTCGCCGATCATCACGCGGCTGGTGTTTCTTCCCGGATCGAGCGCGCGAATCTCTCCCGGAATCAAATTGAACCGGCCGAGCAATCGCGCGACCTCCAGATTCGCCGGCTGATCCAGAATTTTCCCCGGCGTCCCGCTCTGCACGATCTTCCCATTGCGCATCACGAGCATCTCTTCACCCAGCTCGAAGCATTCTTCCAGATCGTGCGAGACCAATAAAACCGGCGTCTTGAACTCCGCGCGAACCTGCCGCAGGATTTCGTACAATTCGGCCCGCAGCGGCACGTCCAGCCCCTGCGCCGGCTCATCCAGCAACAGGACTTTCGGCTCGCCGATCAGCGCCCGCGCGATCGAACAGCGCTGCCGCTGCCCGCCCGACACCTCATGCGGACGCCGTCCCGCGACGTCCTGCAGCCGGAATTTCTCGATCATTTCATTGACGCGCCGGTGCCGCTCCAGCCGCGGCTTCCGTTCCGCGGCGAACGCCAGATTTTCACGCAGCGTCATGTGCGGAAACAGCGCGTAATTCTGAAATACGTACCCGCAGTTGCGCTCCTGTGGCGGACGATGCACGCGTGCCGCTCCGTCGAACAGGATTTCATCGTCCAGCAGAATGCGGCCCTCGTCCGGCCGCACGAATCCCGCGATCGAATCGAGCGTCAGCGTTTTTCCCGATCCGCTGGG
>JAIQFJ010000371.1 GCA_020073325.1 Terriglobia bacterium | reverse complement strand
AAGCTGATGGCGCGGCCGTCGGCGCGTCGCGACATGAGCACGCGCGAGACGGTTGGCTTGGCGACCTTTTCCGGCTTCACGGGCTGGCCTTCTTCGTCGACCGCCTGGAACCATTTGCCGTCGAGGAAAACATTGTGCGGATCTTCGCGGCCCAGCACCGTGTTGGGCTGCGTGCCGGCGGCCACCAGGATCGATTTCGCGGCCATGCGCACCGATTCGCCGGCCGCGTTTTTCAGCAGCAGTGCGGCGGCGTGGCCATATTGATCGATCTCGACCGCTTCGGGCGAAAGATTTTCGGCGAAGCGGATGCCTTCTTCGAGCGCCTTGGCGACTTCTTCGTGATTCAGCGTATAGCTGGGCGAATCGATCATGCGGCGGCGATAAGCGATGGTCGAACCGCCCCAGGAGTTGAGCAGGGCAACCAGGTTCGGCTCGCGGCCTTCGGCAGCGGCAGCGGCGCGCTCGGCGCGAATCGCCCGGCCGTGGGAAAGAAATTCGTCCGCCGTGGCCGCTTCTTCAGCCGACCATTGCTTGCGGACCTCGACGCCTTCGCGTTGCAGCGTCTCGTAGCGCTCCAGAAATTTTTCGACCTGCACGACGTAGTACGCAAGCGACTCGGTCGCCGTATCGATCGCGGTGAGTCCGCCGCCGATCACGGCGATCGGCATGCGCAGTTGCAGGTTCGCCAGCGAATTGGCCTTCGCGGCCCCGGTCAGCTGCAGCGCCATCAGGAAATCGGACGCCTGACGAACGCCGCGCGCCAGTCCGTTCTTCATCGGAATCACCGTCGGCCGGCCCGCGCCCGCGCACAGCGCGATGTGATCGAAGCCGAGGTCGAACGCGCTGTCGATGGTCAGCGTGCCTCCGAAGCGTACGCCGCCGAACATGTGAAACTGCGCGCGACGCTCCAGCAGCAGCCGGATGATTTTCAGGAAATTCTTGTTCCAGCGAACGGTGATGCCGTACTCGGCGACTCCGCCGAAACCCGCCATGGTGCGGTCGTCGAGCGATTCGTACAGTTCGTTCACGTCGCGGATCGGCTTGAACGGAACGCGCTCGCCGTGCGGGGTGACGCCGGAAATCGACGCATCGAGCGGCTCGATCTTCAGTCCGTCGACCGCGACCACCGTGTGGCCGTCGTTCATCAAGTGGTGCGACAGCGTGAATCCGGCGGGTCCCAGGCCGACGACGAGCACCTTATACCCTGAATCCGGCTTGGGCACGGGACGCTTGAAGTCGAGCGGATTCCAGCGCGTCAGCAGCGAGTAAATCTCGAAACCCCAGGGCAGCTCCAGAACATCCTTCAGCGTCCGCGTTTCGACCTGCGGGATATCGACCGGGTCCTGCTTTTGGAAGATGCAGGACTTCATGCAGTCATTGCAGATGCGATGGCCGGTGCCGGCGCACATCGGATTGTCGGTGGTGGTAATCGCCAGCGCGCCGATCGAATTGCCGCGCTGCTTCACCACGTTCATTTCCGATATTTTTTCTTCGAGCGGACAACCCGCGAGCGTCACGCCGAAGACGCTCTTCTTGAACGATCCGTCTTTTTCCTTGAGCCCGGTCGAGCAGGAATCCTTCGACTGGTTGTGGCACTTGATGCAATAGTGCGCCTGATCGACCGCGGCCGCCAGATCCATGCCCGCGTCGGTCAGCTTGAATCCTTCGCGATGGCGCAGATGATCCTGGCCGAAGGTCATGCGCTCGATTCCGTCGATGGTGATTTTCTCGACCGGCACCAGATGCAGCGGGTCGAGCTTGTGCGGAACGCGGAACAAAACTCCGCCGTGATGTTTCGCCTTGCCGGCGGGCGAAAGCGCGGCCCACGCGGCGTACTGCTGCGCGACAGCCAGATGCGCCTTGTGCGCGGGCTCATCGTCCAGCCATTTCGAAACATGCTCGACGAATGCCGCCTCGGTCAAGGGCGCGTTGAAGATCGACTCCAGTTCCGCGGCGAGTGCGGCGCCGTTGATCGTCTCCGCCTGCGCTTCGCTGACTCCGCTGATCGCTTTCTTCTGTACGAAGCGGCGCTTCACCGAGTACAACGGCTCGAGCAAGTTGTGCTTCGCTTGAAGCGCGCGAATCTCGCCGCCGATGCCGAACAGTTCGCCGATGAAATCCTCGACGTGCGGCGCCAGATCCACCATCAATTCGGAGTCCTGTTTGCGCGTCAACTCCGTCGTGCGAGCCTCAAGCATCCGGTCGCGCAGAGACGCGTCGAGATACTCCGCAAAGCGCGCGTCGATGCGCGCCAGGCCCTCGCGGGCATACAAATCTTCAAACGAAAGATTCCACTTCAGATTCAGCACAGTTTCCATTTAGATGCGAGTGCCCGCGCAGAAGGAGCAGACCGGTGCGGGGTAAAATAACGTTTCTAAACACCAATTATATCAAGGCTTTGATAAGATAGCAGTAGTCTCGCGCCCGCAAGACGAACGATGCAGCCTCAGAACAAAGCAGTAATCATCGGAGCAGGTCCCGCGGGTCTCACAGCGGGATATCTGCTGGCGAAAGAAGGCCAGCCGGTCACCATCCTCGAAGCCGATCCGCAATATGTCGGCGGGATCTCGCGCACGGTTCGCTATAAGGGATTCCACTTCGATATCGGCGGCCACCGCTTCTTTTCGAAATCGAAAGACGTCGAGGACCTGTGGACCGAAATCCTTCGCGACGACCTGCTCGACCGGCCGCGCTCGTCGCGGATTTACTACAACGGAAAATTCTTCAACTATCCCCTGAAGGCGTTCGAGGCGCTGACGAAACTGGGCGTGGTCGAATCCACCATGTGCGTCGCGTCGTATGCCTGGGCCCGCGTGAGTCCGACGCCGACCGAAAAATCGTTCGAAGACTGGGTCAGCAATCGGTTCGGAAAACGGCTGTTCCGCATCTTCTTCAAGACCTACACGGAAAAAGTGTGGGGAATGAGCTGCAAGGATATCTCGGCCGACTGGGCCGCGCAGCGCATCAAAGGCCTGTCGCTGGCAAGCGCGATCCGCAACGCGGTGCTGCCCCCAAAAAAGCCCAAGGATCGCTCGCAGGTGATCAAGACCCTGATCGATACGTTCCGCTATCCACGTAAAGGTCCGGGCATGATGTGGGAAAAATGCGCGGAGGAGATCCGCCGGATGGGCGGCCAGGTTCTGATGGGACATCGCGCGGCGCAGTGCAGCTACCATCCGTCGAACGGCTGGACGGTGCGCACGGAAAACGGCGAAACATTTTCGGGCGAGCATGTCATTTCGTCCATGCCGATGCGCGCGCTCGGCGCGGTGCTCGATCCGCCCCTCTCGGCGGAGGCGGCGCGCGCGGCGCAGTCGCTCAAATATCGCGATTTCCTCACCGTCGGCGTCGTTCTGAAGGATCGCAATCTTTTTTCCGACAACTGGCTCTATATTCACGACCCCAAGGTGAAAGTCGGCCGCATTCAGAATTACAAATCGTGGTCGCCGGAGATGGTTCCCGACGACCAGCATTGCTGCTACGGTCTGGAATATTTCTGCTTCGAAGGCGACGGCACGTGGTCGATGCAGGACGCCGAGCTGATCGAACTGGCCAAGCGCGAACTGCAGCAGATCGGCCTGGCGCACCCCGAGGACGTGATCGACGGCTGCGTGATCCGCCAGCACAAAGCGTATCCGGTGTACGACGACGAGTATTCCGCGCACGTTTCGGCGGTTCGCGCCGAAATCGACGCGCGGTTTCCGACGCTGCATCTGGTCGGCCGCAACGGCATGCACAAGTACAACAACCAGGATCACGCCATGATGACCGCGATGCTGACGGCGCGCAACATCATCGCGGGCGAGCGCCAGTTCGACGTGTGGCAGGTGAATCAGGACGCCGAATATCACGAAGCGGGCGGCGCGGGGTCGCAATCGGTCAGCGGATTGCGCGCGGTTCCCACGCGCGTCGGCAATTGACAGTCCGCTATCATAAGCGGGAATGTCCAAATTCAAAGCCCTCATTGCGGATCAGAAGGATTCGCAGTTCACCGCATCCATTCAGGAAATCGACCAGTCGCAGTTGCCCGCCGGTGAAGTGCTGGTGCGCGTCGCCTACTCGAGCCTGAATTATAAAGACGGCCTGGCGGTCACCGGAAAGCCCGGCGTGATCCGCAAGTTCCCGATGGTTCCCGGCGTCGATTTCGCGGGGATGGTGGTGGAGTCGTCATCGGCCGCGTTTCATCCGGGCGATGAAGTGGTGGTCACCGGATGCGGTACCTCCGAGATTTTCTGGGGCGGCTATGCGCAGTTCGAGCGGCTGGATAGCGAATTCATCGTGCCGCTGCCGAAGGGCATGACGCTGAAGCAGTCGATGGGAATCGGCACGGCGGGCTTCACGGCGATGCAGTCCGTCCTGGCGATGGAGCATCACGGGCTCAAGCCGGAAAACGGCGAAGTCCTGGTGACCGGCGCGGCGGGTGGCGTCGGCAGCGTGGCGGTTGCGATCCTGGCGAAGCTCGGCTACAAAGTGGTCGCCTCGACAGGCCGGGCGCAGTTTCACGCGTACCTGAAGTCGCTGGGCGCCTCGGAAATTCTGGATCGAGCGGCAGTGGCAGCGCCTTCCAAGCGCCCGATGGACTCCGCGCGATGGGCCGGAGCCATCGACAGCGTGGGCGGCGACACACTGGCCGGATTGCTGCGATCGATGGCCATCAACGGCGTGGTCGCCTCGTGCGGACTGGCGGGCGGCCCGGCGTTCAGCACCACCGTTTTTCCATTCATCCTCCGCGGCGTCGCGCTGCTGGGAATCGATTCGACGCGCGTCCCGAACGCGCAGCGGCGCGAGATCTGGTCGCGCCTGATGCGGGATCTTCCCATGGGGCTGCTCGACAGCATGATCGTCGAGGCGCCGTTCGACAAAGTGTTCGCGATGGGTGAGCAGATTCTGAAGGGTCAGATTCGCGGCCGCGTGGTCGTGAACGTGAATTCGTAAGTCACCGCGACTCCACCACGCATTGCATCCCATGCTTCGGACGCAGCGTGATCAGCGCGCGTTTTTCCACCGGATGTCCCGGCACCAGCCGCAGCCGCCACCGCTGCGCCAGCGTCGCCAATAGCAGGACGCCTTCCATCCACGCGAATCGTTCGCCGATACACACGCGCGTTCCGCCGCCGAAGGGGAAATAAGAAAACTTCGGGCGCGCCGCGACGGCCTCCGGCAGGAATCGCGACGGATCGAATTGTTCCGGCTCCGGAAACCAGCGCGCATCGCGATGCACCACAAAGGGACTCATCAGCAGAATCGACTGCGCGGGAATTTCATAATCGCCCACGCGATACGCCTTGATGTTGCGGCGGCCGATCGACCAGGCGGGTGGATACAGCCGCATCGCTTCGGCGAAAACCATCTCGACGTATTTCAGCTCAGCCAGATCGTCAAACGCCGGCAGCCTGCCGCCGAGTACGCGTTCGATTTCCTCATGCAGCTTCTGCTCCGCCGCCGGATTTTGCGACAGCAGATACCACGTCCAGGTCAGCGCGTTCGCCGTGGTTTCGTGGCCGGCAAGGAACAGCGTGAGCGCTTCGTCGCGCACCTGTTTGTCGTCCATGCCGGAGCCTTCATCCTGCGCGACCAGCAGCATCGAAAGCAGATCCCCCGTGTCGCGAGGATTCTTGCGGCGCTCCGCGATAATGCCGTAAATAATACGATCGAGCGTATCGCGGGCCCGCTCGAATCGCCGCACCGAAGGCAGCGGCAGTTTTTCCAGCCATTCCGAAAACGGCATCAGCACGGTTTCGAACAACCCCAGCACTTCGGTCAGCGCCGCGCCGATCTCGTCGGCTTCGGAGGAAACATCGGCGCTGAACAATGTTTTCGCGACGATCGCCAGCGTCAGCCGGTTCATCTCGCGCATCGCGTCGTAGGTTTTTCCGCTCTGCCAACTGTCGCGCGTATGCACCGCGCACTCCACCATCGACGCCGCGTATCCCGCCAGCCTTTCGCGATGAAACGCCGGCTGCACCAGCCTCCGCTGCCGCGTGTGAAACGCGTCTTCGCTGGTCAGCAGCCCCTCGCCCAGCAGAACTTTCGCGCGCTCCAGCATCCGGCTTTTGGTGAAATTCGATTGATGCGTCACCAGAATGTCGCGGATCCAGTCGGGATGCGACACCTCGTACATCTGCTGCGGGCCCAGCTTGAAGTGCACCAGGTCGCCCAGACGGCGTTGCGTGTCGAGCAGAAAATCGGGCGCGTTGCTTCGGAATTCAGGGAGGACCCCGATGAACGGACGCCCCTTGAGAAACGGCGGCCGGGATGGGACGGTGCTGGCGAGCATATTTCGTCTTCAGTATAGACTTTGGGCTCAGTTCTTCAGCCGGTCGAGCGTTTCCGCCGCCTTCTTCGGCAGTGCGGACTCGTTTTCCTGCGCGAAAAAGTCGAGCAGATTCTTGCGCAGCGGCGCGGCGACGTCGTGATCGTCCAGCTTCTCGAGCAGCGTCTCATAGGTCTTGTCAGCCAGCTTATACTCGCCCGGCTTGACCGGTCTTGCCGTATCGAGGTTCTCGTTCGCCAGGCGTAGCGGTCCCTGCCGCTCCGCCGTCAGTTCGGCGCGATACGCCGCGACGGTCTGATCGAAACTCCGCAGAAAATCGCGTTCCGCTAAGTCGGGCACCGGCTTGAACGATAGGACGCGGAACGGTCCCACGGTCGGAATCGCGCGGAAGATGAAGGCCAGGAATCGCGTCCAGATCCCGGGACGCTTGTATTTTCCGTCCCAGTCTTT
>JAIQFJ010000370.1 GCA_020073325.1 Terriglobia bacterium | reverse complement strand
AGGGTGCCGCCGTGCTGAACATGCTGCGCAACGTGATCGGGGAGGACGCGTTTTCAAAGGTCCTCAAGGCAATCCCGGAGCGCTACGCGTGGAAGTCGATTTCAACCGACGACGTCAAGAAACTCGCCGAGGAATTCGGCGGACAGCCGCTGAACTGGTTCTTCACCGAATGGATCGAATCGAGCGGCGCGCCGGAGTTCAAGATGGAGTACACCGTTTTCCGCACGCAGAAGGGATTTCGCGTGATGGGAAAGATCTCGCAGGATCTCGACCTGTTCCGCATGCCGATCGATCTGAAAGTCGAGACCGAAGGGAATCCGGAAACGAAGAAAATCGACGTGGTGGGCACGGCTTCCGAGTTCGCGGTGGAGACGTTCGGCAAGCCGAAGAACATCGTGCTCGACCCGGACAGCCAGGTGCTGCATTTCGACAATCAGACGCGCGTCGCGGTGGCGATCCGCCGCGGCGAGCAGTTCACGCAAGTCGGCGAATATTCGGAAGCGCTGAAGGAGTATCAGAAAGCGCTGGAAGTGACCCGCAACAGCTCGCTGGCGCATTATCGCGTCGCCGAGATCTGGTTCCTGGAACAGAACTGGCAGCAGGCGGCGAACGAATATCGCGAGGCTCTGAACGGCGACCTGGATCCGAAGTGGACCGAAGTCTGGGCGCACATCAACCTGGGCAAAATTTTCGACATCAGCGATCAGCGCGATCGCGCAGTAAACGAATATCGCCAGGCCCTGCGCACCAAAGACAACACCTACGGCGCGCTGGCCGAGGCGGAAAAATACATCAACCAGAAGTTCGAACGTCCACGCAACACGAACTGAGCATCCCAGCTTGTTGAGCCCCGTGGGGCCGGTCGTCAGACCGGCGAGCCGGTTGCCAAACCGGCTGCTCGTCGCGCGGCACTCGACCGCGCAAAAAGATGAGGCTCGGTCGCCAGCCCAGCCTTGACCGGGTTGTTTTCGATATATCTCGCAATCCGCTCAAACTCGCCGTCGCGGACCCAGTGGTCGTAAAATTCGCGCTGCCAGAAAGGCAGACCTGTCCGATCCAAAAGCAGATTGGCGGCTCGCCCCGTGAACGCCTTCAGCGACTTCATGATTCTCGGGACTTCAATCACGGGCGTGATCAGCATGTGGACATGGTTCGGCATGACCACATATGCGTGCAGAACGTAGTGGCGCAGTTCTGTTTCGCGATAGTGCAGCGCGTCGACCATCAGTTTCGCGATTTCCCGGCGACGCAGCCAGCTCGGGCCGTAGGTTGCTTTGTCGAGGAATCGGTCGACGCAGGTGAAGGCTTGGCCCGAGGTCAGGCCGTCTGCAGGAACGTATCGGTTGGGCGGCAGCGTTCCTTCGAGTCGCCATGTGATGAATATGTCTCGACCTTTGGGATGCCAGTGGGGCAGTCTGCGTTCGTAGTATGCCACTAGGGGTGTAGTGGTCGTTTGACCGAGAAAATTTCAGCCGGTTTTACAACCGGCTTGCCGGTCTGACGACCGGCCCCACATGGGACACGGCACACTTTGATGTAGTGCCAGTAGGTGGAAGAGAGAAGGCTAGTGGCCTTCCGCCTCTAGGAACCGCTCGGCTTCGATCGCGGCCATGCAGCCTGCGCCGGCTGCGGTGATCGCCTGGCGATAGACACGATCCTGCACGTCGCCGGCGTGGAACACTCCTGTGATGTTCGTCCGTGCGCCGCCGTGGCTCACGATGTAGCCGTCCTGATCCAGATCGACCTTGCCCTTGAACGGACCCGTGTTCGGGATATGGCCGATGGCGACGAAAAATCCATCGACTTCCTGGTCCCAGGTCTTCCCGGTCTCGACATTGCGCAGCCGCACGGCGGTAACTTCGCCTTTGCTGACGTCGTGGACGTCGTCGACCACCGTGTTATTCAGAAACTTGACCTTGGGATTCGCCCGCGCGCGGTCCAGCATGATTTTCGAGGCGCGGAAAAGCTCGCGCCGGTGGACCAGCGTCACTTCGGATGCGAATCGCGTCAGGAAATTCGCTTCTTCCATGGCGGTGTCGCCGCCGCCGATCACCATGACTTTGCGCTCGCGATAGAACGCGCCGTCGCAGGTGGCGCAGGAACTGACGCCTCGCCCGATCAGCTTCTGTTCGTTCGGCAGCCCCAGCCAGCGGGCCGATGCGCCGGAGGCAATGATCAGCGTCCGCGTCTCGTGCCATTCGCCGTCGATCTTCAGGCGGAACGGGCGGCTGGAAAGCTCGGCCTCTTCGACGGTGCCGTGAAGATATTCGGCGCCGAACGTCTCGGCCTGTTTCTTCATGTTCTCGACCAGGTCGGGGCCGTCGATCCCTTCGGGAAATCCGGGGAAATTTTCGACCAGGGAAGTGATCGAAAGCTGGCCTCCCGGCTCATGCCCGACCACTACTAAAGGACTCAGATTGGCCCGGGCCGTGTAGATGGCCGCCGTGTTTCCGGCGCACCCCGAGCCGATAATGATCACGTTTCGCACGATTCATGTTAGCAATCCGGTCCAAAAAACACAGAGACCCGCTCGCGTTAAGCTAGCGGGTCCTGAGAGGGATTGCTTGATGACCTGAGAACCTAGGCGGATTTGCGGCGGCGAAGCAAGCCGAGGCCGACCAGACCGATTCCGACCAGCGCCAGGGCTGCCGGTTCGGGCGTTGCGGAGGTGACCGTAACGTACTCCTGCTGGCCGATGGCGTAGCGATCCGGAATCGTAGCGCCCGCTACGTCGGTCGAGGTGAAGATCTCGACACGGCCCGCAAAATCGCTGAGTTGCTGGGCCGAGAGGCCGGTTTCCCAGTTGATCGCGTTCTGGATGGCGGTGTTGACATCTGTCTGCGTGGAATTGAGCGTCCACTCCTGGGCGCCGTCGACGTTGAGCAACGTCCAGATCGCATCCTGAATGGCATAATCAGCCGCATTGACGCCGCCGCTGAAATCGTACTGCGTGGTGAGGTAAGCGGCCAGAAGATAGCGATTCTGCGCGGTACCCGCATCGGGCGACGAAGTGTCGAAGGCGAAGCTGCCGCTCGGCGTCGTGCCGTAACGCGTGTTGCCCACATCGGTGTTGGTCGGAATGCCAAGCGAGGTCAGCGTGGACACGTTGACCGGGAACGACAGATTGAAGCCACTGATGTCGTTGCGATAGTCGACGCAGAACACATTGAAGGTCGCATTGCTGTTGTTGTCCAGATAGGCCACGAATTCACCACCGCCGTTGACGTTTTCGGGTTGGCTGGTGATGGTTAGGTTAGTGGCGAAAGAGGCCGCCGAGAATGCCAGCCAAAGCAGTCCCCAGACGGCAGGTCGTGTAAAGGTTCTCATGTGTGGAGAATGCCAACCGGGCCTGTTCGGGCGAATAGAACCCCAGTCAGTGAGGTCCTAAAACGATGCCCCGTACGAACTCGGTTATTTGCATTAGTACTTTTTAGATTTGAGGACTAGGGATAAAAAAGGAGCGGCTCGCATCGGAGGCCGCGAGCCGCTCTGGTGACATAGCCTCACCGACTTCTGCTGTTTGTCCGACCAGGGTACCGAGGCTCTATTTTGAGCTACGATTGACCATAAGATGAGAATCTTTTGCCTGCTCCTGGCGGCCGCGACCGCCTTCGCGCAACCGCCCAATCGAATGACGCCCGGACTGCAGCCGTTCATCAGCGTGGGCGATGCGGTGGTCGCGCTGGACCATGTCCGCGTGATCGACGGAACCGGCGCTGCTCCGGCGGAGGATCAGACCATCGTCATCGATCATGGAAAAATCGCCGCCGTGGGTCGCGGGATTGCCGTCCCGCAAGGCGCGCGGCGCATGGATCTATCGGGTCACACGGTGATTCCGGGGCTGGTGGGGATGCACGAGCATCTCTTTTATCCCTCGGGCGAAGGGATTCCGATGTACACCACCCAGGCCTATAGTTTTCCGCGGCTCTATCTGGCAAGCGGCGTCACGACGGCTCGAACCGGCGGCAGCATGGAGCCGTACAGCGACCTGACCGTGAAGCGGATGATCGACGAAAAGCGGATGCCGGGGCCGAACTTCTACATCACGGGTCCATATCTGGAAGGACCGGGAACTCCGATCATTCAGTCGCATCTGCTGAGCGGTCCTGAGGATGCGCGCAAGACCGTGGAATATTGGGCCTCGGTGGGCGCGACGTCGTTCAAGGCGTACATGCACATCACGCGCGCGGAGCTCGGGGCGGCGGTCGAGACGGCGCACAAGCTGGGGCTCACGGTGACAGGACACCTGTGCTCGGTGACCTTTCGTGAAGCGGCCGCGCTCGGCATCGATAATCTGGAGCACGGGCTGAATGCCGACACCGAGTTCGATCCGAACAAGAAACCCGATGAATGTCCGCAGGGGAATCGGGGGGCGTTCGGAAAGCTCGATTTGAAATCGGCTCCCGTGCAGGAGACAATTCGCGACCTGGTGCAGCATCATGTCGCGATCACCTCGACGCTGGCGGTGTTCGATGCCGGGGCGCCGCATCGTCCGCCGCTCGATCAGCGGCTGCTCGACGTGTTGACTCCGCA
The DNA here is from genome assembly GCA_020073325.1 of Terriglobia bacterium. Classification (GTDB taxonomy): domain Bacteria; phylum Acidobacteriota; class Terriglobia; order Bryobacterales; family Bryobacteraceae; genus Palsa-187. The sequence continues at coordinate 2,231 of JAIQFJ010000370.1, read as the reverse complement.
AGGGGCGGTCACCTATATGGCGGCTCGCGCGCGGGCCACCGATGCGGCGAATTCGGCCGCACTCGATTCGCTGAAAAAAGAAGAGCAGTTCGAGTACGAATTCGTCAAAGCGGGCGGATTTCTGATGGCCGGCGTCGATCCCACTGGAAACGGCGGCGCAATGGCCGGGTTCGGCGATTTGCGCAACCTGGAACTGCTTGTCGAAGCGGACTTTACGCCTGTCGAGGCAATCCAGATCGCGACTCTCAACGGCGCGAAATTTCTGAAGGCAGACGCGCGGGTCGGGTCGATTGCGCCGGGCAAGCAGGCGGATCTGGTGGTGATCCAGGGCAATCCCGCTGCGAAGATTTCGGATGTGCGCAACGTGCGGATCGTGTTCAAAGAAGGCGTCGGCTACGACCCGGAGAAGCTGATCAAGTCCGTCGACCATACCGTAGGCCTTCACTGATTCCTGCATCCGATTGAGTCCATACGGCTCTAATAACCATGTCCTCTATGTTGAAGGACATTGAGTACAATGGACAAAGGTGTCGAATGGCTCCCACGGTTTCCAATCCGGTAGCGACGAATAAGACCTCTCTGCTCAATCAGATCGGGAATACGCCGCTGATCCGGCTAACGAAGCTGGAGCGGGATTTCCCCGGAGTCGAGATCTACGCCAAGGCGGAGTTTTTCAATCCCGGCGGCTCGGTGAAGGACCGGGCCGGGCTGAACATGATTGTCGACGGCGAGCAAAGCGGAAAACTCACGCATAATCATACGATTCTCGATGCGACGAGCGGGAATACCGGGATCGCGTATGCGATGATTGCGGCGTTGAAAGGCTATAAAGTGAAACTCTGCCTCCCCGCTAACGCGTCGCATGAGCGCAAACAGATCCTGAAGAATTACGGCGCGGAAATGGTGTTTTCCGATCCCGGCGAAGGCTCGGACGGCGCGATCCGGCTGTGCAAGCAGGTTTACGACGCGAATCCTTCGGCGTATTTTTATCCGGATCAGTACAACAACCCGGCGAACTGGAAGGCGCACTACGACGGCACCGGGCTCGAACTGCTGGAGCAGACCAGCGGGTCGATCACGCATTTTGTCGCCTGCATGGGAACCAGCGGAACCTTCATGGGCACGTCGCGACGATTGAAGCGCGAGCTGCCGGGGATCCAGTGCATCTCGGCACAGCCTTCTTCGGGATTCCATGGGCTCGAAGGGCTGAAGCACATGCCGACGGCAATCGTTCCCGGGATTTACGATTCCGCGATCGCCGATGACAATTTGTGGATTGAAACCGAGGACGCGTATCATATGACTCGGTGGCTCGGCAGGAACGAAGGACTGCTGGTGGGGATGTCGTCGGGCGCGAACGTGCATGCGGCCCGGAAGGTCGCCCAGCAGTTGGTGAAAGCGGGACGCAACGGCGTGATCGTCACGGTGCTGTGCGACGGGGCAACGAAGTACCTGAGCGAGCCTTTCTGGAACGACGAAGATTGATTCAGCCGTTAGTAAACGTGAATGAACCTGAATCTCGGGATCACGTTCATTCATGTTCATTAACGGCTTAAGAAAAAGATGATTCGAGTTGACCAACAGGCCTGGGACGTAATGGTGGCCCATGCTGAAGCGAAATTTCCGAATGAATGCTGCGGCGCGATGATCGGCCGGATCGATGACGACGCCAAGCACGTCACGCAGGCCGTGCCGCTCGAAAATGCCTACGAAGGAGCGCAGGGAGCGCGGTATGAGTTGCGTCCCGAGGACCTGCTGGAGGCGGACAAGAAAGCGCGCGCGGCCGGGCTCGACCTGATCGGGATCTTTCATTCCCATCCCGATTGCGACGCCTATTTTTCGAAGACCGATTTAGAGAATTCCTGCCCCTGGTACTCGTTCGTCGTACTATCGGTAAAAGGCGGGAAGTTCGACCACGCGGCGAGTTTTCTGCCCAACGCAGATCAGACCGCCGCGGAGAAAGAAGATTTGATATGGCCAAAATTCTGATTCCCACACCGCTGCGCCAGTATGCCGAAAAGAAAGATTCGATCGAGCTTGGAGGCTCGACCGTCGGCGAAGTGCTGGGCGCGCTGACAACTCAGTTTCCGGATCTCCGCAAGCAGCTTTTCAACGACGAGGGCAAGCTGCGGAGCTTCGTCAATGTGTATCTGAACGACGAAGACATCCGCTATCTGAAAAAAGACGCCACGCCGGTCGCGCATGGCGACACGTTGTCGATTGTTCCGAGT
>JAIQFJ010000369.1 GCA_020073325.1 Terriglobia bacterium | reverse complement strand
CCAGCAGCAGGTTGGCCACATTGGCGCAGGCAATCAGGAGTACCAGGCCCACTACGATCATCAGAATCACCATCAGACCCAGCACATACTTGCCCGCGGCGATGATTCCGCGCCTGGTCGACATCGAATCGCATGTGGCAAACGAGACCGGCGTGGCGTTTTTCAACACCTTTCAGGCGATGGGCGGGGCGGGCACGATGGCTCGCTGGTATAACGACGAGCCCCGCCTGGTGGGCGCCGATTTCATCCATCCCATGCCGGCGGGAGCAAAAATCGTGGGCGAGCTATTGTACAATGCTCTACGAGACGGGTATAACCAATATAAGCTGCGTCAATTGAACGGCAGCGGTGCAGTCGCCCAGAAATGAAGTTTTTTTCAAAGCTCGCAAGCGCCGTGCTCGTCTCCGCCGCATTGGCGAGCGCCGCCACGCCGGTCGCCACCACGAACAAGAAGCCGGCGGCCAAATCGAAAAAGAAAAAATACCACTCGAGTTCGGGTAAGCCTGTGGCCGCTTCGGCGAAGGCGTCGGCGAGCACGTCGGCGAAGAAACCGGCCGCTACGACGGCGCGGGTGGCGCATCGCCGCGTGCTTCCGAAAGGTCCTCCGGTTCCCGCGAAGCTTCGGGCCGAGGCGCACGAAGGCGTTTTCACCAAGGTTGCCACGGGCGCCGACATTCCGGTCGAAAACGCGGCGGCGCTGGTGCCGTTTTTCGAATTGCTCTACCGGCACCAGAAAGGCGAGATCCCCGGACCGGTTCGCATTCTTCACTACGGCGATTCGCACACGGCGGCCGATGAATGGACCGGCGACCTGCGCTCGCGCTTCCAGGAAAAATTCGGCGACGGCGGCAGCGGGTACTCTTTCGCGGGACGTCCGTGGAATGGCTACCGGCGGCTGGACGTGCGCACCGGATCGACGCGCAACTGGCATACCGATGGACTGGTCGGGCGTCAGGGCGACGGCGTCTACGGCCTCGGCGGCGTCAGCATGTCGACCAGGCTGCCGCATGAAGCGGTCTATCTGCAGGCCGAGGGGCAGCAGTTCGAGCTGTTCTATTTACAGCAGCCCGGCGGCGGCGAGGTACAGGTTTACGACAACGGCAATCCGGTCGAGCGCATTTCGACTGAAGGCGCCGAGGAGCCCGGCTATTATCGCTACGAAACGACGCCCGGCCAGCACAAGCTGGAAGTGGAAACGCTCGATCGCGCGCCGGTGCGGCTGTTCGGATGGGTGGCCGAAAACGCGACGGGCGTGACGTATGAAACGCTCGGCATCAATGGCGCGCAGGCTTCGATCATGCTCGATTGGAATGAGCCGGTGCTGCGGTCGAACATCCAGCGGCGCAATCCTTCGCTGATCATTCTGGCTTATGGCACGAACGAAGCCGGGCGCAAGGATTGGACGGTCGACACCTATCAGGCGATGTTCCAGGAGCTGATCGGCCGGATCCGTTCAGCGGCGCCGACGGCGACCATTATGCTGATCGGTCCGCCGGACCGGTGGATCAAGACGCGCAAGGGCTGGGTGGCGATGGACAACATCGACATGATCGTGGAGGCGCAGCGGCGTGCCGCGGTGGCGACGCAATGCGCATTCTGGGATCTGCGGGCGAAAATGGGCGGCAAGGGATCGATGCAGCAATGGGTGACGGCGGGGATGGCGCAATACGACCACGTGCATTTCACGGGAACGGGATATCGGGTGTTGGGCGATGCGGTGTTTCGCGATCTGATGAGCCAGTACGATGCGTTCCTGAAAGCGCGCGCGGAGATTGTGGCGCAGGGCGCGGCCAATCCGCAGGGGTCGACCAAGCAGTAACAGTGGATGTCCGATCAAACCAACACAGAATTTTATTGTCCCCGGTGCCAGCAGCCGGTGAGCGATCCGCTGGTGTGCGGCGATTGCGCGTCGATCATCTGTCGGCGCTGCGGGGCGCCTTTGGAGCGAGTCGACGATCTTGGGATTGGGTGACGCCGGTCAGCGAGGCTAAAGCCTCGCGCGGGCTCAAGCCCGCCCTCCTGGTCTTCTTGATTTTTCTTGGCGCGTGTTCGACGCGGCCGGCGGCGCAACCTTCGTTTGGGGTCGCCTACGCGGGACCGACCACGTTGAATCTGCGCAAGGATCTCGCTTCGAAATCCGCGCCGGCCGGGTCGGTCAAGCATGGCGAGAAGCTCGAAGTGCTGGAGACTCGGCGGCGATTCGTGAAAGTGCGGACGCCCGAAGGCGTCGAAGGCTGGACCGACGCGAACCTGCTGCTGACGCCGCAGCAGATGGACGACCTGCGCAAGCTCGCCGACAGCGCGGCGAAACTTCCTTCGCAGGGAACCGCGACCGTCTACGACGCGCTCAACATGCACGCCGATCCGAATCGCCAGGCGCCCAGTTTTTTCCAGATCCCCGAAGCGGGCGCGGTTGAGGTGATCGGCCATCGGATCACGCCGCGCTCGGCTCCTCCAGCGCATCTGGCGACGCAGCCGGTCCGCCGCACGAATCCCGCAAAGAAAACGAAGGCGAAAGAATCCAAGCGCACCGGACCCGCGCCGCCGATGCCCGCTCCGCCCGGACCGCCCAACGATTGGACGAATCTCGAACGTCCGCGCGCCTCCGATCTTCCCGGCTACAAGGCGCCCGAGCCGAAGCCGGTCGCGCTGGACGACTGGAGCCTGGTGCGCACCAAGGACGGCAAAGTCGGCTGGGTGCTGGCGCGGATGCTCACCATGTCGATTCCCGACGAGGTCGCGCAGTATGCCGAAGGCCATCGCATCACCGCGTATCTTCCGCTGGGCGACGTGAAGGATAAAGAGAAGGGCACGACGCAGCATAACTGGCTGTGGACCACGGTCTCGACCGGCACGTTTCCGTACGAGTTCGACAGCTTTCGCGTGTTCGTATGGAGCATCAAACGTCATCGTTACGAGACGGCCTACATCGAGCGCAACGTGGAAGGCTACTATCCGGTGGAAACGCAGGATCTGCCGGGCCAGGACGAAAAATCCTTCTCGCTGGTGCTGCGCGACAAGGACGGCAAGCTGTACAAACGCACGTATGCGTTCAGCGGGTATCGGGTGCGGATGACGTCGAAAGCTCCGTACGAGACGCCGGCTCCCCTGCCGGAAGTGCGTGCGTCGCGGAACTTCGATCCGATGCCCGCGGCGGCTCCGAGTGCGGTGGGATGGACGCAGAAGCTCCGCGACTGGCGCAAGCGCGCGTTCGGCAGATGATCGAAGCCAACCGGCGAAATTGGGATGAGCGCGCCGCCATTCACCGGCGCGACTCCACCGGCTTTTACCGGGCGGACGCATTTCTCGCCGGCACCGACACGCTGCTGCCCATCGAGGCGGCCGAGATCGGCGATGTCGCGGGCAAGCGGCTGCTCCATCTGCAATGCCACATCGGGCTCGACACGTTGTCGCTCGGGCGGCGAGGCGCGCGGGTCACAGGCCTCGATTTCTCGCCGGCCGCAATCGAGGCGGCTCGTGAATTCGCGGCGAAGAGCGGGATTTCCGCGCGATTCATCGAGTCCGACGTGTACGATGCACCGGTTGCGATACCGGAGCGCTTCGACATCGTGTATACCACGTGGGGAACGATCACCTGGCTGCCCGACGTGTATCGCTGGACGCGCACGATCGCGGCACTGCTTGCGGATCGCGGAAAACTTTATTTCCTCGACACGCATCCGCAGGTCCTGACGCTGGAGGAAGAAAATGGAGCGCTCGTTTCGCGCAACCCGTGGCGTACGCCGGCCGGTGCGCCGCTGATTTGCGAGGGCAGCGTCACTTACACCGGCGATCCGGCTCCGCTTTCTTCGCGCGTCACCTATCAGTGGATTCATCCGCTCAGCGAAATTCTCAACGCGCTGATCGAAGCCGGGCTCGCGATCCGTTGGGTTCACGAGCATGATCTTTTGCCGCACCGGCAATTCCGCATGATGATCGAAGCGCAGGATCGCATGTATCGTTTGCCGGATGAACATCCGCCGACGCCTCTTTCCGTGTCGATGGAAGCCGGGGCCGGGGGTTGAACCGCGGTGGTACCTGGCATAAAGTTCTAAGGTGTTCAGCCGATCTACACTGAAGATGGTGCCGCTGAAATTCGTCTGCTGCCTGCTGATCGGCGCCGCCGCGAATGCCGGCGACGCGAAGAAAGCGCAGCGCGACTTCGAGCAGGGACTCCGCTACGAGCAGGCCGGCAAAATGCAGGAGGCCTACTGGTCTTTTTCGCAGGCGCTGGCCGAGAATCCGACGGATCAGGCCTACCTTCATCGAGCCAGGGCGCAGGTGGCGCTGAACGCTCCGCTCAAGGCGATCGACGATTTGAGCCACGCCTCCGGTATGGCTCCCAACAACGCGGAAATCTTTCTGCTGCGCGGAGCGTTGTACGCCAAGCAAGGCGAAAAACAGAAGGCTCTCGACGATCTGAACAAAGCGATTCAATTGGGAGCGACGACGTCCGACGCTTATTCCGCGCGCGGCGGCGTCGAGGAACTGCTGGGCCATCATGAGCGCGCCGTCGAAGATTATTCCGCGGCGATTCGCCAGCGCCTGGACGACCCGGAAGCCTGGAAGGGACGCGGCACCGCGCTGGCGGCTATGGGCCGCTATCGGGACGCGATCGACGACTACGACCAGTCCATTCGCCTCAATCCGAATCTGGCCGCGACCTACATCGAGCGCGGATTCGCCTACGGACAACTCGGCGATTTTCGCCGCGGCATCGACGATTTCGACAAAGTCCTGCGTATCGATCCCGGCTCCGGCCCTTCGTCCGGCAAAGCCCTGACGCTGCGCGGCGCGGCGTACGCCAAGCTCAAGGATTACGACGCTGCCATCGCCGACTTCACCGCCGCCTTGAAGATTTTCCCCAAGGACGTCTATCTTTATCTGGCGCGTTCGAGTGTTTATGCCGCGCGCGAAGAACACGAAAGCGCGCTCGCCGATCGCGAGGAGGCGGTGCGGCTCAGTCCTGATTCGGCGGAAGCGCACCTGGCGCGCGGCGGGTCCTACCATCAGCTCGGCTTGCACGAGAAGGGCCTGGCCGATCGCAATGAAGCGATCCGCCTGCGCCCCGACATGCCCGAGGCGTGGCTCGCCCGAGGCAGCGCGTATTTTCTGCTGCACGAATATGAGAAAGCGGCCGCGGACTTACAACAGGCGCTGAAGCTTCGTCCCGATTACGCCGAGGCGCGCGATGTGCTCGCGAAAACCAACGCGGCGATGGAGCGCACGACGGTGGTCACCATGCCGCCCGCGTTTCCGACCAGGCCGGTGGAGCCCGAGCCCGTGCGCGAAACGGTTCCCGCGCCCGCTCCGGCCGTGACTGCCGCTCCGGTTGTGGTTCCTGCCCTGGTGAGCGCGCCTCCGCCTGCGCCCGTGAGGACTCCTGCCATTGCGGCGGCTCCCAAAAAGTCCGATCCGAACAGCGCGGACGATCATTACAAAAAGGGCCGCGATCTTCTCTATCAATCGAAATACGCCGAGGCGATCGCCGAGCTGACGCAGGCCATCGAGCTACGGCGCGACCTCGCGCTGGCCTACAACGCGCGCGGGTTCACGTATCATCTGATGCGCGACGAGCGCCGCGCGCTGGCCGATCTGGACGAAGCGATTCGCCTGAATCCGAAATACGTGAACGCGTATCACAACCGCGCGGTCGCGCGAAAAGCGTCGGGCGATGCGGCCGGCGCCGCCGCCGATTTGGCCAAGGAACGCGACTTGTCGCGTCCGTAGTGATAAAGGATCGCTTCCGTAGCTACCTCGAGATATTTCCCGGCTTCAGCCCGTCTTTCAAACTGTACTCGGCGCCGACCGCCGCCACTGCCGCCGTTTTGCGCGACAACCCGGTCAGCTCGCGGATCCGGTAGGTCGCTTCGATCCCCGTGCAGTGCGCTCCCAGGAAATTCTGCAGTCCGAACTCGCGCAGTTTTCCCGCGGTCCAGCGCAGCTTTTCATCGTCGAGCGCGAACAGGTGAAAGCCTCCCACGGCCGCATACACCGGAGCGTTGCGGACTTTGTCGCGCGCATACTCCAGCGTGTTGACGATCCCGGCGTGCCCGCATCCGGAAATCACCACCAGGCCGCGATCCGTGTCGATCACCAATGACATATCTTCGGGCACGTTGTCTTCTTTGGTCGATCCGTCGGGCATCCGGACCTTGCCGGTGCCGCTCCAGTTGCGCTCCGGATATTTGCGCGGCACGGGACCGGTGAGCCACACGCCCGGAAAGATCTCCGACGGCGCGTCGTGCACCACGAATTTTCCGCCTGCGGCCTGAAAATCGCGGCGGAGTTTTTCGATGCGGTCATTTCCGCGATCGAGAAAAATTCCTTCGCCGACGTGTGCCGTCGTCAGCGCGCCCGCGCCGACGGATTTCTTAAGCGTCATGAGGCCGCCGGTATGGTCGCCGTGATTGTGCGTCAGGATTACGTCGGGAACGTTGCTCAGGTCGACTTTCAGAGCCCTCAGATTGATCAGCACGGTATCGGGCCGCGCGCCGGTGTCGAACAGAATGCGGTGCCCGTCGACGTTGACCAGCGCTGAAAATCCCCATTCGCCGATTCCATCGTCATCGGCGAGCATGGTCGAGAGAACTTTGACGTCCACCGACTGCGCCCGATGCGTTTGCGCCGAGGCGATCGAGCACAGCGCCGCCAGTAAAAAGGTCCGCATGCGAGTATCATCCCACGCGGGGGCGGCGATCGTGATTTTTGGGTTGAGTACCCGACACCTTGCGGACAAAGACCAGCCGGCTTGGGAGCCGGCTCGCCGGCAAAC
>JAIQFJ010000368.1 GCA_020073325.1 Terriglobia bacterium | reverse complement strand
CGCCACGCGCGTCACCTCGCCCGCGAACGCGTTGAGCTGGTCGACCATCGTATTGATCGTGTTCTTCAGCTCCAGAATTTCGCCGCGCACTTCGACTGTGATCTTGCGCGACAAATCTCCCTTGGCGACCGCCGTCGTCACTTCGGCGATATTTCGAACCTGCGAAGTGAGGTTCGACGCCATCGAGTTCACCGAGTCCGTCAAATCCTTCCACGTACCCGCAACGTCCTTCACCTCCGCTTGTCCGCCGAGTTTCCCTTCGGTACCGACCTCGCGAGCGACGCGCGTCACTTCGCCCGCGAACGCATTGAGCTGATCCACCATCGTGTTGATGGTGTTCTTCAGCTCCAGAATTTCGCCGCGCACATCCACATCGATCTTGCGCGACAAATCTCCTTTCGCGACCGCCGTCGTGACTTCAGCAATATTTCGAACCTGCGATGTCAGGTTCGACGCCATCGAGTTCACCGAGTCCGTCAAATCCTTCCATACGCCGCCGACGCCCTTCACCTGCGCCTGCCCGCCGAGCTTCCCTTCGGTGCCGACTTCGCGCGCAACACGCGTCACCTCCGATGCAAACGCGTTGAGCTGGTCCACCATCGTGTTGATGGTGTTCTTCAGCTCCAGAATTTCGCCGCGCACGTCCACCGTGATCTTGCGCGACAAATTTCCCATGGCGACCGCCGTCGTCACCTCGGCGATATTTCGAACCTGTGCCGTAAGATTGCCGGCCATCGAGTTCACCGAATCCGTCAAATCCTTCCACACACCGCCGACGCCTTTCACCTGCGCCTGCCCGCCCAGCTTGCCGTCGGTACCGACCTCGCGCGCCACGCGCGTCACTTCCGATGCGAACGAATTGAGCTGATCCACCATCGTGTTGATCGTGTTCTTCAGCTCCAGAATTTCGCCGCGCACATCGACCGTAATCTTGCGCGACAAGTCTCCGTTCGCCACCGCCGTCGTCACTTCCGCGATGTTTCGAACCTGCGCCGTCAAGTTTCCGGCCATCGAATTGACCGAGTCCGTCAGATCCTTCCACACACCGCCGACGCCCTTCACCTGCGCCTGACCGCCCAGCTTTCCTTCCGTCCCGACCTCTCGCGCTACGCGCGTCACTTCGCTGCCGAACGAGTTGAGCTGGTCCACCATCGTGTTGATCGTGTTCTTCAGCTCCAGAATTTCGCCGCGCGCATCGACAGTAATCTTCGTCGACAAATCGCCCTTGGCCACCGCCGTCGTCACGCCCGCAATATTTCGAACCTGGTTCGTCAGGTTGCCCGCCATCGAGTTGACCGATTCCGTCAGATCGCGCCACACACCCGCTACGCCCTCGACCTTCGCCTGCCCGCCCAGCTTTCCTTCGGTTCCCACTTCGCGAGCCACGCGCGTCACTTCCGATGCGAACGAATTGAGCTGCTCCACCATCGTGTTGATCGTGTTCTTCAGCTCCAGAATTTCGCCGCGCACGCTCACCGTAATCTTGCGCGACAAGTCGCCCTTGGCGACCGCCGTCGTCACCTCGGCGATATTTCGAACCTGCGCGGTCAGGTTTCCGGCCATCGAGTTGACCGAATCTGTCAGATCCTTCCAGGTTCCCGCGACGCCCGGCACGTCCGCTTCGCCGCCCAGCAATCCTTCCGTTCCCACTTCGCGAGCCACGCGCGTGACCTCGGCCGCAAACGACGAAAGCTGATCGACCATCGTGTTGATGGTATTTTTGAGCTGCAAAATTTCGCCGCGCGCATCCACCGTAATTCGAGTCGAAAGATCGCCCTTGGCGACCGCCGTCGTGACTTCCGCAATATTTCGGACCTGGTTCGTCAGGTTTCCCGCCATGCCGTTGACTGAATCCGTCAGATCCTTCCACACACCCGCGACGCCGCGAACCTGCGCCTGGCCGCCCAACCTTCCTTCGGTGCCGACTTCACGAGCCACGCGCGTCACTTCCGCCGCAAACGAACTGAGCTGATCCACCATGTTGTTCATGGTGTTCTTCAATTCCAGAATTTCGCCCTGCGCGTCCACGGTGATTCGGGTCGTCAGGTCGCCTTTCGCCACAGCCGTCGTGACGCCGGCGATGTTTCGCACCTGATTCGTCAGGTTCGACGCCATCGAGTTGACGCTTTCCGTCAGATCCTTCCACGTGCCCGCGACACCCGTCACCACCGCCTGCCCGCCGAGCTTGCCTTCCGTCCCGACCTCTCTCGCGACGCGCGTCACTTCGCTCGCAAACGAATTGAGCTGATCCACCATCGTGTTGACCACACGAGCCGTATGCAGAAATTCGCCGCGCAGCGGCCGCCCGTCGACCTCCAGCGCCATGGTCTGCGAAAGATCCCCCTTTGCCACCGCGCCGATGACACGCGCCACTTCGGTCGAAGGCTGAACCAGGTCGCCGACCAGCCCGTTCACCGAATCCACGCAATCCGCCCAGCCTCCCCGCACCGCTCCAATCGAGGCGCGCTGGTTGATTTGTCCTTGCTTTCCAACGCCTTGCGAAATTCGCGCGAATTCCCGGCACATCATCTGGTTCATCTGGAGGATTTCATTCAGCGCGTCGGCAATCTTGCCGTCCACGCCGATCAGATCCACCGGCATGCGCACGGAGAAATCCCCGTCCTTGAACGCAATCAGCGTTTTAAGCAGCATGCTGGAATCGCGGGCGCTGCCCTTCACTGTTCTCGTACCGGTCTTGCTGGCCTGGACAGTTTTCATGACAAACTCCTGGGGAATCTCAAAAAAAAGAATGCGGGACGACGACGGGCCAAAACGGTTAGATCCGCGGGAGCGAATCCTGTTTCGTCGATTTCTCAATGGAACGGCTACCGAATGTCCGGCCCCGTTGCCTCGACCCGGCGGGAACTGGCAATGCGCGACACAACTTCGGAAACCGCATTCCACAGGTCGCGCGGACCGCTGATCGTGTACTCGCGACCCTTGAAAAACTTCACCATGCGCGAGATCGCGTCTTTCCAGGGCGCCGCATTCGGGTCTCGAGCATAGTTCATGTAGAAGACCGGGTAGCCAAGGTCGCCCACCTGCTTCAGGTCGTCCTGCGAAACGCTCGAGTCCAGAAATGCCTTCGGACCGATAAAGATCAGCCCGTCCGGGTGTGAATCTCCGGTTTCCGTGCGAACCAGGCTCGACAGGAACTCGGTATCGCCGTTCTTGTGCTGTAGCTGTGCGAAATTCACGGTTCCCAGGCTGAGCGATCGGAGCGCCGCGCCCATCGCCGGAAAGTCGATATGATCGGTGGAATCCTGCCGGTAGAGCACCCGCTGCTCCTGAATGTTGAACGCCACCAGCGAAAATTTCCCGATCCTCGGGTTGCGCGCTATGTTGCGCAAGATCGAAACCAGCGCCATAGTGTCGATCGGATCAAGGGCGGCGGAATCTTCCCGGTCCGGCGCGAAATTCAGCAGTAGTTTTACCTTGAGCGGCGCGCCACCCGTCCGCTGAACCGGCGGCTCCGGCTGAAATTTTTCATCCTCGGCCCGCCTCACCGCTTTCGGCGGAACCGCCACCGCCACCTGTTTGTCCTTCGGACCCAACGCCGCATCGACATCCCAGTACGACGAGCAGAACCGGCCTATATAATCGTGCATCAGCCAATCGACGTGATAGGACCCTTCACCCAAATCGAAGGCTCCCCACAACGTCGCGTCGCCTTTGGCGTCTTTGATTGCGGGAACGCGCACCTGCTGCGAAAAATATACCGGCGCCGGATCGCCGCCTTGGGGAGTCACTCGAAACAGGATCGTCAGCATGTCCCCGGGGCCTTCCAGATCCGCGAGAGGCACCGACAGCGTGTACCCCGAGTGAAATTTCAGGTCGAAGCCGAGGGCCGGCTTATCGGGAATCACCCGGCAATCGATATCGCGCCGCACCTCACCCGCTTCGAGAACGGCCATATCGCCATTCATCAGAATCGGCCGCCCGCCGGTCTGCGAGTCTGTCATGATTTGCTGGGCGCTGAGCGAGGTGAGAAAACTAACTCCGAGGAAAAGCGATCCGGCCGCGACACGAATATCTGACGTCCTTCGCTTGGCAGCTTAATGGCCAAACCTGCGGCCGCTCGCGCGCGATTTCTTTATCTGCATGATTCGCCGAATCGCAGATTCCCAGCAATCCCCTGTGACCGGTTCGCCGGCCTGAGTAAATCTTTCAACCCGCGATCGAATCCGCACCCCTTGTAACGCCAGTGGTCCGAAATTCATCGAACGGGTAGCGACTCGAATGCCCGAACCCATGCTCAAGGCAGACTCTGAACTCGACCGGTTAAGGACAGAACTGGAAGCTTGCGAAGGCCGGCTGCGCCGTTCGAACACGGATTTTCAGGAATTCGTATCCCGCGTTTCGCACGATTTGCGCGAACCGTTGCGCACCATTGCCTCGTATTCCCAACTGCTTGCCAATCGCAACCCGAACCCGGGCGATGAAGATTCGGAACTTTTCTTTCGTTACATTCTCGACGCAGTGGACCGCGCGCAGTCTCTGCTGGCCGCCATGGTCGAGTACGCTACGGCCGAGCCGGAGCGCCCACACCCCACGCGCGTCGACATGAATTCGGTTGCGTTCGAAGCGCTGCGCCGCATCCAGGTCCCTGAAGGCGGAACGGTTACCCAGGATCAGCTCCCAGCCGTGGTAGGCGACTTCTATCCACTGGCGAAAGTTCTGCAGCACTTAATCGGCAATGCCATCAAATTTGCCGGCCGCCCCGACCCGCAGATCCACCTGGCGGCACGCGAGGAAGGCGCCGACGTGATTTTCTCGGTTCGCGACAACGGCCCCGGAATCGAACCAGCCCATTTCGAGCGAATCTTCGGCCTGTTCCGCCGCTTGCATGGACGCGATATTCCGGGAAATGGTCTGGGCCTCGCCTACGCGCGCCGAGCCATCGAGTCATTAGGCGGACGCATCTGGGTGGAATCGCAACCCGGCGGCGGCTCGACCTTCTTGTTCACTCTGCCGGCCGCCGATTGAAGATTCACCGCGGCAGCGTCGCCACCGTGCCCCAGAATTCGTAGCACGTCTTCATACACCGCAGGAATTCTTCCAGCCTCGCCGGCTTGTTGATATAACAATTCGCGCCAGACCCGTAGGCCTTGCGAACATCGTCCCTGTTCTCCGAACCCGACACAATCACTACGGGCAAATAGACGAGGCTCGGATCGCGCCGGATCTCCGCCAGCATCTCCAGGCCCGAAAGCGGCGCGACGTTGAGATCGAGCAGCACCAGATCGGCCGCTTCCGAGCCGCCGCGCAAATGGTCGAGTGCCTTGGAACTGTCGTCGAAGACCGTGACGCCATGCTCCATTCCCGCCTGTTTGAGCGCTTCGACGGTCAAATACGCGTCCGCCGGATTCGACTCCACCAGCAGGATTCGCATCAGCGTTGTAGGACTAGGCTGTGGAGACGCCAGGCTCAAAGCGTACTCAGAATATCAGACGGCGCGCATTCTGTCCTGGAAAATCGCGGTTACTTCGCGGAATGCATGCTTCGTTTCACGACTCGAGCTGTTCGCGTTTGACATCGGTGGCGGAGTTGCGGGGCTCATGTGTCTCTTTTTGAGACTGGGCCCCGCAGCCCCCGCGATCACGAAAAGAACAGCAATTCTACTGCAGCGGGCTCTTTGCCGACTTCGGCCAGAGCACGCCCTGATCTTCCTTCATTACCGGGCCGACGCCCTTATAAACGAACTTCTGCACGCGCTGGCCGCGATACGTCTCGGTGGTGAAGATGTTGCCCTTGGAATCCGTCGCGATACTGTGGACCGCGTAGAATTCGCCGGGCTGGCGTCCGCCGTCGCCGAAGCTGGTCAGGACTTCGAGCGTCTCGCGATCGAGGATATGGATCTTCTCGTTCGCGCCGTCGGCCAGGAAGATGTACTTCTGCTGCGGATCCTTGGAAAACGCGATGTCCCACACCGATCCGTCGCCGAGGGTCTCTTTGTACAGGATCTTTTCCTTGATGAATTTGCCGGTCGGCTCGAATACCTGGATGCGATCGTTGGGACGATCGCAAACGTACAGCTTCTGATCGTTCGAAAGTTCGGCGCAGTGCACCGGGTTGCGGAACTGCTTCGCCACCGGAGCGTTCGGGTCGTAGGGTCCCAGGTTTGTATCGTCCGGCTTCTCGCCGTAGGCGCCCCAGTGCCGCTTGTACTTTCCGGTTTCGGCATCGAACACGATCACGCGCTTGTTGCCGTAGCCGTCGGCCACGTACAGCTCGTTGGTCTTCGGATCGACGTACAATTTCGCCGGCAGACCGAGGTTTTCCGTATCGTTGCTGTTCAACAGGGCGCCGGATTTGCCGATCTGGAACAGGAACTTGCCATCCTGCGTGAACTTCATGACCATGCTGTCATGCACGCGCGCCGGACCGCGTCCGCGACCCGCCGCCGGAGCCGATTCGTCCGCGGTTCCGCCCGGACGAGGCGCCGCCGGAGCTGCCGCAGCTCCACGTCCGCGACCGCCTGCGGGCGTTCCACGTCCATTTCCGCCGATCCACACGTTGCCTTTATAGTCCACGAAAATTCCGTGATTCGAATCCGGCCAAACATAGCCGTCGCCGTCGGAGCCGCCCCAGCTCTTCAGCAGATTGCCGGCCTGATCGAACTCCAGCACCGGAGGCGCGGGAATGCAGCACTCCGATTCCACCACGCCGTTGTGCCGCTTGTTCGCGCCCTTGGGGGCGTTGGCGATGCCGTACAGTTCCATCGCTTCAAGCGATCCCTGGCGGTGAATAATCCAGACATGATCCTGCGCGTCCACC